>CAYSAC010000157.1:0-7191 GCA_964428815.1 uncultured Acidimicrobiaceae bacterium | reverse complement strand
CGCTTCCTTACACCTGAGCCAATCCGCCGGGAGTCCGCGTGAAAAAGGGACGCCATCGGCGCTTCGAAGAAGCGCGAAAGCTCAAGCAGTCGGGTCCGGACTTCCTGTTCGCGGGCGAGGTCGAGACCAAGACTGCCGACGAGCCCGAGGAAGACGACTACGCGGCGATCGCCCGGAAGTACGGCGCGTTCGACGACGAGACCGAGGCCGACGACGAACAAGCGGGGGAGTAGCGCACCCTTCGGGTGCAGTCGCTGACACAGCTGGGACATGGGATCGACCAGGCGGGTTTCTCTCTTCGTGCTCCTCTGCGCCCTCGCGGCCTGCGCCGCTGGGGGCTCTGACCTGGGCCTCGACCGCGCCGCACCGCCCACGCGCGTCCCGATCGAGGCCGAGGCCATCGCCCGGCTGGTGCGGCCCGAGGTGCTGGCGCCGACCATCCCCGCGGTCGAGCCACCTACCCCCGTCCCGGCACCGGTTCCGCCGCCCGTAGCGGCGCCCGCCCCTGCCCCCGCACCTGTGGCCAGGGCCGCGACGGCGGTCGGTCGCCGCTTCAAGATGGCCCCCTACCGGGGCCTTGGGTCATGGCTGGACGTCTATGACTGGTCGGGGACCTACGCCAAGGGGACGCCGCCGGCTGGCGTCGAGGCCGTGGACCGCATGGCCAGCGCTGGGGTCCAGACGCTGTACATCCAGGCGTCGAAGTGGGACAGCTTGACCGACGTGGTCGAGCAGGACCGGCTGCTGGTCCTGATCGACAAGGCCCACAGCCGCGGCATGCTCGTCGTCGGCTGGTACCTCCCGACCCTGGAGGACCCCGCCAGCGACCTGCGCCGGCTCGCCGCCATCTCGCGCCTGCCGGTGGACGGCATCGCCGTCGACATCGAGTCGCGGAAGGTGGCCGACGTCAACGAGCGCAACCGGCGCCTGCTCGAGCTGAGCGCGGCGCTTCGGGCGGCACTGCCGGGCGAGGTGATCGGGGCCATCCCCATGGAGCCGGTGCTGATGGAGGACGTGAACCCCGCGTTCTGGCCGGGGTTCCCGTGGCGGGGGCTGGCGTCGAGCTACGACGTGTGGCTCTCGATGAGCTACTGGACCAACCGCAAGCCCGACAGCCAGTGGCGCGACGCGTACGTCTACACGGCAGCCAACATCGACCGCATGCGCCACAACCTCGGTTGGCTCGACGCGCCGGTCCACGCGCTGGGTGGCATCGGCCACGGCACCTCGATCGGCGACGTGCAGTCGATGCACCGCGCCGCAAGCGAGCGGGGTGCGCTGGGCGGCAGCCTCTACGACTACCGCACAACGGCCGATCCGCTGTGGGAGCCGCTCCGGTCGTTCAGGGTCGACCGCTGAGGTTCTTGCGGCAGATCGTTCCGGTCTTCTGAACGAACTGCCGCACGAACCGCCATCAGCGGCCGCGGAGCTCCTCGTAGCGGTCGAGCGCGACCGCTACGTCGTCGGGGGCGAGCACCACGACGCTGTCCATGCCGTGGCTGCGCTGGGCCAGCTGCGCGGCCGCACGCGAGCGATCGGTGTCGTGGACGGCGTCCGGCACGTCGACGAGCACGCGGCCGAGGACGATGCCGTGCAGCCGGCCGCGGTCGCCACGGGCCTGCGGGTGCCGGTACGACAGCGGCCCGGCTTCGAGCGCACCCTCGGCCACGCGCAGGACCGGCACCCGCACGCCACGCTCCTCGAGGCCCCCGGCGAGGTTGGCAAGGAGGTGCAGCTGCGCGCTCGTGCGCGAATCGCACAGCCCTTCGAGCTCGTCGAGCCCGAGCGGCTCGACCGCGCGCTCGAGCATGGCCACGGCCGGACGGTAGGTGTTGCGGCGGGTGCCCGCCCTTGTGCGGCGCATCGCCCGCCCATCGGGCCGACCGCGTGGCACGGACGCGAGCGTGCGGTGCTCGAGGTAGCGCAGCGCGAGCCCCGCGTTGTGGCGAGCGCGCCGCAACATCTCGTCGTCGTAGCTGGCGCCGGCGTGCTCGATCTCGCGCCCGGCCTGTCGTAGCAGCTCGAGCGCGGCCACGAGCACGCGGTTCTCGTCGGTGTCGAACGCCTTCGACGTCGTCGCGCACACAAAGATCCCCTGGTCACCCGCGCTCGCCCGGCGGGCCGCGATCGTCTCGCCCCAGAGGATGGGACCGCGGACCTCGCCGTAGCAGCGCATCGGCCGATCCGTGGTGGCGATGGCCAGCGAGCGCAGCGTGATCGGCATGGCGCTCAGCAGCGCCTCGGCCGCCGCGGACGTGGCGAGGACGGCACCGGAGAGCAGCCGGATCTGCCGGTTGGGCAGGCCGAGCAGCGCCTCCACCACCCGCACCGGATCGAACGGGCGAGCCAACCGCGGCCACACCCGCTCGAGCGCGGTGGGAGTCACTGGGTTACGACGACCCCGAGAACCTCGGAGATCGTGCGGTGGGCCTCGGCCTGCTCGGCCTCCTCGAGGAGCAGGCACATGGCGCGGTACAGCTCGGTCGCGGCCTCGTCGTCCATGCCCTCGAACTGCGGCAGGAAGTACGCGTAGAAGATCTCGTACAGAAGTCGCGATCGGGTCGGCTGGTCCTCGGCCCGCCGGCTCGCGTAGCGCGCCGCGTCGAGGTACACCGCGGGACCGAGATCGCGGAAGCGCCGCAGCGGGAGCAGCTCGCGCACGACGTCGCCAGGACCCTCGAGGAGCGCGTAGAACGCGTCGTCGTCGGGCGAGGTCACCTCGACGAACGCGAACCTGCGCATGAGCGCGTAGGACATCTCGAAGAGCAGGTTCTTGTCGAACACGTTCATGGTGGCGATGATCCGCCACGACGCCGGCAGCTTGATCGGGTCGGTGTCGTCGGGAGCGTCGACCCCGGCCGGGACGAGCGAGATGGGCTGGGTCCGCCCGCCGCGCTTGAACGGCAGGATCACCGCCTGGCCCGAGAGCACGGTGAAAAGCTGGCCGAAGGCGCGGTCGAAGTTCGAGCGGTTCAGCTCGTCGATGACGAGCCAGCGGCCCGACTCGATCGCGTCGATGAACATGCCTGGCCGGTAGATCAGCCCCTCCGCCGTCGGCTGGAAGCCGCCGATCGTCTCGAAGGTCGTCCACTCCGTCGTCGCGGTCGTCGGCAGGTAGCCGGTGCAGAGCATGGAGCGCTGGGCCGTCTCTGCCGCGAGGTACGCGAGGGTCGTCTTGCCCGTGCCTGGCGGCCCCGTGAGCACGACGTGCTTGCCAGAGTCGAGCGCCGCGACCAGCTGGTCGAGGACGTGCTCTGGGAAGTAGAGCCCCGCCTTCTTGGCCGCGAAGCCCAGCTCCTCTGCGGTGAACATCATGGTGGTCCCGTCCCGCTCAAGATCCGCGCTTGAGCGCTGGATGAGGAAGGTACTGGCGCTGGGACCGGTTGGCTACGTACTCGACCAACATCTTGTACACGGCCGGGTTCGTCATCTCGATGATCTCGTCTGCCATCGTCACGTACACGGGCCGCCGGTCGATGAACGCCTGGCCGTCGTCGGTGCACCACCAGTGGAACTCCTCGCCGCCCGCACCCCAGTCGCGGCGCTTCCACTCGCGCAGGAACGACGTCACGTGCCCGTTCGGGTCGGTGTGCTCGTCGAGCCGCAAGGGGAGCTGCCAGCAGACGTCCGGCTTCCAGTCCAGTGGCCGTTCGCCGACCTCGAGCGCGGCGCGGTGCAGCGCGCACCCAGCGCCGCCAGGGAAGTCGGGCCGGTTGAGGAAGATGCAGGCGTCGTCGACGAGCCGAGTGACGATGTCGCCGCCCTTGGTCACCTTGGTCGCGCCCCCCCGCTTCTCTGCCCGCGACTTGAACTGCCATTGCTTGGCGGTGAGCTTGGCCGCGTAGGCCTCGGTCGTCTCCCGGTCCTCGTCGTCGACGAAGTGCGCGCCGTAGCTGCAGCACCCGTGCTCGAGCTCGGGAGCGGGACCGGTCAGCACGCCAGGGCACCCCTGGCCGAAGATGCACCGCCAGGAGCTCACGAGGAACGTGAGGTCGAGCACCCAGGTGCGCTCTTCGTCGGGGTCCTCGAAGGACACCCACTCGTGGAGGTCGTCGGGAGCGCTCTCGTCAGCCATGGGTCGAACACCGTACCGCTGCCAGGAGGCCGGGCTGGCACACTCGCGCTCGTGGAGGATCCCGTCGTCGCCGAGCTGCGTGCCGCGCTGTCGGCCGACCGGGTGAGCGACGGCGACCTCGACCGCGCGCTGTACGGGCGCGACGCCTCGGTCATCGGTGGGCGCGCCGGCATCGTCTGCTTCCCAAAGTCGACCGAAGAGGTGCAGGCCTGCGTGCGCACCGCGCGCCGCCACCGCCGCCCGTTCACCCCCCGCGGATCGGGGACGGGGCTCGCGGGCGGGGCCGTTCCCGTCGGCGACCCGATCGTCATCGTCACGACGAAGATGGCGCGGATCCTCTCCGTGGACGAGGACGAGCGAGTCGCATGGGTGGAGCCCGGTGTCGTGAACCTCGACCTGTCCCGCCACCTCGCGCCGCTCGGCCTGCACTTCGCGCCCGACCCGTCGAGCCAGCAGGCGTGCTCGATCGGCGGCAACGTCGCCACCAACTCGGGCGGGCCCCACTGCCTCGCCTACGGCGTCACGAGCGCCCACGTGCTCGCTGTCGAGGTCGTGCTGCCCGACGGCGAGGTCACCGTGCTCGGGGGCCTCGACGCCGAGCCGGTGGGCCTCGACCTCCGGGGGGTGTTCGTCGGCAGCGAGGGGACGCTCGGCATCGCGACCAAGGTCGCCGTGAGGCTGACACCCGATCCCCCCGCGGTCGTGACCATGCTGCTCGACTTCATGGACGTCGAGCAGGCTGCGGCGACGGTCAGCAGCATCATCGCCGCCGGCATCGTGCCCGCCGCGCTCGAGATGATGGACGCGCGCATCACGAAGGCGGCGGAGGACTACGTGCATGCCGGCTACCCGATCGACGCGGCCGCGGTGCTGCTGGTCGAAGTCGACGGCCTGCCCGCCGGGGTGAGCGCGGCCGCCGACCGAGTCACCGAGATCGGCCTGGCGACCGGCGCGCGGACCGTGCGCGTCGCGCAGGACGAAGCGGAGCGCCAGCTGCTGTGGAAGGGACGCAAGACCGCGTTCGGTGCCGTCGCCCGCCTCGCGCCGAACTACTACTTGCACGACACCGTCGTGCCCCGGACCCGGCTGGTCGAGGTGCTGCGCCAGGTGTACGAGATCGCGGAACGGCACGGCCTGGTCGTGATGAACGTCTTCCACGCCGGCGACGGCAACCTCCACCCGCTGCTCCTGTTCGACGCCCGCGAGCCGGGCGCCCTCGACCGTGTGCACGCCGCGGGAGACGAGATCGTCAAGGCGTCGCTCGCCGCCGGCGGCGTGCTGACCGGTGAGCACGGCATCGGCCTGGAGAAGCGGCACCTCATGGCGAGCATGTTCGGCCCGGACGACCTCGACGCCCAGGCGCGCCTGCGCGATGCCTTCGACCCCGACGGCCTCGCCAACCCCGACAAGGTCCTGCCCGCTGGCAGCCGCTGCGGCGACTTCCAGAACATCCCGGAGGGCCTGTGGGTCTGAGCGAGCTCGTCGCATCGGTCGGCACATCCGGACCCGTCGTCGCCGTCGGCGGGCGCACCCAATGGGGAGTCGGCGGTCCGATCGAAGCCGGTACGCGCGAGGTGCGCGCGCCCGTTGGCGTCGTCGCGTTCGAGCCCGCGGAGATGACGGTGCGCGTCGGCGCGGGCACGGCGGTCGCTGACCTCGACGTCGTGCTCGCCGAAGCCGGCCAGACGGTGGCAATGCCGTCGTGGCCCGGCGCGACCGTCGGGGGCGTGCTCGCCGTCGGCCACAGCGGGATCCGCCGCCTCGGGTGGGGACCGGTCCGCGACGTGCTGCTCGAGGCGCGCTACGTCTCGGCCGACGGGCGGCTCATCGTGGCCGGCGGACCGACGGTGAAGAACGTGAGTGGCTACGACCTCTGCAGGCTCCTCGTCGGCTCGCTCGGCACGCTCGGCATCATCGGCGAGGTCGTGCTGCGCACCCGTCCGCTGCCGGCCGCCGAGCAGTGGCTCACGACCGATGCCGACCCGTTCGCGCTACGCCGCAGGCTGCACCGTCCCGCGTGCGTGCTGTGGGACGGCACCCGCACCTGGGTGCTGCTCGACGGCCACGTCGAGGACATCGCCAGCGAGGCAGCCGCCAACGACCTCGTCGCCGCCACCGACTTCCCCGCGTTTCCGCCGCACCGGTGGTCGGTGCGGCCGTCTGGGCTGCGGCACCTCGATGGCGACGGCTGGCTGGCCGAGGTCGGCGTCGGCGTCGTGCACCACCCCGATCCCCAGCCGGCCGTACCGCTCGCCGCAGAGGTGGTCGCGCTGCACCACAAGATCAAGACCACCTTCGACCCGACCGGCCGTCTCGCCCCCGGCCGGGTGCTTGCAGCATGACTTCGACGCGCCTTCGGCGCCGTCGTTGTCGGCTGCTCGCTGGCTGGTCGACACCGTTCGGCACCCGCTGGGTCCGGTCCTTGCATGACGTCGTGCCGAACCCTTTCGATCCCAACGCCGACCCGTCGGGCCGCCGCGGTCGCCAAGCGGAGCTACGGCTGGAATGGGGCTGGCTTACGTGACCACCCTTCGCTTGGACCCAGGCGAGCTGTCGACCTGCGTCGCGTGCGGGCTCTGCCTGCCGCACTGCCCGACCTGGCGGGTGACGGGGGAGGAGGCGCTCTCGCCCCGGGGCCGCATCGCGACCATGCGCGCGGTCGAGGACGGCCTGCCCATCGATGCCGACGTGCTGCGCTCCGTCGACACCTGCGTGCAGTGCCGCGGCTGCGAGCCCGCCTGCCCGGCGGGTGTGCCCTTCGGTCATCTCATGGAGGACACGCGCGCCGCGCTCGTCGAGCGCGGCAAGGGGCGCGTGCCGTGGTGGCAGCGGCTCGGCTACCGCATGCTCGGCTACCACCGGTTGCTGCTGGTGCTCTCGTCGGTCGTCGCGGTGCTGCAGCGCCTGCGCCTGGTGCCGTGGCGCCGGCTCGGCCTACCGGAGCGGCTGCCGCTGCGACGGGCCGCGCTCCGAGCGAGCGGCAACGACGTGGTGTTGTTCACGGGCTGCGTGATGGACGCCTGGATGCGCCCCACCCACGCCGCCGCGCAGCGCCTCATCGAAGCGACCGGCGCGGGCGTGGCGCTGCCTGGCCCAGCAGCGGTGTGCTGCGGCGC
>CAYSAC010000156.1:0-7212 GCA_964428815.1 uncultured Acidimicrobiaceae bacterium | reverse complement strand
AGCTGTTTCGCCAGGTCGAGCAGCATCGGGTTCGTGCGGTGCTGCTCGGGGATGCCGTGGTCCTGCAGCTCGATGAAGAAGTTGTCCCGGCCGAAGATGTCCTGCAGCCGGCCGGCCTTCTCCAGCGCGCCGGCGGTGTCGCTCCGCAGCAACGACTGCAGCACCTGCCCGCCGAGGCAACCGGAGGTGATGATCACGCCTTCGCTGTGATCGGCGAGCGTCTCCCAGTCACAGTTGTGGATCGCGAAGTCCGAGACGTAGGAGTGATCCTCCTCGACCTCGATGTTGTAGACGGTGCCGACGTACTCCTTGGTGAGCACCTCCGCGATCGGCCGGTAGACGTACTCGTCATCTGCGAGCGTTCGCCGGTACGTCCCTTCGCCCTGGTCACGTCCGAAGAACTGGCGGTACTGGACCCCATGGTTGGGATCGCCGTCATGGTATTCGACGATGTTCGCGAACGACTCGGTCGCGCCGGCAGCGAGAGCTCGTACTTGCCAAGCCAGGTCCTTTGAGGTCTGGGTGAAGACCGAGCCGTACGACTGGCGCGGGCCGGCATCGGCGAGAACGCCGTCCAGCACGCCGTCACGGAACTCCTCAGCCGCGTCGAAGAGGAAGCCAGGGAGGTGCTTGACGTTCGCACCGGAGCCGCAGAGCCGCTTCATCAGTCGGGCGAGCGGAGCCGAACAGAGCCGGACGTCCACGCCGCGATGGCCAGGCCGATCGGGTCGCGTGTTGAGCGTGATCTCCTTGCCAGTCAGCTGCTTGAGAACACGCCGGCAATGGTCGACGAGATCGACCTCGTCCTGGTGGAACGACAGCACAGTCTCCTGGTCACGATCGACGCACCCCTCGGCGGCAAAAAGACCGACAAAGAAACCGAAGTCGTAGTCGAGCTCGATCGCTTCCGGGAAGAACGAATAGTGGCGCGTCGACCCCCTCACACGACGCGGCGACTCCTTGACGAAGAAGTCGCCAGTCGAGTGCCATCCCCCGCTGATGTACTGCTCGGTGGAGATCGACGTGATCTCTTCGTCAGGCCGGAGCTTCGGCAGGCAGGCGAACGACTGCCAGCTCGACATCTCCTGCCGGCCGGTGCGCCTTCCCGCGGCCACGTCCTTGACCTCGACCCAACGACGAGTCCCATCTCGATCGCGAACCAGCACGGGATGCTCCCCCGTCATCCACGTGATGCGTCCGTAGCGGTTGTTGAGCCGAACCCCGTACAGCGTCCCGGTGAACTCTCGTTGCATGACCTGTGTAACGCGACGGAGCCGGCCTCGATGGGTCAGGACCCGATCACCGACGCGGACGTCCTCGATGGTCGTCACACCCGACTCGCCGACAATCTCTTGGCCTGCCACCAAGCAGCGAGGCTTGACGTAGTACCCCTCCATGAAGGCGCGGCTCGCGAGCTGGATGAGGTTCTTGTAGCCAGTGTTCGTCTCCGCCAGGGCGGTCAGGTGGTAGTAGAGCTTGCCGCCGCCGTCGGTGTCCCCGCCCGAGTCGTCAACGCGGCCCCGGCGCGGTGGGCGCTCGAAGCGGCTCTCGCGCGCTTGATAGAGCTCGGTGCCGATGATCGGCTTGACGCCCTGGTCCTTGCACGCCTTGTAGAAGTCCAGGACGCCGTACATGTTGCCGTGGTCGGTGATGCCGATCGCCGGCTGGCCGTCCTCGACCGCGGAGGCGACGACCGCGTCGATCCGGGCGGCGCCGTCCAGCATGGAGAATTCAGTGTGGGTGTGCAGGTGAGAAAAAGAGGGCTCAACCATCGGTCGACCTGCCACTCATCCCTGACCTCCACGCCATCCACAGCCACGTCCACAGGCAATCCACACGCTGTGGAGAACTACATCCGTGTAGTTCTCGACTGTATCGCGCGCCGAGCCTCCGAGGGGCCGGTCAGGTGGAGGTGGCGTGGGCGTGCTCGAGCTGGTCGATGCGGGCGAAGTCGTCCCGCAGCGCCTGGAGCGCCTCGTCGTCGCCAGGAAAGGTGATCGTCGAGGTGGTCACCCCGCCGTCGAGCGCTGCGCCCCGCGAGCGCAGGAGCTCGGTGATCCGATCCTGGAACCGGCTGCGGAAGACCTCAGCACCCTCGGCCCCCGTCTCCGGCAGGACGACGGCGAGCCGGTGCCGCTGCCCGTCGTTGCCGTGGACGACGCGGTCCACGGTCCGGACGCTCTCCCCCACCTGCCGGCCGAGCTCGCGCAGCACGCCCTTGCGCTTGCGCCCGAGTGCTGCGAGCGACGTGACCGGGAAGTCGAGGAGCACGATCGAGAACAGCGTCTTGTAACGCGTCGCTCGCGCCTTCTCGAGGTCGGTCTGCTGGATGAGGAACCTCGCGTTGAAGAGCCCGGTCTCGTCGTCGATCTGGTCGTAGAGGTCGAGCTTCTCGAGCGACGACTCGAGAACCTGGTTCGACCACCCACCGACGAGCCCGAAGACGAGGTACGCGAGCGAGCGCGACGCGATGAGCCCTGTGAACTCGCCGGCACCGACGGCTTCGACAGCCGGGTAGCGCAGCGCGGCGTAGCCGATCGAAGCGAGGACGCCCGTGACGAGCCCGCCGGCGACGCCGCGGTACACGAAGCCGAGGAACACGGGGAAGAACAGCAGCGTGGCGCCGACTTCGACGCTGTCGACGCGACGGATGTAGAGCGTGAGGACGACGATGGCGAGCACGCCGAGCCCGGCGACGAGCAGCAGGCGGCGCGCCTTCTGGTAGCCGATGCGCGACAAGCGATCGGAGACGGGCACGGTCATCGGGTGGACACTATGCGATGCTGGGTTGATGCCGTCGGCGTTGCGAGCACAGGTCGCCCTCGTGGGCTTCCTCGCCGTGCTGCTCATCCCGATCGGCACGTCGTCGTTGCGAGGCCTGACCCACGTCCTCACCTGCCAGGAGCAGAGCGACACGCCCTTCAGCGTCGACGTGCCAGCCGTTGGTCTCCCGAACATCGCAAGCTCGACGGTGATCGAGCGCGGTGCCGACGGCGAGATCAAGGACAAGACGCTCTGCGGCGGCCTGCTCCTCGAGCTGGTGATGGAGACGCGCGCGGAGGACCGCGCCAGCGTCATCCTCAACATCACCAACGGCACCGAGTACGGGTGGCGGGGCTCGGTCACCCTCAAGCTGGACGCCACTGCGATCCCCGTCGACATCGGCGAGATCGAACCCGGCGAGACGGCCACCGACCGGATCACGCTCCGCCTGAAGACCGGCGAGAGCTACCAGATCAAGGGCCGGTTGCTGATCGGCCCGTAGATCTCGTGTTCTTGCTACAGGTAGGTGCCTGGCATGCCGTCGGCTTGCGGGGCGGGTTGGCCGTCGGGGCCGGCGGGCAGCTGGCGGCGCATCTCCTCGAGCTGCTGGCGGGCCGCCATCTGCTGGGCGAAGAGCGTCGCCTGGATGCCGTGGAACAGTCCCTCGAGCCAGCCGACGAGCTGCGCCTTCGCGACCCGGAGCTCGGCGCCGCTCGGCGGGGTGCCGGCCTCGAAGGGCAGCGCGAGCCGGTTGAGCTCCTCGCACAGGTCGGGCGACAGCGCCGCGCTCAGCTCTCGCACCGAGGCGTCGTATATGTCGCGGAGGCGGTCGCGGCTGGGCTCGTCCAGCTCCGCGCTGCGGACCTCCTCGAGCAGCTGCTTGATCATCGAGCCGATGCGCATGACCTTGGCCGGCTGCTCGACCGACTCCGCATGCTCGCCGTCGCGCGGACGGCCGACCCCGTCGGGCACGACGACCTCGGGCTGCTGCTCCATCGACTGGTCAGACATGGCGCTCCACCCTAGAGGCGGATCATGCCGGCGCGGCGAGCAGCGGAACGAGCATCTCCGCCGACGTGAGCGAGCCGTGGCGGCCGATCAACTTGTAGGGCCCGGTGTCGTTCGGGTCGAGGAACGCGACGTCGCGGCGGGCGGCGAGCAGGACGTCGCCCAGGCGTGAGCTTGCGGCCTCGGAGACCGTCGGGCCGTACCAGCCCTCGGCGATCGCCTCGTCGCGGCTGCGCACCCACGCGTGCTCGCCGAGCTGGTCGGTCGCCGCCTCGAGCAGCGCCGTGGCCCGACCGGCACGCGCGTGCAGCCAGCGGAACCTGCCCTCGCCCGACTGCATCGAGACGTGGGTGATCACCTCGCTGGGCAGCTCGAGGACGTTGTCCCCCACCTCGACCTGGCCGTGGTCGGCGGTGACGAGCAGCGTCGCCCCCGCGGGCAGGACCTCGAGCACAGAGGCCACGAGGTGGTCGACCCATCGCAGCTCGCTGTCGTACTGCTCACCGAGGCCGTACTCATGGCACACCTTGTCGAGCCCCTCGTAGTACGCGTAGATGAACGGCTCGCCAGCCCGCGCCAGCCGTCCGATCTCGGCGACGAGCGTGCCCAGAGTGCGGTAGCCGGTGAACCGCACCGCGTCGAGGTGGGCGAGCGTGAAGCCGGACTCGGCGAACTCGGCGCGGGTGATGACCGGTGGTCGGTGGCCGTGGAAAGACAGCGAAGGCTGCAGCTTGGTCGGCGGGATGCTGCCGCGGGCGTCGCCAGCGGCGGTCGTCCACCGCAGCACGTTGAGCACCTCACCGTGCACCGCGATCCGGTAGCCCATCACGCCGTGCTCGCCGGGCGGCAGGCCAGTGCTGATCGAGGTCAGCGCGGTCGCGGTCGTCGACGGCGCCACCGTGGTGATCGGGCCGCCGTCCATGCCGGCAAGGACCGGGGCGAGCACGCGTCGAGTGTCGAGCTGCTCCCAGCCGAGCCCGTCGACGACGAGCAGCACGACCTGCTCGGCGTCGGCCGCGCACGCCGGCACCCAGGCAGGGGCGCGGTCGGGCGGGGCGAGCAGCGCCGGCACGATGTTGGCCACGCACGCCCCGGCATACGACGGCAGAAGAGGTTGATCGCCCACAGTGGACTTCACGGTACCGGCATCGGGCGACGTGCTGGTTGCACCCGTACAGTGGTCGCCGTGAAGGTCTCGACCAGGGGGGACTACGCCAGCCGGGCGCTGCTGTCCCTCGCGCTGCACGGCGCCGAGGCCGGACCCACCTCCGTGCGGGACATCGCCGAGCGCACCGCGCTCCCCCAGCCCTACCTCGAGCAGATCCTGCTGGCCCTCAAGGGCGCTGGCCTGGTCCGCTCGAAGCGAGGCGTCGGCGGTGGCTACGTCCTCGCCCGCGACCCCGCAGAGATCACCCTCGGCGACATCGTGAGCGCGGTCGACGGGCCGATCGCCGTCGGCGACTTCGGCGAGCCCCATCAGAACGGTGCGTGCGACCACGAGGGTCAGTGCGTGCTGCTGGCGGTGTGGGCGGGCGCCAGCGAGCAGATGCGCCGCCATCTCGACGGGCTGACGCTGGCCGACATCGCAACGATGGCCCGCGGCGAGCGGGACTGGCCCGACGCGCCGATCACCGGCGTCGCGACCGCGCTCCCAGGCTGACCGCTCGCCCCCGCGTTCTGGCGGTGAAATTCGACCACCGGTGGTGCGAATTCACCGCCAGTTCGATTTCGCTGCGCGTCAGACCGGGCGGAGGTCGGGCTCTTCGGTGAGCACCTGTTCCTCCGGCCGCAAGCCGGTGAGGACCGCGCCGTCCGCGAGCGCCCCGCCGATTCCGACGTCGACGAGACGGATATCGGCCACCGCGGCAAGGCCGCGGAGCGCCCCTGCGTCACCCTGCACGACGAGCCCGAAGACGACGTCGCCGCGGGCACGGGCGTCCTCGGCCACGCGCGCCAAGCGGTCCAGCTCGGCCCGGTAGAACGCGGCAAACTCGGGGTCTTCGACGGTCGGCACGAGCTGCTCTATGTTCGAGCGCTCCTCCAACGCCGCCTCCGCCTCCGACTCGGCCCAATCGTCGAGCGATCCAAGGACCACCGCCGGCGCTCCACCGCGGGCCGCGACGAGCAGGCCTTCGACCGTCACGCTCTTGCCGGCGACGACCGCCCGCGCCGCGGCTTCGTTGCGGTACGACGCGAGGGACACCACCGCGACCCGCGTGCCCTCGGCGGCATCCAGCGCCGCGCGCCGGCCGGCGATGTAGGTCGCGACATCGACGCGGGGTGCGGGACCGATCGAGGTCACGGCCTCGCCGCCGCCCTCGCCTGCAGCGGTGACGAGGCCATCGGCGTCATCACCACCGCCGCGCGCGAGCTGGGTCACGGCGACGACGAGCACGCCGGCGAGCAGCGCGGCGAGCGCGACGACCGCGAGCACGATGGTGCGTCGGGCGGCGCGGTCGTCATCCGCGGTGGGCTCAGCGGAGCCGACCACGGAGCTCCGCGAGGTCCGGCGGCAGCGGCGACGTCCACGTGACCGGTTCACCGCTCGTGGGATGGGCAAGGGACAGGCGCTCAGCGTGCAGGAACGGCCGGCCGGCCGGCAGCGCCTCGCGGGCGCCGCCATAGCGCGCGTCGCCGACGACGGCGTGCCCGATGGACGCGAGGTGCACGCGGATCTGGTGGGTGCGGCCGGTCTCGAGCCGGCACACCAGCTCGGCGACCTCGACCGGGTCGCTGAAGGTGGCCGTCACCGTGTAGTGGGTGCGCGCTTCTTTGCCCTGCTCGCTCACCGCCATGCGGGTGGGCTCGCGGTTGGACCGGCCGATGGGCGCATCGATCACCCCGCTCGTCGAGCGCAGATGTCCCCACACGAGCGCGCGGTACTGGCGCTCGACGTCGCGCGCCGACAGCATCGCCACCAGCGCGTCGTAGGCAGGCTGCGTGCGGGCGACGAGCATCAGGCCCGAGGTGCCCTTGTCGAGGCGGTGGACGATGCCAGGCCGATCCCGCTGGCCGACGCCGCGAATCTCGGGGAAGCGCGCCAGCAGGCCGTGCACGAGCGTGCCGCTCCGCTGACCTGCGCCGGGGTGGACGACGAGCCCGGTCGGTTTGTCGATGACGATCAGATCGTCGTCGGCGTGCACGACCGGCACCTCCACCGAGGCGTCGGGCGTGAGGCCAGCGTCGGGGTCCGCCACCGGGAGATCCACCTCGAGCACGTCGCCCTCGGCGACCTTCTGCGCTCGCGTGGTGACCACCTTGCCGCGCAGCTGGACGGCGCCGGCGGCGACGAGCTCGGCGGCCTCCGCTCGGCTACAGCCCGCGATCATCGACACGACGCGGTCGACGCGCTCGCCGGCGAGAGGCCCGGGGATCTGCTCGATCATTAGTGCAGCCCCGCGGAAGTTCCGTGCACGTATCGCCGAGTCGGGGTCGTCGCTG
>CAYSAC010000155.1:0-7239 GCA_964428815.1 uncultured Acidimicrobiaceae bacterium | reverse complement strand
GGGGATCTGCTTGACACAGACGACGACGTTCATGGCCCGCATTCTGCATTCTCAGGGCGCGGCCCGACCAAATCCGGTCGCGACGCGTCGCGAACATCGCGATGATCTGACCATGACGCTCGGCGGAACGGCGATGTACGCGACGGAACCGGACCTGCCGCCGCTGGTGGCGGCGGCTGCTCAGCTCGCCGAGCGAATCGGGTTCGACCTCTGCTGCCTACCCGCGCACGGCCGGCTCCTGCAGGTCCTCGCCGCGGGCCGGGCAGGTGGACGAATCGGTGAGGTCGGCACCGGGTGCGGTTGCGGGGTGGCCTGGATGCTGTCGCGCACGACGCCCGACACGCGCATCGCCAGCATCGAGATCGACGACGAGCGCGCGGCCGCAGCAGCGGCCCTCTTCGCCGACCTCCCCAACGTCACGGTGCTGCACGGCGACTGGTCCGCCATCGTCGAGCACGGCCCGTTCGACCTGTTCGTGCTCGACGGCGGGCCCGCAGGCGGAAAGGGTGGCGGCGAGCCCTTCGATCCGGCGACGGTGCTGGGAACGGGCGGCACGCTCGTGCTCGACGACTTCACCCCGATGGCAGGCGGTCCAGCGATGGCCGCCGAGGCTGACGCCGCGCGCCGCCACTGGCTCGAGCACCCACTGCTGTTCACGACCGAGGTGCTGACGACCCCGACGACCTCTTCGCTGGTCGCCATCCGCAAGTAGCACGGCACTAAGTTCGGCGGTCCTGTGAAGCTGCTCCTGCTGGTGAACTCCTCCGCGTCGTCGGTGACGGCGCGCAGCAGGGTGGTCATCCAGAAGGCGCTCTCCGCCGATCACGACGTGACCCTCGCGGAGACGAGCCGCCGCGGGCACGCCACCCGCCTCGCGCAGGGCGCGGCCGCGGCCGGCACGGAGGTCGTCGTTGTGCTCGGCGGGGACGGCACGCTCAACGAAGCGGCGAACGGGCTCGCCGGCACCACCACCGCGCTCGCGGCACTGCCCGGTGGGTCGACCAACGTGTTCGCGCGCACCATCGGCCTGACGAACGACCCGATCGAGGCGACCGGCGAGCTGCTCGACGCGCTCGGGCGCCGCAACATCCGCCGCGTCGGGCTCGGTTCGGTCAACGGCCGCTACTTCCTCTTCCACGTGGGGATGGGCTTCGACGCCGCGGTCGTCGCGCAGGTCGAGCGGCGCGCCCACCTCAAGCGCTACGCGGGCCACCCGCTGTTCGTCTACTGCGGGTTCGCGACCTGGTTCCGGCACTACGACAAGAGCCGTCCGCGGTTCGCCGTCCGCCACACCGACGGCAGCGTCGTCGACGACGGCTACCTGACGATCTGCCTCAACACGAACCCCTACACCTACCTGGGCAACCGGCCGCTCAGCCTCGCGCCCGAGGCGACCCTCGACCGCGGGCTCGCGCTGGTCACGCTCCGCACGCTCGACTTCGCGAAGACGCTGCGCATCATCGGCTCAGCGCTCGGAGGCGGCCACCACCTCCGCCACAGCCGCCACGTCGACTTCCACACCGACCTCGAGGGCGCGGTCGTCGAGGGCCACGGCCCGTTCCCTTACCAGGTGGACGGCGACTACCTCGGCGAGGTCGAGCGGGTGGAGCTGCGCCACGTGCCCGACATCCTCGACCTCGTCCTGCCCTGACCATCAACCCGTTTCGGCTGACATCGCCGTCGGCAAGCGACGCTGATGTCAGCCGAAAGCACGCCGTTCGTCCACGACGCGGCGCGCGATGTCGGGGACGTTGGTGACGATGCCGTCGACGCCGAGCGCGACGAGCTCGGCCATGCGGTCGGGGTCGTCGACGGTCCAAGTGTTGACCGCGAGCATGGCGGCGTGCGCGTGCTCGACGAACGCGGCGTCGACGTAGGCGACGAACGGGTGCACCGCGGCATGCCCGTGCGCGGCGGCGCGGTCGATCGCAGCGGTGTGGTCCGCGACCGTGAAGGTGAGCCACCCGGTGCGCACGCGGTCGTCGAGCTGGCGGACGCGGTCGAGCGTCGGCAGGTGGAAGCAGGACACCAGGACGCGGTCGTGGTCGCCGCGCTGGTCGATGAGATCGACCACCGCGCCGGCTAGCCAGAGGTCGTCGTCGAAGTCGGGGTCGTCCGGCCAGTTCTTGATCTCGACGTTGACGAGGTCGACCCGCGCGCATGCGTCGAGCGCGTCGTCGAGCGACGGCACGTGACCAGGCAGGGTTGTCATCGGGACGTTGACGATCACGCGCCCGTCGGCCAGCGCAGCGTCGTGGTGAACGGCCAGACCGCGGTCTGCGGTGCGCCGGACATCGAGCTCGACGCCGTCGGCACCTAGGTCAGCGGCAGCCCGGAAGGCGGCGACCGTGTTCTCCGGTTCCGCCCTCGATGCCCCCCGATGGGCAATCACCAGGGTCACGAAGGGACCTTTTCGGGCCGGAAAAAAGTGCTTGCAGGAGTACGCAGATCTCGATACGGTGTGCAGATCACAGGCGCATACCCCCAGTTCGTGCGGGTAGCGGCATGTGAACGATGTCACAAAACGTGACATCCCCGCCGATACGTGGAGGCACCTTGGCCCTAGCTAGCCGCATTCTTGAGCTCACACTGGAGCGCGACGACTGGCGCGACTTCGCCGCCTGCCGCGACACCGACCCCGACCTCTTCTTCCCCGTCGGCACCACCGGCCCCGCGATCGAGCAGATCGAGAACGCCAAGGCCGTGTGCCGGCAATGCGACGTGCAGTCGCTGTGCCTCGAGTACGCCCTCTCGACCAACCAGGACTCCGGCGTCTGGGGCGGCACCTCCGAGGAGGAGCGCCGCAAGCTGCGCAAGCAGTGGGTGGCACGCCAGCGTCGTACCGCCTGAGCTCCCTCAGGCGGAGGGAGCTCAGGCGCTTTCACGGTCGACCCGCACGCTGAGCTCGACGACGGTCCCCGCCCTGCCGACGGGTCCGCCGGCGCGCTGGATCGAGATCTCACCGGCCAGCTCGGAGGTCACCAGCGTCCGGACGATCGACAGGCCGAGCCCGGGTGAGGAGTCGAGCGCGAAGCCCTCTGGCAGCCCGACGCCGTCGTCGGTCACCCGCACGCACAGCTGACC
Organism: uncultured Acidimicrobiaceae bacterium; assembly: GCA_964428815.1. GTDB lineage: Bacteria > Actinomycetota > Acidimicrobiia > Acidimicrobiales > CAYSAC01 > CAYSAC01. Next base: position 4,155 of record CAYSAC010000155.1, on the reverse strand, counting down.
GACCTCGTTCTCGAGCGCGACCTCGACGCTTCCTGCCCGCTCGGTCAGGTCCAGGTCGTCGGGGAACGCGTGGTCGACGGCGTTCTGCAGCAGCTCGTTGATGACCACCGCGAGCGGCGTCGCCACGTAGGCGGGCAACGATCCTGCGTCGCCGGTTACGGTGAACCGCACCGGGTGGTCCGGCGACAGCAGCCCCTCCTCGACCATGCGGACGAGGGGACGCACGATCTCGATGAAGGCGACGTCGTCGCCCGCCTCTCGCGAGAGCGTCTCGTGGACGAGGGCGATGGATCGAATGCGGCGCACCGACTCCTCGATCGCGCCCTTCGCCTCAGGCGACTCGAGCCGCCGCCCCTGCAGGCGCAGCAGCGAGGAGATGGTCTGCAGGTTGTTCTTGACGCGATGGTGAATCTCCCGGATCGTCGCGTCCTTGGACAGCAGCAGTCGGTCGCGCCGTCGCAGCTCGGAGATGTCCCGCATCAGCACGACCGCGCCCGAGACGGTGCCGTGGTCCAGCAGCGGCAGGCACCGCACGAGCACCGTCACCTCCGGTCCTCGCTCGATCTCCTCGGTGACCGGCGCGGCGATCGAGAACGCCGTTCGCACCGCGGTCTCCTCCAGCCCGAGCTCGGAGAAGCGCAAGCCCTCGGCGTTGGCGTGCACGCCGACCCGGTGCAGCGCGGACACGGCGTTGGGTGAGGTGTACTCGACCCGGCCCGTGGCATCGAGGAGCATCGCGCCATCGCCGACGCGAGGGGCTTCCTCGGTCTCGGCGTCGTCGGCGTCGAAGGGGAAGTCGCCGGCGGCGATCATGCGGGCGAACCGGTTGAAGATGTCGATGTACGTGCGCTCGAGCTCGCCCGGTTGGCGGCCGAAGGAGGGCGCCGACTCACGGGTCATGACGCCGATGAGCTCGCCCTTGCGCCGGATCGGGATGCAAAGGACGCGCACGCGCTCTTTGAGCGCGGCGATGGTGATCTCACCTTCGATGATCTCGCCCAGCCGCAACGCCCGGGCGACGAGCGGCCGCTCGTCCTCATCGACGATCGTCCCCATCCAGTCGCCCCGGTAGACGGTCTGGCTGGTCGTAGGGCGGACCTGGCCGAGCACGACGAACCGGGCGCCGTCCATCTTCCCAACCGGCGCGAAGAGCAGCAGGTCGGCGAAGCAGAAGTCGGCGAGGAGGCCCCAGCTGGCCACCAGGCGTTGCATGTGCGCGACGCGCGGACCGTCGAGCGGGGTGTGGAGACGAGCGAGCTCGGCGAGCGAGGCCATGCCCCGCCCACCCTATTGTCGAGTCCGGCCTGAGTGGTCAGGCGTCGGCGGTCGCCTCAGCGTCAGCGCGCGTGATCTCGAACTTGGCGAAGCAGTCGACGCAGTGCTGGAACATGATCTCCCGGAAGGGGTCGATGTGATCCAGGTAGCCGCGGCCACCGCACTCCGGGCAGGCACTCGGCATGCCCCACATGACCGCCGACGTCGTCTTCTCCTCGACGGTGGTCAGGTCAATGACCAGGTCACCGTTCTTCTTTCGTCGCAGCAAACCCATGGTTCCCTCTCCTAGGGTGCGCAGATCTTCGCATGGGCCAGATGGCCTATGCCTGTTTCGTCACGATACAACGGCCGCACCCCCACGTCGAGGATCACCCACAGCGTTTTCGCCAGGACGGACCGCGTGGACGCCGCCGAAGTACAGGCTCCGCTCCGTCCAGACGTTGACCGGCCAGCGGCGGGCGAGGGCGGCGGTGGCCGCCGCCGGCACGCCCGGCTCGACCTGCACCGCGTCACCGTCCCAGTGGAGCCGCGGGAGCAGGACGGCCTCCGCGAGGCCGAGCCCGAGATCCAGCACGGCGGCGACCACCTGGGGGATGGCGGTCCGGATGCGCTTGCTGCCGCCGCTGCCCAGCGCCAGCACCGGCCGGCCGGCCTCGAGCACGATCGTGGGCGACATCATCGAGGCGACCCGCTGACCCGGCGGCGCGGCGTGGAACCCGTCGGGGTGCAGGTCGTCCTCGCCGAGCATGTTGTTGAGCATCACGCCGGTGCCGGGGATCACGTAGCCGGAGGTCTCCCCGTTCGACGTCGTCATCGTCGCGACGTTGCCGTCGCCGTCGCTGACGGAGACGTGGGTGGTGCCACCAGCCGACCGCGGGCGCAGGAGGTCGGCGACCGTGCCTGCCGCCCGCGCGCCATCGACCTCGATCATCACCTCGACGACACGTGCGAGGTGATCGGGCGCGTCCCACCGCTCCCCTTCGACGGCGCGGTCGGAGAGCATGCAGAGCATCAGCGCGACGAGCTCGCCGCCGAAGGACGGCGGCGGGTTCGTGAGCACCACCCGATCGCCGCAGGCGGCACGGAGCGGCTCGCGCTCCGCGACGCGGTACGCCTCGAGGTCGGTCGCGGTGAGGAGTCCGCCGCCTCCGGCCATGTCGGCGGCGACGCGGCTCGCCACCGCCGGTGCCGCGAAGCCGCGCTCGTCAAGCGCGCCGAGGAAGGCGGCGAGGTCGTCGTTGACGAGCCGGTCGCCCTCGACGCGGAGGCTGCCACCGGGCGCGTAGATGGCGGCGCCCTCCGCGGTGAGGGTCAGGATCGGCTCGAGCAGCTGGATGATGTACGCCTGCTGCTCGTTGAGGATGACGCCCTGCTCGGCCAGCCGGACAGCGGGCGCGACGACCTCGTCGAGCGGGAGGCGCCCGAGCCGGCCGTGCACATGCAGGTAGCCGGCGAGGCAGCCGGGCACCGCCACGGACCCCAGCCCGACGTTGAAGACCTGGTCCTGCCCCGGGAAGTGCACGACGGTGGGTAGGAAGTGCGGCTCTGGCACCTCGCTGCCACCGAGGCCTGGCGTGTCGACGAAGAAGTCGAACAGGACCTGCTCGCCGGCAGCCGTGTGGGCAAGGAGGAACCCCCCGCCGCCGAGGCCCGTGAGCGTCGGCTCCGCGACCGCTGCCGCGAATCCGGCGGCGACTGCGGCGTCGAACGCGTTGCCGCCGGCCGCGAGCACCTCGTCGGCGGCGGCGACGGTGGCCTCGTGACCGCCCGCCACGCAGCACTTCATGCGATCCGCACCTACCGCCAGAGCTTCTCCCCGAGGCGGAGCAGGCCGGCGAGGTCGTAGATGTCGGTCTCGAAGTACGGCACGGTCGCCACGACCTCGGGCGCGGCGCTGAGCTCGGCGCGCTGCTCGGCTTCGCGCTTGGCCACGACTTGGAAGTTGAGGAAGCTCTCCCCCACCTCGCTCAGCACCCGGGCGACCTGGTCGGGCGGCCCGACACCGTCGGCCAGCAGCGCGGCGATCTTCGGCGCTTCGGCGCACATCCGCTTTGCGGTGGCAGTCGCCTCCTCGTCGAGGAAGAACGACGGCAGGACCTTGTTCAGCACGACCGCACCAAGGTGGAGCCGGCGCTCCTGCAGCGCGTCGATGAAGAACTCGGCCTCGTCCATCGGCGCCGTCTCGAGCGTGGAGACGACCACGAAGGTCGTCCGGCGGTCCTCGAGCGTGCGGGTGACAGCCCTCGCCCTCGTGACGAAGCCGTCGTACATCGTCTGGAACAGGAGGAAGAACTCGGCGATGTCCTCGAGAAACTGCGAGCCGAGGATGCGATCGGCCACCGTGTAGAAGGGCTTGCTCGCCATGCTGATGAGCCGCGAGCGCGCCGGCGCTGTCAGCCAGCGCAGCAGCCGACTGCTGAAGAAGTCCGCCATCCGATCGGGCGCCTCGAGAAAGTCGATCGCGTTCCGCGTCGGGGGGGTGTCGACGATGATCAGGTCGTAGCGGCCTGACGCATGGATTTCGTACAGGCGCTCCATCGCGATGTAGTCGTGGCTCTGCACGAAGCGACTCGTGATGTTCGTGTAGAGCGGGTTGGCGAGGATCGCGTCCCGCGTCTTCGGATCGGGTGCGTGGGCGCGGACGAGGTCGTCCCAGGACTGCTTGGTGTCGAGCATCGCCGCCCACAGCTCGCCTCGCGGCTCGTAGCCGGCGGCGGCGAACGCCTCCGGCGGCACCCGCTTCTCGACGTTGCCGAACTGCTCGAGGCCGAGCGCGTTGGCGAGCCGCTTGGCCGGGTCGACGGTGAGGACGAGGACCTTGCCGCCGAGGTGCGTGGCCGCCATCGCCGCCGCGACCGCGGCGGTGGTCGTCTTGCCGAC
>CAYSAC010000154.1:0-7250 GCA_964428815.1 uncultured Acidimicrobiaceae bacterium | reverse complement strand
GGCCGACGCCGATGCCGGTGCCGGCGAGCAGCATGACCTGCTGGATCGAGAACGCTTTCCCACGCTTGTCCGGCGGGTAGTAGTCGCCGATCAGCGACGCCGCGGACGGCTCGGTGATCGCCTGGCCGAAGCCGAGCGCCGAGCGCATGCCGACGAGCATCGGGAACCCGACTGATGCGGCGCCGCCGGCGGTGAGCACCGACCAGCCGACCACCGTCTGGCCGATGGCGCGGGAGCGGTTCCACCGGTCGGCGAGGTAGCCGGCAGGGACCGTGATAAGGCCGTTGAACAGCAGCGCGAACGACAGCAGGATGCCGATGCCGAGGTCGCCGACGCCGAACTCCTCCTTGAGCGGCGTGATCATGCCTCGCACGACGTTCTTGTCGATCTCGTCGACGAGCAGCACGAGCCCGAGCACCCACATCGGCTCGCTCAGAAAGCGCGGCAGCCGGCCCCGCCGGGGCGGCACCCCGAGCTCAGGCGAACCCGCCGGCTCCTCCGCGGTCGGGGAGGCGATGTCGGGGGTCAGCCCGTAGGTGACCAGCGCCGGCGCGCTGTCGTCGGAGTGGTCGTCGACGACGTCGCTCATGGCCCGACATTCTGCACGGAGGACGCAGGATCCTCCCAAATCACGAGCCGGCGAGGTCCAGCAGCTTGGTCACCGTCTTCAGCCCGCGGCTCGTGCCCGGCGCGCCGATCGTGCGACCGAGGTAAGCCGACAGCTTCGAGCGGCCCAAGCCGTTGGGGAAGTGGCAGTAGATCTCCTTGCCCTTCGCGCGGTACTCGTCGGGCGGGGACGGGTCCTTGTCGACGCCGGCCGTGCTCGCACGCGAGGGCAGGAAGACGACCTGCGCCTTCGAGGGGTCGGCGTCGGCGAAGGGGTTGGCGGCGATCGCCTTCTTCAGCTCGGTCGCGGTCCGCAGCATCACCGTGGTCTTGACGCCGAGCTCGGACAAGATCGCCTTCTCGAGGGCAGCGGCCGTCGGCTCCTCCGCGCTCGTGATGATGACGTTCCCGCTGTTGATGTAGGTCCGGACGTCCTCGAAGCCGAGCGCCTCGACGGCGGACTTCAGCTTTGGCATCGACACCTTGTTCGTGCTGGGGAGGTTGACGGCGCGGAGCAGGACGACGGTGGTGTGCACGGCCGTTGATCCTCGCACCAAGATGGCGACCGTGGAGCGCCTGATCATCGCCGCGGTGCTGGCCGTGGCCGCGGTCGCGGTCGCCTACATCCTGCAGCGGCGGCGACCGGACGCGCCGGCCCGCGCGGCCTACCCGGTGCCAGCGCAGCTCGACCGGGCCGACTTCGATCGGCCGGACGCGGAGTGGCTCGTCGCCGTCTTCACGTCATCGACGTGCACCTCATGCCGCGGCACCTGGGACAAGGCTCGCCACCTCGCCAGCGCCGCGGTTGCGGTGCAGGACATCGACGTGACGGAAGACAAGGCGCTGCACGACCGCTACGGCATCGAGGCGGTGCCGATGGTGCTCGTCGCCGACCGCGAGGGCGTCGTGCAGGCGAGCTTCCTCGGGCCGCCGACGGCGACGGACCTGTGGGCGAGCCTGGCGGAGCTGCGCGAGCCGGGCAGCATCCCAGACTCCTGCGACCACGGCCAGGTCCCCTAGGCCACCCGTCGCGCATGGATGCATGTCAACGCACCGCCCTGATCTCCACCTCGATGCCCTGGTACGCCACGGTCGCGACCGATCGTCCGCACCCATCGACGAGTCCCGCCGGTGCGAGCACGTAGCGGACACCGATCTCGACGAGGGCACGGCTGCACGGGTCGACCGTTAGGAAGATCAGGTCAGCCCACATGAGCTCCATCGTCGTGTCCGCACCGCGCGGGGCGGCCTTGAACTCGAGGTGGGCGTAGCGGTTCCAGATGCCCTCGAACGCGTGCGTCGGGTCAAGCACCTCCCAGGCGTCACGGTCGGGATAGAAGCTGAGGCCGGAGACGGAGTTGACACCCGACGCCACCAAGGTCCCCGTGACCTGGGCCGACAGGTCGAACGCGATCCATCCCTCGTCGCCACTCTCATGGTGGCTGATCTCCTCGATGGTGAGCGCGAGCGGATTCGCGGTGAGCGGCTCCACGCCCCGTTGGATCGGGTTGTTCCCAGCCGCTTGTACGAGGCTGAACGCGACGAGCACGAGGAGTCCCCACCCCGGCCTTCGGCTGAGCAGCAGCCATGTGCCGGCGAGCACCGGCACGGCGACGAGCATCGCCCGCGGGACGCCGAGCGAGACGCCGTCCACGACGTAGCTGTCCGCCGCCCACGCGGTCGCCGCCGCGAGCGCGGCGGTCGAGACCACGCGGACGGTGCGGCTGATCGCGACCTCACCGCGCGCGACGAGATCCGCGAGCAGCGTCGCGGACGTCGCCCCGACCACCGTCATCGCGAGCAGCATCCGTCCCGGGTTGTGCAGCGGTCAGCGGCGTCACGCGCGCCAACCACGCCGGCACCGGAACCAGCATCCACGTCAGGAGGACGCCCATCGACGCAAGTAGACAGAGGAAGGGCATGGTGCTCGGTCGGCGGCGGAGCGATCTGGCCGCCGCTGCCCCATACGCCGCGAACCCGACGGGGATGAAGAGCGCTAGCCCGCTCGCGTTCTCCGACTGGTTGGTCCCGTTCACGAGCGAGGTGTTGAGCCGTTGCGCGGCATAGTCGAACGGCGCGCCGAGCAGGATGACGAGCGGGACGCCGCCCCCCGATTCGTGAACGCGCTGGCCCGGGTAGACAGTGTCGGCGACGATCGAGAAGGCCTCCCGGTTCGCGAGCACGAACGTGCCGGTCAGCACGAGCGCGACCGCTGCGGCCGGCGCCACGGCACGGGCCAGCGCGCCGAGCGCCTCGTGCCACGCGGGATGATCCCGCCAGCGGCGGACCAGCCCCCACACCGCGAGGGGAACGAACACCACAGCGGCACCGATCTGCCAGGGCGGGTAGAGCGCCGCCGCCCACGCCGCCGCCGCCCAGCCGGACAACGCCGACAGCGCGACCTGCAGGCGAGCGCTCCGAACCCGTGACGCGGCGAGGAACAGCGCGATCGCGCCCGAGGAGTAGCCGAAGCTGGCGCAGGCGTTCGGTCCCGTCCACCACTGCACCGTGGGGCTGAGGACCACCAGCGCGCCGCCGGCCGCTGCGAGCGCAGGCCGCCTGGTCAGCTCAGCGAGCAGCGCGTAGATCCCGCAGAAGAGCACGGCGTACAGCCCCCACCACTCCATCGCGAACGCCGTTCGCACCGGGAAGAGGTGGTAGAGAGCGGACGCGGGGCGGACGAGTGCCTCCCACGGCTCGCCGGGCACGTCGGTGACGCTCAGGTCGTGCGCCCCGACACCACCCGGGAGCTCGTCGGGAAGGCCCCGTTCGGATCGACCGAGCACCCATGGCGTCCGGAAGCGCCACTCGTCTGACCGGATCGGGCGGACGTCGCCGGCGATGAGGCCAGCAGGTCTGCTTCCTGCGAAGAACCCCGACTCGTAGATCCCGAGCGATGAGCTGGTCACACCGAGCCCGCCGAGGAGCATCACGAGACAGACCGCGGCGACGGGCGCCACCCACATCTTGCGGTCGTGCCAGCCGCGCGCGGTGCCGGCGCGACCGGCCGCCTGTGCCACCTCGGTCATCTAGGTCGGCGCACGCGTCGGCTGGATGACCCAGTCGTTACGGTTCGGTACGAAGTTCGGGTTGTGGTACGGGTCGAACGTCAGCTGTTGCGCCCACCGATCGCGCAAGAAGTCGAGCTCGAACTGCTGCACGTTCGAGGTCCGCGTCTTCGACTCGAAGTGGTACAGCGACGCGTGAGGGGTCCAGACGATCCGCAGGCCGAGCGAACGAACCTTGAGGCAGAAGTCGACGTCGTTGAAGTTGCCGGGCAGCAACGTCGTGAACCCGCCGACCTGCTCGAAGACGTCCGGCCGCGTCATCGCACAGGCGGCGGTGACGCCCGAGACCTCGCGCTCGAGGACGAGCAGCCCGTACGGGCCAGGCTCGTCGCCGCCTCTCCCGAAGAAGATGTGGTCTGGGTTGCCGGGGTAGACGTGGCCCGCGTGCTGCAGCGTGCCGTCGGCGAAGAGCAGCCGGGCGCCGACCAGCCCGACCTCGGGGTCTTGGGCCTGCGGGATCATCGCCTCGAGCCAGTCGTCGTCGATGACCTCGACATCGTCGTTGAGGAACAGCAGGAGATCACCGGTGGCTGCGAACGCTCCGGTGTTCACCTTGGCGCTGAAGTTGAACGGCTGGTCGAACCAGCGCACGTGCAGCCGGTCACCCGCGATGGCCTCGAGCTCGGTCACCACGCTCGCGTCCATCACGTCGTCGGCGACGACGACGAGCTCGAGGTTCTGGTACGTGGATCGGTCGATCACGCTCCGGACCGCTTCGACGACGAACGTGCGGTCCTGGCCCCACACCCTGCCCCGCGACCCTCGGGTGGGAATGATCACGCTGATGAGCGGGTCGCCCTGCACTCGCCGCCGAACCCGATGCACGCCGAGCACCGCGGCGGGCTCGACCTCCGCGTCGATCCCGATCCGGGCGCAGTGCTCGGCGACGGCGCGGCGACCGGCATCCCACGCGTACGGCTTCGAGGTCGGGTCCCCGGAGGTCGACCCGTCTCCCATGCGCCAGTGGTAGAGCACCTGGCGAGCGTGCTCGACCTTCCGCGCGCGCTCGGTCACGCGCAGGATGAGGTCGTAGTCCTGGGCGCCCTCGAAGCCGGCGCGGAACCCGCCCACCTCCTCCACGAGCGAGCGTCGCATCACCGAGAGGTGGCACGTGTAGTTCTGTGAGCGGAGCCGTTCCGGCGACCAGTCCGGCTTGTAGAAGGCGCCGAACAGACGGCCGGCTCTGTCGATGTGGTCCTCGTCCGAGTAGCAGTAGTCGACGGTGTCATCGCGGTCGATCACGGCATCGACCGCGGCCAGCGCGTGCGGCGTCAGGAGGTCATCGTGGTCGAGGAACGCGACGAACTCGCCGGTCGCCATCGCGAGCGCGTCGTTCGATGCGTCGATGATCCCGCCGTTGTGATCACGGAACCGGACGCAGATGCGCGCATCGGCCGCTGCCTCCGCCCGGAGGATCTCGTGCACCTCTGCCGAGGTCGATCGGTCGTCGACGAGGCACAGCTGCCAGTCGCACAGCCACTGGGCCTTCACCGAGTCGATGCACGCCTGCAGGACTCCGGGCGGCGGGTCGTAGACGGGGGTGATGACCGAGTAGCGAGGCCCGCTCACACCGGCCGTCCGAGCAGCCGCCTGACGAGGCGCATGGGAGCGCCGAGGCGATGGCCGATCCGCCATGTCGCGGACTCCAGCATCTGCTCGCGGTGCGCGGCGAGTGCGCGGAGGTAGGCGAGCTCCTCGAGCACGCTGCTGCGCTCCTGCTCGATCTGGTGCACCGCGGCGTTGCGCTCGAGCTCGAACTGGAGCCGCTCGGCTTCGGCTCGACGAATCCCGGCACGCAGCGTGCCCGTGCGCGCCTCGGCGGCTATGAGCTCGTCGCGCAACGTGAGGATCTCGGCGCGGTGGGCCTCCCGGAGCTCGAGCGCCGCCGCGTCGTGCTCCTCGCGCATGGCAAGCAGCTCGGCCCGCTGTGTGTCGGTCGCCGCCGCGAGCTCTCTGTTTTCCGTCCGGAGGGACGCGCACTTCGCTGCCGTGTCGCGCACGAGCTGATCGAGGTCCCAGAGGCGGACAGCCTCGACGGTCGCGGCGAGCGAGCGTGTGGGCAGATCGTCACCGTCGGGTGGCTGCCCGCGGTCGTCAGCGGGGAGGCGCCGCGGTAGCAGCGGATCCTGGATCGCCGAGACGGCTCCGGCGCGCTCAGGGTCCCGCGCGCGGTCGCCGACCCATGCGAGCCGCGCCCAGCAGATCGCACCGACCCGCGCGTGCGTGAACCGCTCGAGCACGGCAGGCGCGAGATCCCGCACCGTCGCGGCGGCCGCCTCGGGGTCCGCGAGCACCCGAGCGAGCTGGCGCTCGGCGTGGGCGGTATCCGGCTCCAGCCAGCGCGCGTCCGGGGGGTAGGGCCCGCCACGCGGCCCGATCGCCTCCGGCTGCGCACGGACGAGGTGGGCGACATCGGCGACGATGGGCCCGGGGCCGGTGCCTTCGGTGCACACGACCGGGATGCCGAGGGCGAGGACCTCGAAGATGGCGAGCCCCAGGCCTTCGGCGCGGTGGAGCGAGAGCAGGCATGACGCCGACGCGAGGAGCTGCCGGTGCTCCGTGGGCGAGAGGAAGCAGTCGAGGATCTCGATGTCCGAGCGCCCCTCGGCTGCCGAGTGCACCTCCGCCAGTCCGTCGGCGTCGTAGCTCGCGTTCCACAGCTTGACGATCAGCCGCCGACCATCGGAGGGTCGGACCGCGGTGCGGTAGGCGAGGACGGCGCCCGTCACGTTCTTGCGCCGCAGATCACTGAGCGCGTCGGCGAGCACCAGCACCGGGCCGTCGGGATCGTACGGACCGGCCGGCTTGCCGAGCTCGACCGGAGGGACGATGCCTGCGACCGGGACGTCGACGCTCTTCGCGATGACGGAGGCGGCGTAGTCGCTCGGCGCCCAGATGTCGTCGAAGTCGTTCGCGACCTCCCGCCACGCCTCGGGAGCGGGGTCAACCTCGTAGGACCACCCTGCGACGCGCAGACGGCCGGTGGGGAGCGGTCGATCGATCGCCCGGAAGTGCGCGAGCTCGGGTGGGTGCACGCAGCACAGGTGCATGTCCGCCGTGGCGTCCGAGCCGACCCGGGGGAACTCGCGATCTTGGAGGTCACCGCGACGAGCCGTCCGGTTGGGCACCTCGACGCCGTGGATCGCGACCTCTAGACCGGCGTCGCGGAGGGCCCGGGCGTACCCGCGCGCAACGACACCGATCCCGAGCCCGTCGTCGACGTAGCCCGTGACGATGGCGGATCGGAGGCCCTCGGGGTGTTGGGGGGCCACGGTGTCGGGCGCCGGCGGCATGGAGATCGGAGCGTAATCGGCGGGTGGATCGGGTCCCGGTTCCGGGCCGGACCGGGTTAGCCCTTGTGGGCGGTGGCGGGCTCGGGCTTGTCGCCTCGAGGCCCAATCTGGGCGACCTCGATGAGCCGCTCGACCTCCGAGCCGTCGATCGTCTCGTGCTCGAGCAGGGCGCGGGCGACGAGGTCGAGCGCGTTGCGGTGCATCGTCAAGGTGTCGCGGCAGCGCGACTCCATCTCGCGCAGGATCTTCTCGACCTCCTCGTCGATGACCCTGGCGGTCTCGT
>CAYSAC010000153.1:0-7285 GCA_964428815.1 uncultured Acidimicrobiaceae bacterium | reverse complement strand
GTGGGATGAGCCGTGGCACCGCGGCCGAGGTTAGGTTCGATCCCATGACCGACCCAGCGGCCAGCACGATCCGGCCCGCCGCCCAGTGGGAGCCGGCGGGCGACTACGAGGACATCCGCTACGAGCACGCGTCGATCGCCAGCGGTGCTGAGGGGGTGAAGATCGCGAAGCTCACGATCGACCGTCCGGAGGTCCGCAACGCGTTCAGGCCGCAGACGGTGATCGAGCTCTCCGATGCGTTGGACGCCGCCCGCGAGGACCCGGACGTCGGGGTCATCATCCTCACCGGTGAGGGCGACGATGCGTTCTGCTCCGGCGGTGACCAGCGGGTGCGGGGCGACTCGGGCTACGTGGGCGATGACGAGCTCGGGCGGCGCGGCGTCGGACGGTTCCACATCACGGACTTCCACTTGCAGATGCGGCGCACGCCGAAGCCGATCGTGGCGATGGTCGCGGGCTACGCCGTCGGCGGCGGCAACGTCCTCCACGTCGTCGCCGACCTGACGATCGCGGCGGACAACGCCCGCTTCGGTCAGACCGGCCCGAAGGTCGGGTCCTTCGACGGTGGCTACGGCGCCTCGATCCTCTCCCGGCTCGTCGGCCCGAAGCGGGCCAAGGAGATCTGGTTCCTGTGCCGCCAGTACGACGCGCAGCAGGCGCTCGACATGGGGCTGGTGAACGCGGTCGTGCCGCTTGCGGAGCTCGAGGAGGAGACGGTGCGCTGGTGCACCGAGATGCTGCAGCTCTCGCCGTTCGCGCTGCGGCTGCTAAAGGCGAGCTTCAACGCGGACGAGGACGGCATGGCCGGCATCCAGCAGCTGGCGCATGATGCCAACCTGCTGTTCTACGGGTCGGATGAGGCGAAGCACGGCCGCGAGAGCTTCAAGGCCAAGCTGCGGCCGGACTTCTCCCAGTTCCCGCGCCGCCCGTGAGGGCGTGGGTCCAGGGGGCGAGACCGCGAACGCTGCCGGCCGCGATCGTGCCGGTGCTCGTCGGCACTGCCTGCGCGGCCGGAGAGGTGGAGGTCATCGCGTGGCGAGCCGTGGCTGCGATGGTGGTCGCCCTCGCCCTCCAGGTCGGCACCAACTACGCGAACGACTACAGCGACGGCGTGCGCGGCACCGATGACCCTGGCCGCCGCACCGGACCGGTCCGTCTGGTCGGCTGGGGGATCAAGCCGCCCGGCGCGGTGAAGCGCGCCGCTCTCGCGTCGTTCGCCGTCGCCGGCGCCGCCGGCCTCGCGCTCGCGATCGCAGTCGGCCCCGAGCTCATCGCCGTGGGCGCAGCCGCGATCGCGGCCGGCTGGTTCTACACGGGCGGGAAGCACCCGTACGGCTACTACGGCTTCGGCGAGCTGTTCGTGTTCGTGTTCTTCGGTGTGGTCGCGACCGCGGGCTCTGCCTACGTGCACGAGGAGCAGCTGCGCGGCCTGCCTCTGGCGGCGTCGGTGCCGGTCGGTCTGCTCGCGACCGCGCTGCTCGTGGTCAACAACCTCCGCGACATCCCGTCAGACACGATCGCCGGCAAGCGCACGCTCGCGGTGCGCATCGGCGACCGGCGCACACGTGTGCTCTACGTGGCTCTGTTAGTGGGCGCGTTCCTGCTGGTCCCGTTCGTCGCCGGCGGGTATGGGCGACCGGCGGGTGCGCTCGCCCTCATCGCGCTCGTGGCCGCGCAGAAGCCTGTGACCGCGGTGTTGCAGGGCGCGCAGGGCCCCGCGCTCGTGCCGGTCCTCGTCGCAACTGGCCGCACCCAGCTCATCTTCGGCACGCTCTTCGCCCTCGGGGTGTGGGTCTCTGGCTGAACAACACGGAGTGCCGGTTACCCTCCGGGCCGTGCTGGAGATCGACTGGTTCCTGCCGACCGGCGGCGACTCCCGTGATGTCTTGCCCGGGCCCGGCTCAGCCCACCGGCCGCCGAGCCACGCCTACCTCGCCCAGGTGGCGACCGCGTGCGACGACCTCGGCTACGACGCGGTGCTCACGCCATGCGGCACGGGCTGCGAGGACGCGTGGCTGGCCACCGCGTCGCTGCTCGCCATCACCCGGCGGCTCAAGTTCCTCGTCGCGTTCCGTCCCGCGCTGCTGACGCCGACGCTCGCCGCGCAGATGGCGTCGACCTACCAGCGGCTCTCCGGTGGCCGGCTCCTGATCAACATCGTCACGGGCGCGGAACCGGCCGAGCTGGCGCGCTTCGGGGTGTGGGAGGACAAGGACACTCGCTACGACCGCACCGGTGAGTTCCTCCAGGTGATGCGGGGGTCGTGGGGTGACGAGCCCTTCGATTTCGACGGCAGCTTCTTCAAGGTGCGGGGCGCGTCGACCCGCGAGCGCCCTGACCCTGTGCCGCCCGTCTACTTCGGCGGCGCATCGGCCGCGGCGGAGCGAGTGGCGGCTGAGCACGTCGACGTCTACCTAACGTGGGGTGAGCCACCTCAGATGGTGACTGAGCGGCTCGAACGGATGCGCGCCCTCGCCGCGGCCGCGGGACGGTCGCTCCGGTTCGGCATCCGCTTCCACACCATCGCCCGCGCGACCGACGCTGAGGCGTGGGCGGTCGCCGACGAGATGCTCGCCCACATGTCACCCGAAGCGATCGCGAGCGCGCGGGCCGACTTCGAGCAGACCCAATCCGAGGGGCAGCGGCGCATGGCCCAGCTGCACGGCAGCGATCGCTCGCGACTCGAGATCCACCCCAACGTGTGGGCCGGCATCGGCCTCGTGCGAGGCGGTGCCGGCACCGCGCTGGTCGGATCGTACGAGGCGGTCGCCGACCGGATCGTCGAGTACCACGAGCTCGGCTTTGACGCATTCATCCTGTCGGGGTACCCCCACCTCGAGGAGGCCTACTGGTTCGGCGAGGGCGTCATGCCGATCTTGCGCGACCGGGGCTACCTCGCGCCGCTCGACGGCCCGGCTGCGCCGGTGTTCTCGTTCCGGTGACACGGGTCGGGCTGCTCCGGGTCGGCCACATCGACAGCCGCAGCGTCTCCATCGGCGGCGACTACCTCGATCTGTTCAGACACCTCCTCGAGCCGCACGGCATCGAGCTGCACGAGTTCGGCTGCGACGAGGGTGACCTGCCGGCGTCGCTCGATGACTTCGACGGTTGGCTTTGCTCGCCCAGCCGCCGGTCCACCTATGACGATCTGCCGTGGCTACCCGATGTCTCGGCGTTGCTGCGCAGGTTGGTCGCGGAGGAGCGGCCCTTGATCGGCATCTGCTTCGGTCACCAGCTCCTCGCGCAGGCCCTCGGCGGCGAGGTCAAGCGGGCCGACGACGGCTGGAACATCGGCGTGCAGGACTACGCCGTGCTTGCCCAGCCGTGGTGGATGAACCCGCCTCGCGACCACGTCCGACTCATCGCCAGCCATCAGGACCAGGTCGTGTCGCTGCCACCCGATGCGACGTTGCTCGCGGGCAACGACGGTTGCCCCAACGGCGGCATGCTCATCGGCGAACGAGCGTGGACGATCCAGCTCCACCCGGAGTTCACCGCCGCGCTCGCCGACAGCCTGCTCGCCGGACGGGTCGAGCTCCTCGGCGCCGACGTTGTGAACGCCGCGCGCGCGTCGCTTGCAAACCCAACGGACCAGGAGCTGGTCGGGCGCTGGATGGCACGATTTCTCCACGGCGGTTGCTAGACCCCTGATAGACGAGCGCCCGATGACGGGCAGAGAGGCGGGCAGCATGGACACGAAGGCGCTCCGCCACGGTTTGGCCGTGGCGCTCGCGAGCACGCTGGCGCTGACGGCGTGCGGTGGCGGTGGCGGCGATGACGCCGCGCCGGTCACGACGGAAGGCGAGGCGGCCGGCACCACGACGACAGCGGCGACCGCGTCAACCGGCAGCGTCGAGGTCGGGGAGACGGCGTGGTTCGCTGGGTTCGAGATCACGGTTGGCACGGCCACTGTCACGCCCGCGACAGACGAGCTGGGCTCCTCGGCCACGCTCGACATCGACGTCGACCTGCTGAACACCGGCGCTGACAGCGCGGTCCTCGACGCGACGCTTGTCGTCGAGTCGGGCGGTACGAGCTACGAGGCCTCCGACTTCGCCGAGCCGCTCCCGCAGGTGCCCGGCGAGGCCAAGGGAAAGGGGACGCTGAGCTTCCTCATCGATGAGGAGTTCTCGCTCGACGACGCTGTGCTCACTATCGGCCGGCCCGACAACAACCAGGCGGTCGTGCCGATCGGCGGCGAGGGGGAGTTGGTGACGCTCGAACCACAGCCGATCACCGTCACCGGTTCCGCGTCAGCGGGACCGCTTCAGATCGACGTCGACGGCGGCGAGCTGCGCTACGACGTGCCCGCGACGCACGACCAGGTGGAGGAGGGCAAGGCGGCGGTCACCATCGACCTCGACGCGACGTTCAACAGCGACTTCGCCGGCGGCTATGCGCTCACCGACGCCAACATCGCGCTCACCCTTCCTGACGGCACGACCGTCGCGCAGGACGAAGGCCCGATCGAGCTGCTCCGAGCGCGGACGACCCTGCCCGACCTGTTCGTGCGCTTCCTCGTCGACAACCCGGCGGAGGGGGAGTACCAGGTCGTCATCACCGACGACACCGACCCCGCTCGCCCGAAGGCGACGATCACGTTCACGATCTGAGGGTCAGAGATCGCACTCCGCCAGCCAGCGCCGGAGGATGGCGAGGAAGGCGTCCGGGTCCTCGAGGTGGGCGGCGTGGCCGGCTCGGGGCACCAGCGCCAGGGTCGCGTTCTCGCCGATGGCCGACGTCATCCGCTCGGCCAGCGCCGCGAACTTCGTGTCCTTCTCGCCGGCCACCACGAGCACAGGCATGCGCAGGCGGTCGAGCTTGTGCCACGTCGGGTCTTGCACGCCGGTGCCGGCCTGCTCGAGGCTGCTCTGGAGGCCGGCGACGGTGTTCTCCATCCGCTCGAGCCGGAACGATCGATCCTCGGCCAGGCCCGCGAAGAGGGGTTGCTCGAGCCAGCCGTCGAGGAAGTCGATCAGGCCCTCGTCCTCGATCCGCTGCGCGGTCGCCCGGTCCTGCGCGGCACGGGCAGCCCGCTCGCCGTCGTCCTCGATGCCCGCGGTGCCGCTGACGAGGACGAGGCCGGTGACCAGCTCTGGGTTCGAGAGCGCGAGGTGCAAGCAGAACCGCGCGCCCATCGAGTAGCCGAGGTAGGTGGCCCTCCCGCCCTGGTCCGCGATCAGCCGCCCGCCGGTCCGGAGCCCGGCCATGACCTCAGCCGAGCGGCCGTGACCCGGCGCGTCGACCCGTATGACCTCGTGGTCGGTGACCAGGTCGTCGCTGATCGGGCCCCAGCACCGCCGGGTCTGGGTGAAGCCGTGGACGAGGACGACGGGCGGGCCGCTGCCATCGCGTTCGGCATGGAGCCACACCGCCGGAAACGTAACGTGGGCGGATGACCGCCGCTGCCACCTTCTGCGCCACCCTCGTGGACGAGTGGGTGCGAGCCGGTGTCACCGACGCGGTCGTCGCGCCCGGGTCGCGCTCGACGCCGCTGGCAGTCGCGCTCGCGAGCGCGGCTGGCATCGACGTGCACGTGCAGGTGGACGAGCGCAGCGCTGGCTTCCTCGCCCTCGGGATCGCGATGGCCACCTGGGAGCCCGTCGTCGTCCTCACCACCAGCGGGACTGCGGCGGTCGAGCTGCACCCAGCGGTGGTCGAGGCCGACCTCGCCGGTGTGCCGCTGCTGGTCTGCACCGCCGACCGGCCCCCCGAGCTGCGCGACGTCGGCGCGCCCCAGGTCGTCGACCAGACCCACCTGTACGGGCGGGCGGCGCGGTGGTACCACGACCCCGGTTTGGCCGACCCCGCGGTCGCCTCGCGCTGGCGCGCCCTCGCCAGCCGCGCCTACGCAGAGGCGACCGGCGCCCGGCCCGGGCCGGTGCACCTGAACCTGCCCTTCCGCGAGCCGCTGCTCGGTTCGCCCGACCACCTCCCCGCGCCCCGCGAGCCGACCGACCTCACCGAGGGATGGGTGTGGCGGCCACCGTCGCAGCCGCCCGCCGATCCGATCATCGAGTCGTCCGACCTGTCTGGCCGGCGCGGCATCGTGGTCGCCGGCCGCTGGTCCGGCAACGGCGATGCGATCCACGAGGTCGCGGCCGCGCTCGGCTGGCCGGTCCTCGCGGATCCGCTCTCGCAGGGACGCCGGCCCGTCCCGGGGACGATCGCCCACGCCGATGCGATTCTCCGATCAACCACCGCGGCCGAAGCGCTCCGGCCGGAGATCATCCTCCGGCTCGGCGAGCCCCCCGCCTCACGGGTGGTCAACGAATGGCTCGCTGCAACCGGCGCGCTCGAGATCGTCGTCGCCGGCGCCGGCCGGTGGTCGGACCCGGGGGGCACCGCCGGGATCGTGCTCGACGCCGATCCGTCGGACCTGCTCGACGCGCTGCGAGGGCAGCTGGAAGGCGTCGAGGCGGTACCAGAGTGGCGGGAGCTGTGGGCATCGGTGGACGCGGCCGCGGCCCGCGCCATCGAAGGCGAGCTGGCCGCTCAGCACTCCGCCACCGAACCGGCGCTTGCCCGCTCGGTGATGGCCGCACTGCCTGACGGCGCCGCGCTGGTCGTCTCCTCGTCGATGCCTGTCCGCGACCTCGAGTGGTACAGCGCGCCGCGCGACGGTGTGCGGGTGCTGGCCAACCGCGGTGCCAACGGCATCGACGGCGTCGTGTCCACCGCGGTCGGCGTCGCGGTGGGATCCGATGGTCCGACCGCTGCGCTGCTCGGCGACCTCGCCTTCCTGCACGACAGCAACGGGCTGCTCGGCGCATCCCAGCGGGCAGCCGACCTCGTCATCGTCGTCGTCGACAACGACGGTGGCGGGATCTTCTCCTTCCTCCCCCAAGCAGAGGACGTCGGTCCCGAGCGCTTCGAGCAGCTCTTCGGCACGCCCCACGGGCTCGACCTCGTCGCGGTCGCGCGCGCCTACGGCGTGCGTGCCGAGGCGACGACCGACGTCGCGAGAGACCTTTTCGCGGCGCTGGCCGAGGGTGGCGTGCACGTGCTCGTCGCCCGTACCGACCGCGCCGAGAACGTCGAGGTGCACCGGCGCATCAACGACGCCGCGGTCGCCGCGGTCGACGCAGCGCTCTAGTCGAAGGTTCGACCAACCTCCTACAGGATCTCGGTGAGAGCTACGACGAGCACCTGGCCGCTCACCACCAGATCATGCGTGACGCCATCGCCGCCGCGCGTGGCGTGGAGGTCAGCACCGAGGGGCGACGCCTTTTTCGGGTTCTCCTCACCTTTCTGTGGGTCGCTTCGATGGCAGCCCACACCGTTG
>CAYSAC010000152.1:0-7295 GCA_964428815.1 uncultured Acidimicrobiaceae bacterium | reverse complement strand
GGTCTCGCTCAGGCGCAGAAGCGGATGTTCGAGATCGCCGGCACCTGGCCACTGGGCGTCGTCATCCCAGAGTTGTTGAAGGATCCCGAAAAGGCTGGAGGGTTGTGCGCGATGATCTTCGCGTCGGTCGAGGCCTTGATCACGATGGCCTTGATCGCAGCCGTCGACGACCAAAAACCGCCCGTGGACCCGGCGTTGCTGATGGTGACGACGCCTTGGTTGCCGGCCGGCTTCTCGAAGACGTACTGGCCCGAGCCGTTGACCTCGAACTTGGCGATGAGGGTGGTGCCCGCCGTGCAGTCACCGCTGAGGCTGCCGGACGCGGGCGCCTCAGCGCACCGCGAGCTCTCATCGTCGCAGAACTTGTCGACCTTGCTCGTGCTCTGGCCGACGGGCTGAGCCGCTTGGAAGGCACCAGCCTGAGGCACGTCGAAGGAGGCGCTGGACCCGTCGTGTTCGACAGCGAGGAGTCCGCCCATGAGGAGCGCAAAGACCCCGAGGTAGAACGCGCCCAGCCTCCGCCACTTCATCGTCGCCTCGCCCACATCGCCCTCCAGGTACAGGGCAGGATGCCCTTCCCGGTAGTTGCGCGCACAATAAACCCGATTCCGACTTCTTGGCAACAGAGAGTGACAATTGCGCGGGTTGCCCAGGAGGTTGCTCTCCGCACCTTGCCAGGTCAGCCGGGTTTCACGGTCCAGGAGCCCCGGAACATCCGATCGAGCCTCACCGTGGGTGGCGGACTGCCGCCGGTCCATCGCCATCCGGCTGGGAGCGAGATCTTTAGCCGTAGCTCGTCAGGGCGGCCGCGCGAGAAGGGGGAGACGGGCAGCCACGTGAGCCGATAGTCCCATGTCCCATCGTCTCGCTGCACGGCCAGCTTTGGCACGTCCCAGGAGACGGTCAGCGTTGTGGTTCCGAGGGGCCGCGCCGAGCGGGACCATCCAGCAGCCGGGTGGCCGTGCACGGTCGGCTCGATTGCGGTTGGGCGGTCCGATGAGGGCGCCAGCGTGGCCCCCTCCGGACCGTAAAGGACGATGTAGCTGAGGGAGTCGACGTTGACCGACCCGATCGGGTCGTACGGCAGCGTGTTGGCGATGGTCATGGTGGTCGTGACGACGCCTGAGCCGTCCGGTCGCAGCTCGACGTGGTGGTCGAAGGTGCGGCGGACGCCCCGACTGTTCTTGGCGGCGTAAGCGAACTCCCCGTTGAAGAAGAAGTCCCCTGGGACGTTCGGCAGCCTCCCGTTCCACATCCTGATGCCGAGCGCGCCCTCCACGCTGTCGTCCTCCGACGAGGCCATCAGCTCGCGCCGATCGAAGCTGAGAGCAACCGCCTCGCTGAGCTCCTTCCAACTCGACGCCGGCGCCGCAAGGAGACGGTCGAGCACCACCCGGGCGACCGTCGAAAGGAACACCTTCCGGTCAGCGTCTCGTACCTGCTCGGCAGCTTCGCCATGGGTGTAGAAGTCGATCCGTTCGATGACGTTGTCGGCGGTGACGTTCTCATCGAAGTCGGGCACCTCGATCGGCCCCAACACGCGGATGAGGCGTGCGAGCAGCTCGGGTGTGAAGCCGATCACCCCGTCTACCGGCTGCTCCCCGCCTTTTTCCCACAGGTCGCTGGCGACCGACGCCGCGCTCGGCCAGTCGGCGATCGCGTTGGCGTTCGCGATCGTCTGCGCGATCGGGATGTCAGGGAACCGGAAGGGGCTGGGCGCCTGATCGGGCGGGATGACGGCGTCCGGTCGGGCGAGGTACCACGACTCGATCGAGTCGTACCGCTCGAGCTCGAGCTCGCCGCCCGTCGTCGTCAACACGCCGTAGGTCCCGATGAAGCCGCCGGTTGGACGAGCCTCGTCCGGGTTCTGGGACAACAGGAGGTAGCGACGGGGCCCTTCGTCGCCGGCGAACACCAGGAAGGCTCCGAGCCCCTCGGCCGCCGATCGCGTTCGCCTGAGCGCGTCTGGGAGGCGGTCGATGATCTGGCGGCGCGCATGGTCGAGCGGACCGATGAGGCGATAGCCGTTGAGCGCAGAGATCTGCTCGGCAGCGTCGATCACCGACGCCTCAGCGGCCACGAGCGCGGCATGGACGCCCCGGAGTGAGTCGATTGCCCGCGCCACGGGCACCCGGTCGTCGGGTGGATCGGTGATCTGCGCGGCGGCATCGCTCAGCTCGAGTCCGGCTGACGCGAGGGTCTTACCAGCACCAGCGAAGGCCTCGACGCCCCGTAGCTGGACGCGCACGAACGGGACCTGCCGCCCAACCGCACCGAGTGGACCGAGGGCGTCGACCTGGGCGCCCACGCGGTCGAAGGCTGCGTTGGCAGCCATGAGCTGCAGGCGAGCGGCATCAGGATCGCCGGCTCTGAGAAGGCGCTCGGCCGCGAGGAGAGCGTCCTTGCCCTCGCTCGCGGCGTGCGCGGCGCGAACGCCGCGATAGCCGAGTAGAGCAGCGACCGCCACCAGGAACCCGACGACGAGCGAAGCCACCAGGACGGCACGCCGCCGCCCTCTCCTCCGTCCGCGAACCGGCACCAGCCGCTGCTCCTCTCCTTCCACGTGGTCAGCGTGCCACGCCCGGTGCCGGGGATGCGGCCACGGATCGGCTGTAACGTGCCGCGAGCGACAGCGGGTTCGAGACGTCGGTGGAGGCGAGGGTGCAGCCGTACGAGACCCAGCGGAGCCTCGATGTCGACCCTGTCGCCTTCTCGCTGCCCGACATCGCTCCGAGCGACATCGAAGCGGTGCTCAGGGTGCTCAGCAGTGGGTGGTTGACGACCGGTGAAGAGTGTCTTTCGCTCGAGCAGGAACTGGCCGCCGCGGTGGGTGTGGCGCACGTGGTCGCAATGTCCTCGTGCACGGCTGCGCTGGAGACTGCGGCGACGTGGCTCGGGTTGGAGCGAGGCCACCGGTTCGGCGTTCCCGGCTGGACCTTCGTCTCCTCGGCACTCGCGTTCACCAGGGCTGGTGCGACGCCGGTCCTGATCGACGTCGAGCCGACGACGTTGAACGTCTCGCTGGCGTCGGTGGAGGCAGCGCTCGAGGTCGGGCTCGATGCCCTGGTCGTGGTCCACTTCGGTGGCGTACCGGTCGATGAGCGGATCTACCAACGCTGCGCCGAGGCCGGCGTGCCGGTCATCGAGGACGCCGCCCACGCGCTCGGAGCCCGGGACGGGCGAGGTCCCATCGCTGGTCTCGGCACGCTGGGCGCCTGCTATTCCTTCTACGCGACCAAGAACGTGACCTCGGCCGAAGGGGGAGCCCTGGCGACCGAGGACGCTCAGTTCGCAGACTTCGCCCGCTCCTACCGGCTCCACGGCCTGTCGAAGGACTCGTGGAGCCGCTACCTGCC
This sequence comes from uncultured Acidimicrobiaceae bacterium, assembly GCA_964428815.1. GTDB lineage: Bacteria > Actinomycetota > Acidimicrobiia > Acidimicrobiales > CAYSAC01 > CAYSAC01. Next base: position 3,939 of record CAYSAC010000152.1, on the reverse strand, counting down.
AGGAGGCACGGCCTCCTATGACCTGATCGCGCCTGGCATCAAGGCGAACCTGCCGGACCTCCTTGCCGCGCTCGCCCGCTCCCAGCTGGCCCGCTTCGAGGAGATGCAGGCGCGCCGCCGACAGATCGTCCATCGGTACCGAGCTGGCCTCGCATCGGTTGACGGGCTGCAGCTCGTCCCACCCGAACTCGCCGAGCAGGGCGCCGACCATCTGATGGTGGTGCTTCTGCCGGAGGGCGCCGCCCGGGACGATGTCGTCGCGTCGATGGCGGCGTCAGGCGTGGCCACCAGTGTGCACTTCCGTCCGTTGAGCACGTTCGGGTGGTTCCAGGGGAACGCCGTCAGCGCACCGGGCGGTACGCCGGTCTGCGTCCGACTGGCAGATCGGGCCCTCAGTCTCCCGCTCCACCCTCGCCTCAGCGATGACGATGTGGATCGCGTGTGCGGCGCTTTGGTCGGCGCGCTCGGGTGAGCAGCGCTTGGCTTCGGTGGCGAACACCGCTCGATCGCACCCTCGCCGCCGTGCTCGGCGTTGCCACCGCTCCGATCATCGTGCTGTTGTCGCTGCTGGTCAGCAGGGACGGCGACCGGGCCCGTGCGCTCATCCGTCTGGCCCGCGTCGGGCAAGGGCGATCAACGATCCGTGTATGGAAGCTTCGCACGATGCGCTCGGCTGGCGCGGCGGGAGTGGCCGGCGACGCCGCCCTCACCCGCGGCGGCACCGACGACCGCATCACGCCGATCGGCCGCTTCCTCCGTCGTCACCGGCTCGACGAGCTGCCCCAGCTGTGGAACGTCCTGACCGGCGACATGGCGATCATCGGACCGCGGCCGGAAGCGCCGGCCTATGTGGGTGCAGACGACGAGCGATGGGACGAGGTGCTCAGCGCCCGCCCGGGGATCGCTGGTCCGACCCAGCTGCTGGTGCACGCGTGGGAGCGTGACGCCATGGCAGACGAGTCGTGGGAGCGCACCTATCTCGAACAGATCCTGCCGGTGAAGTTGGCGATCGACCGGTGGTATGTGCGGGAGGCGACGCCGTGCATCGACCTCGCGGTGGCGTGGGCGCTCATCGGCCAGTTCGTCGCTGGGCGGCCGCCGATGGCTCTGCGCCGCCGCGTCGCCGTATCCGTGCCAGAGATCGGTTCGATTCCATCGAACCCATCCCGCGTTTTCGTCACCCGCAGTGACTACGTTACGTAGGACTCGCGATACGTTGGGTGTTGTTGCGTGCTACTCTGCGTGACAGCGCCAAAGCCCCCAACGGCGCGTCCCGAACAAGAGCCCATGTCGATCTGCCACAGAGCGTGGCGAAATCTTGGCGCGCCGCTTTACGTGCGTCTGCGTGAGGTCTAGTCTCGCCGCTGCGGCGGGACGCGGTCGGGGTCCTGCCGGTTGGGCGAGATGAAGGCGGAGGGGCTGGGGTGGGCGCGGAATTTTCGTACTCGAGACTTCATAACGGTGCGGTGCTGCTGCGCGGGAAGCGCGTTTACACCGCGCTCATCTCGCATCGCTACATCGTGCAGGCAGCCGCGGACGGTCTGGCGTGGATGGTCGCCGTGCTCTTCGCGGGGCTTGCGCGGTTCGAGTTCCGGCAGGTCTCCGACGGGTCGCTGACGGGCCTGTTGGTGGCCGCAGTTCTGGTGTCCGGGCTCCAGCTGCTGTTCGGCACCCTCAACGGGCTCTACATCGGTACCTGGCGCGTCGGTTCCCTCGAGGAGGCCGGAGCGCTCGTGCGCTCGGTCGGTCTCACCGGCGCGCTGCTCGTGCTCGTCACGCTGCCCAGCCGTCCCATCCCGTTGAGCGTCGCGTTGATGTCTCCCGTGCTCGCGCTGGTCTTCATCGGGGGCTTGCGGGCGACGTGGCGCCTCTCGACCGAGCGGGCCCGCCGTGTTCCGTCGGACCACGCCGAGCGGGTGTTGATCTACGGAGCCGGCGACGGCGCCTCGCAGGTCATCTTGTCCATGCGGGCGGACGCTACCGGGCGGTATCTCCCTGTCGGCTTGCTCGATGACGACCCGAGAAAAGCGCACCGTCGAATCTACGGGGTCAGCGTCCAGGGCGATCGGATGGCGATGGCGAGGGTCGCCAACGCGCTCGGCGCCGACACCCTCCTCATCGCCATCCCGAGTGCTGACAGCGCGCTCGTCCGCGAGCTCGCAGAGCTCGCGACGGATGCAGCGCTGCGGGTCGAAGTGCTGCCGACGATCTCCGAGCTCCTTGGCCACGTCGAGGTGAGCGACATCCGTCCGCTGGAGGAGCGCGACCTGCTCGGCCGCCGAGAGATCGACAGCGACATCGCCTCCATCGCAAGCTACCTATGCGGCAAGCGGGTGCTCGTCACCGGCGCCGGGGGATCCATCGGTTCAGAGCTGTGCCGCCAGATAAGCCGGTTTGCGCCCGACACGCTCGTGATGCTCGATCGCGATGAGTCCGCCCTCCACGCCGTGCAGCTGTCGATCGAGGGATCGGCGCTACTGGACTCCGATGAGCTCGTCGTGTGCGATTTGCGGGACAGGCCAGCGCTCGAGGCCGTGTTCGCGCTTCACCGTCCGCAGGTCGTGTTCCATGCCGCTGCGCTGAAGCACCTGACACTCCTCCAGCGTCATCCCGCCGAGGCGTTGAAGACCAACGTCTGGGGGACACAGAACATGCTCGACCTCTCGGTCGCTTCTGGCGTCGAGCGGTTCGTCAACATCTCCACGGACAAGGCGGCAGACCCGTCCAGCGTGCTCGGCTACACCAAGCGCATCGCCGAGCGCTTGACCGCGGCTGCGGCGGAGCGCTCCGACGGCGACTTCATGAGCGTGCGGTTCGGCAACGTGCTGGGGTCGCGGGGCTCGGTCCTCACTGTGTTCCGACGTCAGATCGAGGTCGGCGGGCCGGTCACCGTGACCGACCCGGACGTGACCAGGTACTTCATGACCGTGGAGGAAGCGGTCCAGCTCGTCATCCAGGCTGGCGCCTTCGGCTCGGACGGCGACGTGTTCGTGCTCGATATGGGAGAGCCGGTCCGGATCGCGGACCTCGCCCGCCAGCTCGTCGACCAGTCGCCCGACCGCGATCGCATCAAGATCGTGTTCACCGGCCTAAGGCAGGGGGAGAAGCTACGTGAGGATCTCCTTGGCCATCACGAGATCGGTGTGCGTGCCGAGCACCCGCTCATCACCAGGGTCCCCGTGCCGACCATCGAGCCGGCGCTCATCTGGATGATCGACGATCGCGGCACACGCGACGATCTCATCAGCCAGCTCCAGATGCTCATGGGCAACGCCAGCGCGAGCATGGACCGATCCGCGACCACTGCCGTCGACTGAGACTCCTCGCCCCCACGCACCAGGACCGCGGCTGGCCGCCGCAGACCATCCTGCTCGCGTTCGGGACGTTGGCGGTGGCCGCGGTACTGGTGATCGCGGTCCGTGTGCGGTCGCTCGACGGCGGCCTCGCCATCGACAGGTGGTTCAGCGACGCCCTGGTGCCCCACGCGCCGAACGGTGTTTTCACCGATCGTCGCGGGCTTCGGCGGATCGCCTCGATCGGTTCCCCCCCGGTGCTGGCGGCCTACATCGCGGGGGTCGGAGGTTTCGCCCTCGGGCGGGGCCGGGGGCGCATCGCAGCAGTTGCAGGGGCGGCCCCGCTCATAGCGGTCCTCATCGCGGAGGTGATCCTCAAGCCGGTCGTCGGTCGGGTCACGGCCGGCGGTGCCTGGAGCTTTCCCTCCGGAACGACCACCGCCGTCGCGGCCATGTGCACGAGCGCCTTCCTCCTGAGCTATAGAGCGCGGCGAAGCTGGGCGTCCATCGCCTTCGCCCTCGGGGGCGTGGTCGTTGTGGGCGTGGATCTCGCCGTCATCGCGCTGAGCTGGCACCATGCGAGTGACGTGGCTGCCGGCAGCGCACTCGGCCTCGGCGTCGTGTCGCTGGCCGCGGCAGCCGACGC
>CAYSAC010000151.1:0-7314 GCA_964428815.1 uncultured Acidimicrobiaceae bacterium | reverse complement strand
GGCGTGGTCGGGCCAGCTCGCCGAAGCCGCCGCGCTCGGCACCGACGTGCTCCAACGCCGGCCCGATCCGGGCGTCGCCGGCCCGCTGCGCTGTGGCTTGGTCTACGCGCTGACGTGGCAGGGCCGGCCGGCGGAGGCGCTCCGGCACACCGTGCTCGGCCCGGATGACCGCGTCAGTGAACGGGATGCCGTATTGCTGAAGGCCGAGGCGGCGGTGGCGAGCCTGTTCGCCTTCGACTTCAGGGCAGCCGCGTCGCAGGCGAACGAGGCGGCCGAGGACGCCGAACGTCTCGGCCACGAGCTCGCCCTCTGCCATGCGCTGACGGTCCAGACCTGGGTCGCCCTGTTCGCCGGACGGCCCCACGACGCCGCCGAGCTTGGGCTCCGGGCGGTCGACATTGCCGACCGCAGCACCAGCGGTGAGGCGCAGTTGGCGCACCCCCGGTTCTTCGTGTTCCAGCCCCTGCTCGGGATCGGCCGGGATGACGAGGCCGAGGAGATGCTGCGACGCGGGTTGCGGCTCGCCGAGCGTCTCGGGCTCGCGTGGAGCCTCCCGCTGTACCACTCACGTCTCGGCGCGCTGGGCTTCTTGAAGGGTGACTGGGACAGCGCCGTCGTCGAGTGCGAGGCGGCGTTGGCCGTCGCCGACGAGGTGGGCCTCCACGTCGCCTCGGTCGCCGTGAGCTCAGCGTGGCTCGCGGTGATCCAGCTGCACCGCGACGATCTGCCCGCCGCCGAGCGGACCATGGCGACGGCCATGAGCAACGTGGCCGAGACCGGCCCCCAGCTCGGGATGGGCGTGCTGAACTGGGCCCGAGCGGTGGTGCTCGAGGCACACCGCGAGTACGACGAGGCGAAGGCGCTGCTCCAGGCGGCGTTCGACCTGTACAAGCCGGGCCCGGTGAGCGACCCGTGGTCGACCATGGCGTTCATTCGGCTGTGCGTGGCGACCGGCGACCACGAGCGGGCGGCAACCCTGCTGCCGGCAATCGACGATCTGTCGGCCGTGACCGACACGGTGCCGTCGCTCTCTGGCCAAGCGCTCCGATGCCGGGGACTGGTCGAGCAGGACCCCGACGCCCTCGTGCGGGCGGTTGCGGTGTACCGGCAAGGTCACCGTTCCCTCGATCTGGCCGAGGCCTTCGAGGACGCAGCAGTCGTGTTGGCCTCGGCCGACCGGCTCGATGAGGCGGTGCCGCTCTGGGATGAGGCGGTCGAGCTCTACGAAGGGCTCGGTGCCCACCGCGACACCGCCCGCGTGGCGGCCCACCTCCGCCAGCACGGCATCAAGCGGGGCGCTCGGCGACGTCACGCGCGGGCCACCAGTGGCTGGGAGAGCCTGACCGAAACCGAGCACAAGGTGATCGCGCTCGTCGCGCAACGTCTCAGCAACCCCGAGGTGGCGGACCGACTGTTCATCTCTCGGCACACCGTCGAGTCACATCTCAAGCACATCTACCGCAAGCTCAGCCTCTCCTCGCGCCTGGAGCTCGCGGCCGAGGCCGCAAGTCACCTCTGAGGCGGCCAGGCGCGCCTGAATCCCTGAGACTCAGGGATGTCTCGGGCGATGGCTGCTGCGATGGTCGAGCCATGACTCGACGAACCTTGTTGACGTGCTCCGTGCTGGTCATCCTGGCCGTGACGCCCGTCCCGTCGGCCGCCGCCAAGGCCGCCCGCCAGCACATCTCGTTCCGCCCGCCCATCGACTTCGCGACCGGGGCCGACCCCTCCAGCGCCGAGTTCAACGAGGCGTCGGGCGACCAGATGGGATCGAACCCCACCCGGTTCCCCTTCTCCGACAGCGTGGCGATCGGCGACTTCGACCACGACGGGAAGACCGACGTGGCCCAGACGAACGTCATCGCCGGCAGCGTGTCGGTCTTCCTGGGCGATGGCGACGCTGGGTTCGCACCGCCCGTCCTGCATCCCGTGGGCGAGCACCCGAACTTCGTCGTGGCCCGTGACCTCGATCGTGACGGGCACCTGGACCTGGCCGTGGCCGACACGGGGTCGAACGACGTGGCGATCCTGCGCGGCACGGGAGTCGGAACGTTCCACGACGCCACCTACATCCCGGTGCCGGCACCGCGCGCCATCGCCATTGGGCAGTTCAACGAGGACGGCCATGCCGACCTGGCGGTGTCGTCGAGTGGACCGACCACGGGACCGAGCGCCACGGTGGGCGGAGTCTCGATCCTCACGGGGCGGGGCGACGCCACCTTCAGCCTGAGCCAGTTCGTCGTGCCCACGTTCGGCGGGCGCCCCACCAGCGCCAACGTCGTGGCGGCCGGCGACTTCGACGGCAGCGGCTTCGACGACCTCGCCGTCGGTGTGGGCGCCAGCCAGTCGGCGGGCGACCGAGCGGAGGGCAACCCGCCCGTGACCGGCGACGACGCGCTCATCTTCCTCAACCGGGACGGCGCGCCGTTCGAGGCGACGGAGGATCAGCGCATCCGAGTCGGCGCCTTCCCGAGCTCGATCGTGGTCGCCGACGTGAACGGAGACGCCAACCCGGACCTGGCCGTCGCCGACAGCTTCAGTGGCGACATCACGACCCTCCTGGGTGACAGCAGCGGAACGTTCGTCGTGGCGAGCACGAACGTCACCGTCGGCGGGAACCCGCGGGCGGTCGCCGTCGGCGACTTCGACGACGACGGCCGGCCCGACCTGGTGACGGCGAACTTCTGGACCTCCACGGTGTCGGTTCTGCGGGGCAACGGCAACGGCACCTTCGAGCCGGCGGTGGACTTCTGGTCGGGTGACGCCACGTCCGGCGTCGCCGTGGGCCACTTCGATGACGACGATCGCCTCGACCTCGCGGTCGGGCGGCTGCGGAACGACCAGCTCGCGCTGCTCCTCAACGACTCGTCGAGCAAGGGAGACGGCGTCACCATCACGCGCGACGTCTCCTACGGCGGTGACACCGACCCCGACCCCTTCGCGGCACACCACGTGCTCGACGTGTATGAGCCGCCGAGGGGCACGACCTCCTTTGCCGGACGGGGACGGCCGTACCCGGTCGTGCTGCTCGCGCACGGCGGCGTCGGCCTCACTGGTGACAAGAGCGAGCACAGCTACCTCATGCGCAGCCTGGCCGAGGAAGGCATCATCGCCATCTCCACCGACTACCGACTGACCGGCGCCGCCCAGCTCCAGGCCCAGACCGACGATGTCGCCCGAGCGTTCCGCTGGACCCACGCGAACGCGGCACGCTTCGGCGGCGATCCCGAGGGCATCGTCGTCGCCGGCCACTCCAACGGCGGCCTGCTGACCGGACGGCTCGCGCTGGATGCCAGCTACGCCGCTGACCAGGTGCACATCCGCGGCGTGGTGACGATCGGGGTCGTTCCGGGGGCCGCACCCGCACCCTCGCACCGTCCGTCGCTGGTGCTCACGGGCACCGAGGGACTGGAGACGGCGCTGAACGTCGCCGGGGCGGCGTACGCCCGTGGTGCGACCATGGTCGGCGCGTCGTCGACGCACGAGACCGTTGCCGGTCGGGACCACTTCACCCTCGTCTCGAACCTGGCACGGAACGAGGACGCGGGACGGGCGCACCTGCTCAACTTCCTGCGGAACAGCTAGGAGGAGCGTGCTCGAAGCGCACGGCGTGGCGTTCGCCTACGGAAGCGTGCAAGTGCTGTTCGGTGTCGACCTCGAGGTCGGCACCGGAGAGCTCGTCGCGCTCCTGGGCACGAACGGCGCCGGCAAGTCGACATTGCTCAACGTGCTCGCCGGCCTCGTTGCGGCCTCGTCGGGCTCGGTCGTCATCGACGGTGACGACGTGACGGGCGTGGACGCGGCCGAGATGGTGCGCCGCGGTGTCGTGCTGGTGCAGGGCGGTCGCGCCGTGTTCCCCGACCTCACCGTGCTGGAGAACCTCGAGGTCGGTCTCCACTGCAAGCGCATGGGTGCTTCGGCTGCGCGTCGGCGCGCCGCCGAAGCCCTGGGGCGGTTCCCCGCGCTGCACGACCTCGGCGCCCGCCCGGCCGGCACGCTGTCGGGCGGCGAGCAGCAGCAGCTGGCGATCTGCAAGGGCCTCCTCACCGAACCCCGGGTGCTGCTGATCGACGAGCTCTCGCTCGGGCTTGCGCCCCAGGTCCGGGACGACGTCGTCGGGATCGTGCGCGGCGTGCACGCGTCGGGCACCACTGTCGTGCTCGTCGAGCAGAGCCTCGAGGTGGCGGCGTCGCTCACCACCCGCGCCGTGTTCATGGAGAAGGGCGCGGTCCGCTTCGACGGGCCGACCTCCGAGCTGCTCGAGCGCGACGACCTGGCGCGGGCGGTCTTCCTCGGTGCGGCGCAGCCGTGAGGGCCGCCATCCTCCTCGGGAGCCTGGAGGGGCTGCTCATCGCGCTGCTCGGCGTCGGCGTCGTGCTCGTCTACAAGGCCGAGCGCTTCGTGAACTTCGCCAACGCCCAGCTCGGCATCCTCTCCACGCTCCTGCTGGCCAAGCTGGTCCTCGACCTCGGCGCGAGCTGGTACCTCGCGTTCGTCGTCGCCGTCGCCCTCGGTGTGCTCGTCGGCGCGGCATGCCATCACCTCGTGATCGCTCGCCTCGAGGATGCGAGCCGCACGTCGGTGATGATCGCGACGCTCGGGCTTTCACAGCTGCTGCTGGCCCTCGCCTACTTCGAGTGGCTGGGGCCCGATCGGTCGCGGCTCCAGGAAGACGGCTACCCGCTGCCGTTCGACAGCTTCTGGGAGTTCGACGGTTTGGTCGTCACCGCTCGCCACGTCCTCATCGCCGTCATCGCTCCCACGGTGCTGCTCGCGCTCGCGCTGTGGCTGCGGTCGTCGGCCTTCGGCCGTTCCATGCGCGCCGCAGCCTCGAACCCGGACGCCGCCCGCCTGGCGGGCATCGACCTCCGGCGCACGTCCACCGTGGCCTGGGCGATCACCGGCGGGCTCAGTGCCGTCGGCGCCGTGCTGACCTCGCCCGGCCAAGCGGTGCTCGAGGTGCACTCGACGAGCCCCTTGCTACTCCTCCTCGGCCTCGGCGCTGCCGCGCTGGCGGGCTTCACCTCGCTGTCGGGTGCGATCGTGGCCGGTGTCGGCCTGGGGATCGTCGACGGCGTCGGGATTCATCTCGGGCACAGCACGGGCGCTGGCGTTGCGGCGGTGTTCGCCACGGTGCTCGTCGGTCTGCTCGTTCGCTCCGTCGCCGTCGGCGCCGCCGAAGCCGACGACGTGCAGATCGAGCGGAGCGAGGAGCCGCTCCGGATCCCCGAGGCGATCGCCGATCGCTGGTTCGTGCGCCGGCGGACCCTGGTGGCGGCGGGCGCCGCGACGTCGATCGGGATCCTGCTGCCGTTCCTGCCGTGGCTGCGCGAACCGCATCACACCTTCGTGCTCGCCCACGCCGCCGTGTTCGCGCTGGCAGCCCTCTCCTTGACGATGCTGAGCGGGTGGGGCGGCCAGGTCAGCCTCGGCCAGTTCGCGTTCGTCGCCATCGGCGCGTTCACCGCCGCTCGGCTGGCTCCTCGCGGGTGGTCGCTGCTGGCGACGATGGTGATCGCCGCCGTCGTCGGCGCCGCGTTCGCGCTGGTGGCCGGTCTGCCGGCGGCGCGGTCGAGGGGTCTGACGCTCGCGGTCACATCGCTCGGCGTCGCCGTCGTCGGCCCGGTCTGGCTCTTCCGCCAGACGTGGCTGGCGCCGCCGGGGACCTCGAGCGTGGAGCCGGCGTACCAGGCCGGGCTCGGTCGACTCGCGACGCAGAAGAGTGTGTACTTCGCGGCGTTGGCCGTGCTCGTCGTCGCCGGCTTCGCGCTCGCTCGACTCCGGCGGTCCAACGCCGGCCGCGCGATCGTGGCCGTTCGCGACAACGCGTCGACGGCCGCGACGTTCGGCTTCTCACCCGCGCTCGTGCGGCTCACGACGTTCGCGACCTCCGGTGCGCTCGCGGCGGCGGCCGGGGTGCTCTGGCTGGCCGTCAACCGGAACGTCTCCGTCCAGGTGACCGGGTCCAACGTTTCGATGCTCGTGCTGGCGGCGGTCGTGATCGGTGGTGTCTCCTCCGTCGCCGGCGCCATCCTCGGGAGCATCGCGATCTTCGGGCTCCCGCTCCTGTTCGGCGACCTCGTCTACGGGATCATCCCCAACACCGTCCAGCTCCAGCTCTTCCTGTCCGGCGTCGGCCTGGTGCTGACGCAGATCGTCAACCCCGGCGGGATCGTGAGCGTGGTGCGCGGCAGGTTCCAGCGGCGACTCGACCGGATCGCCGCCCGCGCCGCGGCCCCGATGTCGACGGCCGCCGCACGCGAGCGGCCGACCCGAGCGGCGACGATCACGAAACCGGAGGCCGGGTCGGTCGCCCTCTCGGTGCGCGACGTCTCGGTCAGCTTCGGCGGTGTGCACGCCGTCGATGCCGTCACGCTGGAAGTGGCCGCGGGGGAGATCGTTGGCGTGATCGGCGCCAACGGCGCCGGCAAGACGTCGCTCCTCAACGCCATCGGCGGGCGCGTGCCGTCGAGCGGCGGCGTGCTGCTCTACGGCCGCGAGGTCAGCGCGCTGGCGCCGGCGCGGCGGGCGCAGCTCGGCGTGAGCCGCGGGTTCCAGGACGCTCGTCTGTTTCCGACGTTGACCGTGCGAGAGACCGTGGAGCTGGCATTGCATCGTCAGCATCCGACCGGTGCCTTCGGCGCGCTCGTCGGCGCGCCATGGGTGCGTCTCACCGAAACCAAGCTGGTGGCCGAGGCCGACGACATCATCGAGCGGTTCGGCCTGACCGCGTTCGCTGACCTTCCCGGTGATCGACTCTCGACCGGCACGCGCCACATCTGTGACCTCGCCGCCCAGGCGGCGACGCGGCCACGCCTGATGGTGCTCGACGAACCGACGTCGGGCATCGCCCAGCGCGAGACCGAGGCGTTCCGTCCGCTGATCCGGGCCGTGGCCGACGAGCTGGGGTGCGCAATACTCGTGGTCGAGCACGACATGCCCTTCCTGATGGCCGTCGCCGACCGGATCTACTGCCTCGAACGGGGTCGTGTCATTGCGGAGGGCACACCTGCCGCGGTGCGCGAGGATCCTGCGGTGGTCGCCAGCTATCTGGGCGCGGCTCGGCCCCGCGCCGCAGCACAAGGGACAGGGCGGGAGCGGGGGCGCGCCCGGTGACGTCGGTCGGCCAGCTCCTGCGGTGGTTGGAGGAGGCGCCGCGCACCGAGCGGCGCACGACCGCGGTCGTGGTGGTGGTGGTCGTGGCGTTGGTCACCGCCGGGCTGGTCCCCGCACCGACCGAGGTCCCGGACGAGCAGCTCGCGGCCAACGCTGCGCCCGGCGTCGACGCGGGTGCCGGCGCCGGCCCCGCCCCGG
>CAYSAC010000150.1:0-7343 GCA_964428815.1 uncultured Acidimicrobiaceae bacterium | reverse complement strand
CCGTCCAGACGTCGTGCCAGCGGGGGGAGTCGAACCCCTTGCCGATCGTCTCGACGACCGGCCCGCATCACCGTAGCCCCGGCTGGCCCATCTACTGTAGTGCGAGATCAACTGATAGGTTCATCAAGTCAGCAACCGATCACCAACGAGGAGGCCGAATGCTGACTGCCGACGCGTCTCCCGCCGCCATCGTCTCTCGATCGTCGATCGGCAAGAAGGCGCTGATGGCGGTCACCGGTGCCGTGCTCTTCGCCTTCGTGGTCGCCCACATGCTCGGCAACCTCAAGGTGTTCACGCGGCCATGGACGCAGCAGCCTGCATCGGTTGCGGTGCCTGTGTGGCCGCCTGCCCGAACGCGTCAGCGATGCTGTTCACGGGCGCCAAGCTCGCTCATCTCGGGCGCCTTCCCCAAGGCCAACCCGAGCGGCGTTCACGGGTCCTTGCCATGGTCGCCACTATGGAAGCGGAGGGGTTCGGAAGCTGCACCAACATCGGCAAATGCCGCGCCGTGTGCCCCAAGGAGATCGGCCTCGACGTCATCGGTTTCATGAACGGCGACCTCCTCGCCGCCGCCCGCCCTCAACGCTGACTCAGGCGCTCTTGCCTCGCCGCCGACCCGGCTTCCGGTCGGTGAACTCCAGCGTCTCCAGCTCCGCCAGCAGATCCCGTGTATCGGCCAGGGAACTGGTGAGGATCGTCTTGGCCACCTCGAGCAGCTCGAAGATGCGGTCGTCGGTGACCGAGTACAGGACTGTCGATCCCTGTTTGCGGGTCTGCACCACGTTCGCCCGGCGGAGCACCGCTAGCTGCTGCGACAGGTGCGACGGCTCCAACCCGACGTCGGGGATCAGCTCGCCGACCGAGCGCTCACCGCCGCGGAGCAGCTCCAACACGCGGATGCGAGCCGGGTGCGCGAGCGTCTTAAAGAAGTCGGCCTTGACTTGGTAGATGGGGCGGCTCACGGGCGCTCGCTTTCCTCGAATTCAGTGACTCGGCCGGCGCGATCCGCGGCGGTCGCCGGCACGGGCGCCGAGTTTCGACCTGCGTCAGGCTCGGCTCCGTGGGCCACTACCGACGCCGCGACGGCCGCGACGACCTGGCGGTCGAGCGCGGAGGGGACCAGGCAGGTGGAGGTCGGCGCGACCAGCCCGGCGATCGTGCGCGCCGCCCCTGCCAGCGCCGCCATCTCAAGCCGAGCCAGCTTGGTCTGGAGCAACCCTTGCAGCAGACCCGGGATCGCCACGGGGCTGGTGACACCGCCCGTCGACGGGGTCGCCAGAATCGCGGGTGTTCCGAGCTCCTCGAGTTCGCCGAGCGAGGGCGAGCGCCCGAGTTCGAAGACGACCGGCGGCGGGTCGTCGACCCCGGCGTGCAGATCCTTGCCAGGTCGGCTCAGGTCGACGAGAGCGTCCGCACCTGCGAACGCCTCACGGGGGCCGCGGCCGCGGCCGCGGTTGGTGATGGCGGCCAGCCGCGAGCGCCCGTCGCCGGTCGCGACCAGTTCCGATACGCGGCCTCGATCCACGACGACGACGTCGGCACCGAACTGGGTGGCCAGCAGCTCTGACACGGCGAACGTCGCCGCGTCCGATCCCCAGACGACCACTCGCGCCCGAACGATCCTCCGGTCGGACAGGGCAAGGGCGTTGACCAGCGCTGCCGTCGCGGCCACCGCGAGCCCGTCGCTGTCGACCAATACGGGCAGCGCGGTGACGTTGCGCAGCCGCTCGGCGAGCACGAAGCAGCGCGGGGCTGCGACCCCGGTGACCAGCACCCCCGAGAAGCTCGGCGACAGTGCGGCGACGGTGTCCACGAACGAGTCGACCCCGCAGCGGCGCAACGCCAGATGCTCCTCATCCCGAGCGTCGATCCGCAACCAGTGCAGCCCCCGACCCTTCCCGGTCGTACGGACGCGCAGCCCGTCCACGCCCAGACGACCCGAGCTGACCCCCGTGCGCTTCTCGCCCCGAACTGGCAACGACATCAATTGAAGAATCTATCAAGCACATCGTCCGCCGGGGGGTTTCGCCGACCACTCCAGGCTGACGGGATCGTCCCACGGGCCGCTCGACGCGACTTGTGAGAACGATCAGCGGGTTCTGCTCGAGACCAGGCGCGCCAGCACCTCGTTGACCACCGTGCTCGTTGACGCCGCCCCACCAATGTCGAAGGTCCGCACACCGTCGGCGGCCGCTCCCATCGTCGCCGTTCGTACCGCCTCCGCGGCGGCGGCCGCTTCCGGCTCACCGGCTCGCCCGGCGTACTCCAACACCGCGGCACAGGCAAGGAGCATCGCCATCGGGTTGGCGACATCCTTGCCTTGCAGCGACGGGACCGTGCCATGAGGTGCCTCGGCCATGGCCACCACCGGGAGGGACTCCCGATCGAGGGATAGCAGGACGGACTCGGCCCCGGCAATGGACCCGAACAGGGCGAGCACCAGGTCCGACAGGCAGTCCCCGTCGCGGTTGAGCGCCGGGATCACCAACGGCAGCTCCGCCGCCTCACGGAGTAACCCGGCGTAGGCGGCGTCGATGAGCGTCGGTCGATAGTCCACGTCCGGATGGCGACTAGCGGCCGCATCCATCTCCTCCTTGAGCATCCCCTCATACACCGGAGACACCGTCCACTTCGGCCCGCCGTAAACGCATCCGCGCATCGACCTCGCTGTGACGAACGCGTACTCCGCGACCGCGCGACAGCCGCCGCGCTCGATGCGTTCGGTTCGGAACGCCCCCTCGCCCTCACCTCCGGCGATGCCGGTCCGCCCTTCGTCGGCGCCATAGGCGTCACCGACGGCCATGCGTACGACCACGATCGGGTGAACGACCGGCGCGAGCGGCGCCACGCCCGGGATCCGCCGGCCGGTGCGAACGATCACCGAGCCACCGATACGCTCACGAAGCACACGGTTGGGCGACCCCACATCGCCGGCAACCGGAGGCGTGATCGTTGCCGCCTTCAGACCGAGGCCGCTCTCCCGCATGGCGTCGGCCGCATCCAGCACAACCTGGTTGCTGGTGCGCCGACGGTTCGCGAGCGACAAGTCGAAGCGGTGCAGCGTGACTGGCACGCCGAGCACCGTTTCATCGAGAACGCGAAGCGACTGCTCCAAGAGCTCCTGCCCCGTCTCGTCGCCCTCGCACACCACCACGTCCATCTCTTCCGGCCCTCCCGAGGTGCCGCCGACTCTGATCGATCGGGCACGGTCTGGCCCCCATGATCCTGACTGATTGATAATCTAATCAAGTCGTAGCCATTGAAAGAGAGATCCGAACCATGCCGAGCGCCGTGATCGTCGATGCCGCACGGACCGCTGGGGGCAAGCGCAACGGCAAGCTCAGCGGCTGGCATCCTGTCGACCTCGCCGCCGAAGTGCTGGCGGCGCTCGTGCAACGAAACGACCTCGACCCGGCCTTGGTCGAGGACGTGATCATGGGTTGCGTCATCCAGGCCGGCGAGCAAGCCGGCAACGTCGGTCGATGCGCAGCGCTCGCGGCGGGCTTCCCCGAGACTGTCGTCGGTACGACTATCGACAGGCAGTGCGGCAGCTCACAACAGGCTGCGCACTTCGCCGCGCAGGGTGTCATCGCCGGGGCGTATGACGTCGTCATCGCCGCCGGGGTGGAGTGCATGACGCGGGTGCCGATGGGATCGAGCACCGAGCACGGGCCCGGAAAGATGTACGGCTCTCGCATGCGGAACCGCTACAAGCCAGTCGGCGGGTTGGTGCATCAGGGCATCTCGGCAGAGATGATCGCCGACAAGTGGGGCCTCACCCGAGAGCAGCTCGACGCCTTCAGCGCCGAGAGCCATCAGCGGGCCGCCGCGGCAACCTCGGAAGGACGGTTCGAGAACGAGATCATCCCCATTGTGGTTGAGACCGACGCCGGTCCGGAACCCTTCACGACCGACGAAGGCATCCGCCCGGACTCGACGGTGGACACCCTTGGCAGGTTGAACCCCGCGTTCAAGCCGGACGGAAAGGTGACCGCCGGGAACTCCTCGCAGATCACCGACGGAGCCTCAGCGGTGCTGGTCATGAGCGAAGCGAAGGCCGCCGAACTTGGACTCACCCCACGGGCCCGGTTCCACACCTTCGCCCTCGCCGGGGTCGACCCGATCATGATGCTGACCGGACCGATCCCCGCCACCGTCCGCGCACTGGAGAAGGCCAAGCTCAACCTCGACGACATCGACCTCGTCGAGATCAACGAAGCCTTCGCATCGGTGGTCCTGGCCTGGGACCGCGAACTGCACGCCGACATGTCAAAGGTCAACGTCAACGGCGGAGCCATCGCCCTCGGCCACCCACTCGGCTGCTCAGGGCCAAGCTCATGGCGACCATGCTCAACGAGCTCGAGCGCACCGGCGGCCGGTTCGGCCTGCAAACGATGTGCGAAGGCGGCGGCATGGCCAACGCCACGATCATCGAACGGCTCGGGTAGCGCTCCCGAGGAGCCGCTACGCAGCAGCGTTCGCGACCACCACGGCACCTCCCGCGGGCTCGACCAATCCGCTGGCGGCCTCTGCAGTTGACTCTGTCTCAGCAACCTGATGGCGCCACCACACGCATGCCACGCTCGCGTTCGTGGCCTGAGCGAACAGCTCTCGTGTCAAGGGTCAGCGCGACGGGGAATCCGTCAGGGTTCCTCACGCACTTCCTGACGCGTGCGCGCCCGGATTATCAGGGCAGGACGGTCAAGGCCATCGAATGCGGGGGCGGCAGCACCCGCACGCCGGTGGCCTCCACCGCAGCGACGGTGAGCGGGGACTGTCGGCCGTCGTCGTGGCTGCCAGCTCCTGTCGATCCGAACAGCGCGATCCCCGACGGTCGAGCCCGTTGGTCATGACGCAGCTGGTGGCGGATGCCGTCGAACCCGTGACCGTGGAACGCGGCCGCCCAGCGGTGGGGAAGGTCATAGGGCACGACCGTGGCAAGCTCGGTTGTGACGCCGTAGCGGCCGGCCGCCTGGCGAGTAGTCGCAGCCAATCGGGCGTTCGGGTCGGGCGGCGCCACCTCTCGCAGTTCTCGCGCCTGTTACCCACACGGTGGACACCGGGCCGAGCCGGGTCGCCTCGCGGATCGCCGCGTAGGCATCGGTGGCCAGGTAGCAGGTGCCCTGCGGCGGGGCGAGGTCGAATCGTCCCCTCCCGTCGGCCGAGAACCACCACGTGTCCTGCGACGCCCGACAGACCCGGACCATGCGCGTGGGCGGCGCCACCGCGGGGAAGCCGGTGAGGTCGCCGGGTTCGCCAAGCGTGAGAGCCGGGGTCACACCGCCAGGGTGCGCGCCGCGTTGCGGGCGACGACCCTGACTCGATCGAGCTCCCCACGGGCGAGGACGACGAGCGGAACCTCACCCAGGTCCGGATCAGGGGTTCGCAGCCAGGCGGCCAAGGTCCAGCCGTCGACGGCCTGCTCGGGGAACAAGGCCAGCATCTCGGCCAGACCGGTGACGAGATGGTCGCCGTCGAACTGCCACAGCGGGTAGAGGTGCTCGCCGTCGACGGTGACGGTCCGCAACAGGCGCCGGCGTGCAGCCTTGGCCGCCACTGCCTGACGACTGATCTTGAGTCGGGCCTGGACGCCTTCGCTGCGCAGGAACGGACCGACCAGGTCATCCCACGGCGAGGCCAACGGCGCGCTCGCGTGGACGGCGCGCTCCGCGAACGAGCGGGGCTCGCCGAGCACCGCACGCGCCCCCCGGCGCCCGCTCGTGTTCGGCCACAACCCGCGAGAGCGCGTGCTTGAACTCGCGGGTCGCTTCGGCCACAAACTCGCGGTCGGCGCTACGCAGCGGCACGGTCACGTTTACCTTCCTCGGATGTCAACACTGTCAACAGTCGAGCGGCCCGTCAACCGCGTCAACCGGTTGGCGCGTTGGTGCCCCCTCGAGTGGTGAGGTTTGAGGGCGGAGGTCCGGCAGTGATGTCCCGGTCGAGTTCCTCGAGGAGCTCTTCGGGGATCTGAGGGGCCGGTTTGGCGAGGGTTCACCCGCGGAGGGGCCATCGAGCTGCTCGACGCGTTGCATGCGGGCGGTGATCTCGACTTCATGCGCGAGGCGATGCAACTTGTGCTGCAGGAGCTCATCGAGCTCGAGGCGTCCCAGGTGATCGGCGCGTCCCGTTATGAGCGCACCGACGGGCGCACCACACCGCAACGGCAGCCGCCCCCGGTTGTTGTCGACCAAGGCCGGGGATGTCGAGCTGCAGATCCCCAAGCTGCGCGAGGGCAGCTTCTACCCGAGCCTGCTCGAACCGCGCCGCCGGATCGATCGGGCGTTGTGGGCGGTGATCATGGAAGCGTTCGTGCACGGCGTGTCGACTCGCAAGGTCGACGACCTCGTCAACGCGCTCGGCAGCGACGCCGGCGTGTCATGCAGACAGCGAGAAGGGCGGACAGGAGGTCCCGAACGGTTAAGCGCAATGTCAGTGGCTCGCGGCCGCCGGCTCGAGTTCGGGAGAGAGCGCGGAGGGCGACGACATCGTCGCGACGGTCCCTTCCTTGGCTTCCTTGCTCCACGGCAGGTCGAGCCAGCCTCCCCGGTGGCTGGCCGGTGTCGTGACGCGGTTCCGGCCCTGACGCTTGGCCTCGTACAGCGCGGCATCAGCGCGACGCACGAGCGACTCGATGTCCTGTCCATCCGCCGGGAAGGTAGCGACGCCCAGGCTGGCAGTGACCGGAACCGGCTCGGTGAGACGTTCGATGGCGGCGCGGATTCGCTCGGCGGTGGCGGCCGCAGACACCGTGCCGCAGCGTGGGAGCACCACCGCGAACTCCTCGCCGCCGTAACGGGCGGCGGTGCCGAGCTCTCCGACCGCGTCGGCCAGCACCTTGCCCACCCGGCGGAGCACCTCGTCGCCGACTTGGTGGCCGTGGGTGTCGTTGAGCAGCTTGAAGCGATCGAGGTCGACGAGCACCACGGCGAGCTCGTCGTCGTGATGCTGTGCCCGGACCAGTTCCCGCTCGAGCGACGCCTCGAGCTCGCGGCGGTTGGCCACACCGGTCAACGCGTCGGTGACCGCCTGCGCCTGGACGTCCTCCAGCAGGTAGGCGTTGCGCAGCGCCAGCGCAGCATGAGCGACCAATTGCTCGGCGGTGGCCAGCACCGTCCGCTCGATGCGGCCGAGTCGCCGGGCGCCGAAGGCCGCGACCAGCGCGCCAGCCGGACGCCCGTCGGCGAAGATCGGTAGGACTACCACGTTCTCGGCTCCATGGAAGCCCTCGGCCAACAAAGGATCGGTGTCCGAGCTGAGTGTGCGCGAGAGCACCGGCTCGTGGGTTTCCCACGCTCGGGCCAGCGCCGACTGGTCGGTGGGTGTCATCTCCGCGCCGACGA
>CAYSAC010000149.1:0-7345 GCA_964428815.1 uncultured Acidimicrobiaceae bacterium | reverse complement strand
GATCTCGTCGGTGATCACCCAGATGCCGTGCTCAAGCGCCCACTCGCCGATGGCGCGCACCTCGTCCGGCGGGTACACCGCGCCGGTCGGGTTGGACGGCGAGACGAAGAGAAGGGCCTTGGTGCGAGGCGTGCGCGCCGCCTCGAGCTGGTCGACAGTGACGCGGAAGCCGGTGGTCTCATCGGTCGGCAGCACGACCGGCACGCCGCCCGCGAGCATGATCGGCTCGGGGTAGGTGGTCCAGTACGGCGCCGGCACGATCACCTCGTCTCCGTCGTCGACGAGGGTCAGGAACGTGTTGTACACGGCGTGCTTGCCGCCGTTGGTGACGAGCACCAGGCTCGGAGCGACCTCGACGCCGGAGTCGCGCAGCGTCTTGGCTGCGATCGCCTCCTTCAGCTCTGGCAGGCCGCCGGCAGGGGTGTACTTGTGGTTCTTCGGGTCGCGCGCTGCCTCGATCGCGGCGGCGACGATGTGGTCCGGCGTGGGGAAGTCGGGCTCACCCGCGCCAAACCCGATGACCGGTTCGCCGGCCGCCTTGAGGGCCTTCGCCTTGGCGTCGACCGCCAGCGTGGCTGACTCCGCGATGGCGGCGACTCGGGCGGAGATGCGTGAGGCCAATGGATTCGCTCCTTCTTCGGACCGGCCGCGATAGTGGCACGCGATGACCGAGCACCGCGAGGGCATACGGGCGAGCGACCGCCAGGGAGCCGACCGTCGATGGGGTCTGGGGGCGCAGCCCCCGGTGCAACGATGAGCGCCCCGCTTCCCGATATCGCGATCCCGGTCGAGCTCCTGCCCGCCGATGGCCGCTTCGGCTGCGGCCCGTCCAAGGTCCGGCCGGAGGCCGTCGCGGCGCTCGCCGCCGCCAGCAAGGACTACCTGGGCACGAGCCACCGCCAGGCGACCGTGCGGTTCACGGTCAGCGCCCTGCGCAACGGGCTCGCCGAGCTGCTCTCCCTGCCCGACGGCTACGAGGTGCTGCTCGGCAACGGGGGAACGACCACGTTCTGGGATGCCGCCACGTTCGGGCTGATCGAGCATCGCAGCCAGCACGTCACCTTCGGCGAGTTCTCCTCGAAGTTCGCGGCCGCCGCCGCCGCGCCGTTCCTCGACGACCCCGACGTCATCGAGGCGGCGCCCGGCACCCGCGCCGATCCCAAGGCCATGCCTGGCGTCGACGCCTATTGCCTCACCCACAACGAGACCTCGACCGGCGTGGCGATGGACCTGCGCCGCCCCCACGGCGCCGACGGGCTCGTCCTGGTCGACGCCACGTCCGCCGCCGGCGGCCTGCGCTTCGACCCCACGCAGGTCGACGTGTACTACTTCGCGCCGCAGAAGTGCCTGGCCAGCGACGGTGGGCTTTGGCTGGCGGCGTGCTCACCCGCGGCGATCGAGCGCATCCAGCGCGTCGCCGCGTCTGGTCGCTGGATCCCGGCCTCGCTCTCCCTCGCGATCGCGCTCGACAACAGCCGCAAGGACCAGACCTACAACACGCCGGCGCTGGCCACGATCTTCCTCGCCGCTCACCAGGTCGACTGGCTGAACCAGAACGGCGGGCTCGAGTGGGCGGCGTCGCGCTGCGATCGCTCGTCGAGCACCCTCTACGACTGGGCCGACGCGCGGGAGTGGGCGACGCCGTTCGTCGCCGACCCGGCGGCGCGCAGCCACGTGGTCGCGACCATCGACCTCGACGACTTGATCAGCGCGGACACCGTCTCCGGCGTCCTGCGCGTCAATGGCATCGTCGACACCGAGTCCTACCGCAAGCTCGGGCGCAACCAGCTGCGAATCGCGTGCTTCCCCGCGATCGAGCCCGACGACGTCTCCGCGCTCACGCGCTGCATCGACCACGTGGCCGACGCGCTCGCCTAACGAGCGGGCGGGCCGTCGGCGATGCGGCCCCCCAGCTCCTCGACCCAGTCCCCCATCGGCCACGCGCCCTCGACCAGCCAGGTCGCGCCGACCGCCTCGAACTCGGCCACGTCGTGGCCGGGCGTGAGCGCGGCGAACACCTCCCAGCCCTCGGGCCGGTCCACGCCCGCGAGGTACTCGCCGATCTGCTCGGGCGTGAGGAGGTCGGCGCCGCCGATCGGGAAGAAGCCGTCCCACCGCAGTGCCCGCTCGAGCGGCCGCCGGTTGGGCTTGACGCCGGCGACGAAGATCGGAGGCCGCGGGCGCTGCACCGCGCCCGGCCGCAGGTGGGCTTGGACCGTGTAGTGCTCACCGCGGTGGTCGACGGGTTCACCGGCGGCGACCGTGGCGATGATGTCGAGGGCCTCGTCGAGCATCGCCCCCCGGCGGCGACGGTCGCTCTCGTCCCCGAAGGCCTCGAAGTCCGCGTCCGGCGGCTCGCCCAACCCGACGCCGAGCATCGCCCGGCCACCGCTGAGGTGGTCGAGGGTGACGAGCTGCTTGGCAACGATCCATGGGCGCCGGCGGGACAGCGGCGTCACGCCGGTGCCGAGCTGCACCCGCCCGGTCCGCATCGCGATCGCCGACAGGAGCGCCCACGGATCGTGGACGTCCAGCTCGAGCGCGGTGATCCACTGCAGGTGGTCCCAAACCAGCACGGCATCCCACCCCGCCGCCTCGGCCTCGACCGCCAGATCGACGATCGTGCCGGCCGCGGTGAACGGCGGGATGTTCACGGCAAAGCGCACGGCGAGACGGTATGGCCTGGCCGTGACCGCCGCCCGTAGCCTGGTCCCCATGACCGAGCTCCGTGCAGAAGCGGTCGTCGGGGCGACCGCTTCTGCACCACATTCGCTGGGGTTGGCGCCGGCGACGGTCTTCTTCGACGGCGTGTGCGGGTTCTGCACCCGGGAGGTGCGGTGGCTGCTGAAGCACGACCCGACCGACAGCGTCACGTTCGCTCCGTTGCAGGGCGAGACGGCGGCGCGGGTCCGTGACGCCATCCCGGGCTCCATCCCCGATGAGCTCGAGACGATGGTGCTGGCCGAGGCCGACGGTGAGGGCGTGCGCTTCGCCTACCGGTCCGACGCCGCGGTGCGCATCCTCGAGATCACGGGCGCGGCGCCGTGGGTGCGCCGCGCCCTGCGGGTCACGCCCCGGGCCGTGCGCGAGCTGGGCTACCGGTTCATCGCCCGGTACCGCTACCGCATCTGGGGCCAGCTCGACGCCTGCTTGGTGCCCAGACCGGACCAGCGGGCGCGGTTCCTCCCCTAGATTCCTGGCCCATGCCGACTGCTGTAGAGGTACGGGAGATGCTGACGGGCCCTGGCGGGGCGTTCGAGGTCGTCACCGAGGACGTCGGCGGCCGGCCGCTGCAGGTCTACAAGTCCCGCATGCCCTCGCTCCGATCGGTCGCCGAGGTGGCGCTGATGCGCGGCGACGAGCAGACGTTCATCTCCTACGGCGAGCAGACCTACGGCTTCAACCGGTTCGTGCAGCTCGCCAACTCCGTCGCCCACGCGCTGCACGACCGGTTCGGCGTCGGCCACGGCGACCGCGTCGCGGTGCTTTCCGCCAACAACCCCGAGTGGTGCATGTCCTTCTGGGCCACGGTCACCAACGGCGCCGTCCTCGTCGGGCTCAACGGCTGGTGGAAGACCGACGAGGTCCTCTACGGGCTGCAGGACTCGGGAGCCAAGGTGCTCGTCGCCGACGCCGCCCGGTTCCAGCGCATCGCCAAGGACCTCGACCAGGCGCCCGACCTCGAGCACGTGTTCCTCATCGACGCCGATCCGGCCGAGTTCGACGACAACGACAAGCTGCACAGGTTCGAGGAGCTGACCGGCGACCCGACGCCCGACTTCGTCGACGTGGCGATCGATGAGGACGACCCCGCCGTCATCTTCTACACAAGCGGCACGACCGGGCGGCCCAAGGGTGCGATCTCCACCCACCGCAGCATGGTCGCCAACATGCAGAACACGATGTACGGCGCGGTCGCAGGGTCGATGTCGGGCGGTGGGGCCATCCCCGACAGCCCGAGCGGCCAGAACGTGGCGCTTTTCACCTCGCCCCTCTTTCACGTGTCCGGCTGCCACTCGACGCTCGTCGTCGGCTTGCTCGCAGGGCTCAAACTGATCATGCCGGTCGGCAAGTTCGAGCCGGAGAAGGCGCTCGAGCTGATCCAGGAGCACAAGGTCACCATCTGGGCGACGGTGCCGACGATGGTGTGGCGGGTCTGCGAGCACCCCGATCGTCACGACTACGACACGAGCACGGTCGCCAGCGTCGCGTTCGGCGGGTCGCCGTCGGCCGAAGAGCTGCAGCGGAAGATCAGGGAGACGTTCCCGAAGGTCGCGACGACGAGCAACGCGTACGGGCTGACCGAGACGAGCTCGGTAGCGACCGTCATCTCGGGACAGGACGCGCTCGACAAGCCGACGTCGGTCGGCCCGCCCGTCCCGACGGTCGAGCTCAAGATCGTCGACGCCGACGAGAAGGCGGTGCCGACCGGCGAGACCGGCGAGGTGCTCATCCGCGGACCGATCCTGATGGCCGGCTACTGGAGAAAGCCGGAGGAGACGGCGACGGCGATCCGCGACGGATGGCTGCACACCGGAGACATCGGGCGCGTCGACGAGGACGGGTTCCTGTACATCACCGATCGAGCGAAGGACATGATCATCCGCGGCGGCGAGAACATCTACTGCGTCGAGATCGAGAACCGCCTCGTCGAGAACCCCAAGATCGCCGACGCCGCGATCATCGGCGTCCCTCACCCCGAGCTGGGCGAGGAGGTCAAGGCGGTCGTCCAGGTCGAGGAGGGCGAGGACCTCACCGAGGACGAGGTGCGCAAGTGGGTCGCCGAGACGCTGGCCAACTTCAAGGTGCCGGCCTACGTCGACATCACGCGGGGCAAGCTGCCTCGCAACGCGTCCGGGAAGCTGCTCAAGAACGTCCTCCGCGGTGAGGGCGAGGTCAGCTTCGACGAGACGATGTAGGCGAGGTCGTGCCCACGGACGCTGCCGCCCGCAGGACGCTGCTCGCCGCCGCCGGCGTTGTGTGCGCGATCTGGGCGTTCATCATCGTCGCCTGGTCCGAGACCCCGTTCACGCTCACGTTCGACGACGCCTACTACTACTTCGAGGTGGCCAAGAACATCGCTGCCGGCCACGGCTCGACCTTCGACCAGATCAACCACACGAACGGCTACCACCCGCTGTGGATGGGCCTGTCGACGCTGCCGTTCCTCGCCGGGCTCGACGGGCTCGCGGCGGTGCGCTCGCTGCTCCTGCTGCAGCTGGCCGGATGGTTCCTGACGCTGGCCACGATCGCCGGCGTCGTTGCTCGGGCGCGCCAGGGCTGGTCCCGGCTCGGCGATCGGCCGGGCGCGGCGTGGTGCGACGGCGCAATGCTCACCGCGTTCGTGCTGCTCGCCGTCAACCCGTTCGTCCTCAAGCTGTTCGTGAACGGGCTGGAGTCGAACCTCGTCGGTCTGGTGGGCGCCGTGCTGTTGGCCCGGAGCGCGGCCGCAGGAGGGCGCTTCACGACCGGCACGACCGCGCGGTGGCGATGGGTCACCGGCGCGCTGCTCGCGGTCGCGTTCCTGAGCCGCACCGATGCCCTGCTCCTGTTCGCCGTGCTCGGCGTGTGGTGCCTGCTCCAGTCGAGGGCGGTTCGTCCGCTGGTCGAGCTGTTCGCGCTCCCCGCGATCGCGCTCGCCGGCTTCGTGGCCGTGAACCTGATCTGGTTCGGAGAACCGACGCAGGTCAGCGGCGAGGTGAAACGGCTGCCGCTGACTGCGAGCCGGGTCGCGCTCGTCGCCGGGTTCGCGGTCATCGCCCTCGCGGTACTCGCGTGGGGACGGCGGGCGGCACCTGCGACGAGCCGCTTCCCCCGCACGAGCGCGTTCGCCCGGTCGACGGCCTGGTACGCGGCGACGTGCATCTCGCTGGTCGCGTACTACGTCGTGCTCCAGTCGGTGCCCTACCTCTGGTACTTCGCGCCGGTCGCCCTGTACGCCATCGTCCTGGCGCTCATGGCCGTCGCCGACTTCGCCGAGGGCGCGCTCGTCGAGTCGCCCGGGACGCGCGCCCCGGCGAGGGCTGCCGCCCCGGTCCTCGCCATCCTCCTCATCCCCCTCCTCGGAGGGCTCGCCTACCAGACCCGCGAGATCACCGACCCCAACCTCCGGTCGCTGCAGACCGGCAACCGGCGGGCGGGCGAGTGGATCAGCGCCCACCTGCCGAGTGATGCCGTGCTCGGCTCGTTCGACGCCGGCGTGGTCGGCTACTTCACCGAGCAGCGCGTGATGAACCTCGACGGCGTCATCAACAGCTACGAGTACCTCGACGCACGCCGCGCGGGGACGGAGGCGACGACCCGGTTCCTGCGCGACCGCGACCTCGGTTACCTGGTCAACCACGGGCTCGATGTCGACGGCGACGATCCCGACATGCGCGCCATCGCCGACCGCCTGCTGGGAAAGGGCACGGGCGACCGGCTCGTGCTCGTCGAGCGCTGGACGTTCCTGTACTCGGGCAACCTCGACGGCAGCCGCACCGATCAGGGCCTCAAGCACATGGCGGTGTTCCTCTACGAGGTCCCCGAGGAGGGCTGATGGGCTATCAGGACATGACCGAGGCGGAGTGGCGGGCGTTTCTGCGCGACCCCGTGCGCACCGCCAAGGTCGCGACGGTGCGCAAGGACGGCCGGCCTCACGTCGCGCCGGTCTGGTACGAGATCGACGACGCGGGCGGCATCGTGTTCACGACCGGGGCGACGACCGTGAAGGGCTACGCCCTGCGGCGCGACCCGCGCCTGTCGCTCTGCGTCGACGACGAGCGGCCACCGTTCGCGTTCGTGATGGTCGAGGGTGTGGCCCACCTCAGCGACGACCTCGAGCAGGTGCTCCACTGGGCCACACGCATCGGCGGCCGCTACATGGGCGAGGACCAGGCCGACGCCTACGGCCGCCGCAACGCCGTCGAGGGTGAGCTGCTGGTGCGGGTCATGCCGATGGCCGTCGTGGCCAAGAAGGACGTCGCGCTGTAGGCACCCCACGCGTTCGGTGGCCCTCAGTCGAGCGCGCCGCCGCTGGCGTCCTGGACCTTCTCCTTGCCGGCGCTGATCCAGGGCATCATCGCCCGCAGCTCCTCGCCGACCTTCTCGATCTGGTGGGCGGAACCGGCGGCGCGCAGATCGTTGAACCGGGTGCGGCCGCTGTCGCTCTCCTCGATCCACTCGGCCGCGAACCGGCCGTCTTGGATCTCGTCGAGGATCTTGCGCATCTCGGCCTTCACGCCGTCGTTGATGATGCGCGGGCCGCGCGTGACGTCGCCGTACTCGGCGGTGTCGGAGATCGAGTACCGCATGCCGCTGATGCCCTGCTCGTACATGAGGTCGACGATGAGCTTGAGCTCGTGAA
>CAYSAC010000148.1:0-7347 GCA_964428815.1 uncultured Acidimicrobiaceae bacterium | reverse complement strand
TGTGGTCGGGTCGCCGCGGATGCCAAGTCGGCCTTGGTGGTGCATGCGGTGGTGGTGCCAGCACACGCCCATCAGGTTCCTCACTAGTTGCCAGTACGACCCCTTCGCGGGGGACACGCTCGGGCCAATGCAATCGTCTTTGCAGAAGGGCTGTAGGGGTCGAGAGCGCGGAAGAGTCCTATGTAGGACTAGGCCTTTTCGAGGGCCGGAACGTCTCGTGGAACGCGAGATTTCCTTGGATCGGCGCGGGGCGGTCAGTGACGGACAGCGGTCCAGTGGTCATCATGAGCCCGTAGTCGGAGTCGACCGACGCAGGCGTTGTCGAGGACGTCCTCTGCGTCCGCCGGGCCAGAATGTCTCGAGGAGGTCGCCCGATACTCGGTCAAGGGGGGTGGGCCATCTCTCACTGACCAGTCGGTAAGTCGCCCCTCGCCCACCACCGCTCCTTGGTCAGTTGCCCAAGGTCTCAGTTCAATGACGCAGGTCGTTATTGGCGACTCGGTCGCCCTTCACCCAACGGGCCAACGTCTCAGCGGCCGTAGTCCGCTGCCACGCCCCGATCTCCTCTGCGTCGTGGGGTTCGCTGGTGAACTCCACGGTCAGCCCGTCTGGGTCCTGAACGTACAGCGACTGGCAATACCCATGGTCAGTGAAGTTGGGTGTGTAGCCCGCCTCCTCCAACTGGGCCCTCATTGTCTCCTGCATCTCAGGGGTCACGGCGATCGCAGCGTGGGCGAGCCCGTTTCGGTTCTTCATCGACTCGTATACGTCTTCATCCGCGAACGCGAAGAACGCCAGCGCGGACCCATCGCCCAAACCGTAGAACGTGTGGCAGTACTCCACCTTCCGGCCCGGGAAGTCCCGGAATCTGCCATTGACCTCGGCCCAAGTGGCGACCAGCGGCAGCCCGACGACATCCTCGTAGAAGTGACGCGTGGCTTCTTGGTCCTTCACCACATAGGCGATGTGGTGCATCCGCTCGAGCTGGGTCATTGCCCCTCCTAGGTGAGACGAGCCGCCCGGGGTTGCCGGGCCCAAGTAGGCGCTACGGCCGCGACGTGACGCCCGTAGGCCGGTGGCGCGTTCGACTGTTGTCACCGTTCGTCACGGCCGCCGGGCGGTGATGAGCCACGCAGAGGACCCGAGCAGGACTCCTTCGTCGGTCGCGTGGGCCACCAAGGCGCCGTGCACCTCGTCGAGTGCGCGGGCCTGGCTCCGGTCATCGAGGCCCTGCGTCAAGCCTTCGACGATGCTGAGCTGGCGCACGAAGGAGAAGGCGTCGTCGGCATCGGTTCCGAAAACCATCGGCTCGTCGATCGACTCGAGATCGACCTCCTCGAACCCGGCGGCGCCGAGCACTCGGCGAACGTGATCGGGATCGGCGAGCCCGAACGGACCGGGGACCGACGGCGGCGGTTCGGGCAATACACGCCCGAGGGCAAGCGTCTCCCGGAGAACCGTCAGCCAGGAATTCCGAGCAAGGTCGCGCCAGGCCGTCACAGCCAGCCGGCCGCCGGGCTGCAACGCACGGGCGACGTTGACGAACGCGGCGATCGGGTCGCCGAAGAACATGGCGCCGAAGCTGCTGATGGCGACATCGAAGCTGGCTTCGTCGAAGGGATGCACCTGAGCGTCGCCCTGTTCGAAGCCGATGTTGGTGAGCCCTTCCGAGGCGCTGCGCTCGCGGGCGCGTTCGAGCATCTTCGCCGACAGATCCACTCCCAGAACCCGGCCCGACGGCGCCAGCCGCGCCGCGTCCCGCGTCGACTTGCCCGTCCCGCATCCGATGTCGAGCACGTGGTCGCTCTCGGCGATCGGACGCTCGTCGAGGAAGACGTTCCAGATGCGCCGCCCAACGGCCTCGTAGCGCTCGGCGTGCTGGGTCCACATGTCGCCCTCGTGGCCGTCCCACGCTGCCGCCTGTTCCACGTTGGCCGTCGTCATCGCCAACTCTGGTGTCTCACCGGTGTTTGTCTCGGTCTGTTCGTCGATCATCGTCGTCCTCGTCCAGTCTCTCGATGCTCTGTCCTCCAAGCGTGCGCCGCAAGCGCCCGGCACGCATCCGTGTCCACCACGGAAACGCCACGGAACGAGCGAGTGAGCGGTGACGGTGCGACGATGGAACCCGTGGCGACCAGATCGGAGGCCGAGGTTTCGAGCCGCGAGGCCGAGGTGCTGGCCGCGCTCGGGGAGCACCTCACCAACGCGGAGATCGCCAACCAGTTGCACATCTCCATCCGCACGGTCGAGAGTCATGTCTCGTCGCTGCTCCGCAAGCTGGGCGCTGCTGACCGGCGAGAGCTGGCTGCCCGGGCGCCGGCTGCATCCGCCGTCACGCTGCCAGTGGGGGTCGTCACGTTCGTCCTCACCGACATCGAGGGTTCGACCCGGCTTTGGGAACAAGACCCGACCGGTGCCGCGACCGCGCTGGCGCGCCACGACAACATCATCGCCACGGTCGCAGGTGAGCGAGGCGGGACGCTGCTCAAGACCCGCGGCGAGGGCGACAGCTCCTTCAGCGTGTTTGGCTCAGCGGTGGATGGAGTGGCCGCCGCCCTCGAGCTCCAGCAGCGGCTCGGGGCCGACGAGACGTGCGGGTCGCTGCGGGTTCGCGTCGCGATCCACGCCGGCGACGTGGAGCTGGTCGATGACGACTACCGCGGCTCGGTGGTGAACCGCGCCGCCCGCCTCCGTTCGCTGGCCCACGGTGGCCAGGTCCTGCTGGCCGGCGCGGTCGAGCAGCTGGTCGGTGACCGGCTCCCCGTGGGGGCGGCGACCCGCGACCTTGGTTGGCACCGCCTGCGCGACGTCGAACGGCCAGAACATGTCTTCGAGCTGATCCACCCCGACCTCGCTGCCGACGGTCCTCCGCTGCGCTCGGTCGGCCTGGCCGTGAACGTGCCGGTGCCGCTGACTACGTTCGTCGGGCGCGAGGACGAGAAGGCGTCCGTGCTCGACCTCGTGGCTGTTCATCGCGTGGTGACGCTCACGGGCCCGGGAGGCGCCGGCAAGACCCGACTGGCCACCGAGGTGGCGATGGCTGCCGGCAAGCGATTCGTCGACGGCGCCGTGTTCGTCGACCTGGCGCCGCTGACCGTCGGGCTGTTGCTGCCCGAGACGGTGGCCGCGGTGCTGGGCCTTAAGGGCGAGCCCGGACGACCGCTGACCGACGCGATCGTGGAGTACCTGTCGGCGCGGCGACTCCTGCTCGTGCTCGACAACTGCGAGCAGGTGCTCGACGACGCCGCCGCCTTCGCCGCCCGCCTGGCGGCGGCCACGCCCGCGGCTGCCATCCTCGCCACGAGCCGTGAACATCTCGGCGTCGTCGGCGAGCGGATCGTGGCGCTGAGTCCGCTAAAGACACCGGCACCGGGCGAGGCGTTCGACCTCATCGACGGCAGCGCGTCGGTGGAGCTCTTCACCGACCGAGCCGCCGCCGCCGACCGCGGGTTCCGGCTGACCTCCGACAACCGCGATGTTGTCGCCCGCATCTGCGCCCGGCTCGACGGGCTCCCGCTGGCGATCGAGCTCGCCGCGGCACGTGTTGCCTATCTGCCGTTGGAGCGCATCGCGGCCAGCCTCGACGACTGCTTCTCGATGCTCAGCGACGGCGAACGCGATCGGCCGACGCGCCATCGAGCCATGCGCGCGACCATCGACTGGAGCTACGACCTCCTCGACGTTGACGAGCGGGTTCTGTTCGAGCGCCTGTCGGTGCTCGCTGGCAGCTTCTCGTTGGCGGCAGCCGAGTCGATCTGCGGCATCGAACCGCTCCAGTCCGACGAGCTGCTCTCGTTGTTCGCCCGGCTGGTCGCCAAGTCACTCGTGATGCGCGACGCGGCCGGCGAGGGTGACATCGCCTACCGGCTGCTCGAGCCGCTGCGCCAGTACGCGTCGACCCGCCTCACAGATGCCGGCCTGCTGACCGAGTTCAAGATCCGCCATGCCGAGTACTTCAGCGCGTTCGCCGAAGCACCCGCGCTCGGGATCGCCTCCTCGGGCACGCCAGCGCTGCTCGACGAATTCCGCCGACAGCACGGCAACTTCCGGGCCGCGCTCACGTGGGCATTCGACGAGGCTGCGCCGGACCGACATTCGCTCGGTGCCCGCCTCGCCGCCGCGCTCGGGTGGCCGTGGTTCGTGAGCGGTGCCATCGACGAGGGACGTTCATGGCTGGACCACGCCTACGCCGTCACCACCGGTGAGGTAACACCCCTGCGGGCGCGCGTGCTGCTAGCGCGCGCCATGCTGCTCGCCACGACCGCCGAGTTCGATGCCGTGCATACCAGCGCCGACGAGATGGAAGCCGTCGAGCGGGCCCTGGGCGATGACCAGTTCCGCTGGATCGCTCCCTGGCTGCGACTCGTCGCCTGCTCCGGCCTTGGCGACCTCGCCGCAGCAGAGTCCCAGTACGTGCTGGCGCTCGACCACCTACCGACCGCCAGCATGAGCTCGTGGCGCGCGATGACGCTCCCTGGATACGCCCGGCTTCTCTTCGACATCGGCGACGCGGACGGCGCCGAACAGCGAGCACGCGAGGCGTTCGATCTCGCCGTCGCGGTAGGCGAGGAGATGCCGATCGGCTTCGCCCTTGACGTGTTGGCCAGCCAGGCCCTTGCGCGCGGCGATATCGATCTGGCTGCCACGATGAGCGAGGAGAGCCTCGCCCACTACCGGGCGATCGGGTACCAGGAGGGCATCGCGTCGGCCGCTCACGGGCTGGCCCTCGCAGCGCTCGAACGAGGCGACGCCGAGACCGCGCGGGCTCGACTCGCTGAGGTGCTCGACCTGCATCGGCGCCTCGGCCACCGGGGCGGGCTGGCGGCCGCGCTCGAGGCCTACGCCCGCCTCCACACAGCGGGCGACGACGATCAGCGGGCGCTCTCGTTGCTCGGCGCGGCCGAGATCTACCGAACCGACATTGGTGTGCCGCTCCCGCCGCCCGACGCCGCAGCCCTGGAGCGCCTGCTGGCCGACATCGCGACCCGTGTTGATCCCGCCGATCTCGACGCCGCGCTGGTCCGAGGTCGGACGCTCAGCGTCGACGTCGCGATTGCCCTCGCCCTGGACTGACCGTTGCGGATCCTCTGGCCAGAGATCTACGACGTCACCGGCGATGGAGGCGTGCTCATCCGGCCCGACGGCCACGTCGCCTGGCGGTCATCCCATGGTGTCGCCGAGGTGTGGACGGACGTTCGCGCCGCCTTGCTGACCGCTGTCGGCCGCTGATCAGCACCACGGGCTCGGGATGGCCAGGAAGGCATCCGCTTCGCCGTTGCCACTCACCCCGTCGACGTCTCGTCGTCCCGGCAAACCGTGTCGACCGAGAACGCCGGATGGCACACCGCAACGTACCGAGCTCCACCAGGATCCGGCGTGGAGTACCGCACCCATTCTCCCGCCGGCGCGTGCACCGCTTGCCCGGCACCCACGCTCATCGGCGTGCCGTCACCGGACTCGACCACGAGCCGACCCTCGAGGACCACGGTGTACTCGTCGAACAAGGGTGTCTGGCCCGGCTCGGTCCAACCCGCTGGGCTCTCCATCACGGCGACGGACAGCGACTCAGTCGAGGTGTTCACTCGTCCCACGAACTCCTTGATGATCTTTGGGGGCTCTCCGAGCGCCGGGACCACGGTCGGGGCAGCGATGAGGCGACTCATGGATCGCCACGCTAACCATGAGTCGCCCGCCACGCTCGATGGGCACGAAGGCGACACGACCCATGATCATCAGTTCGTAAACGGCGGACCACGGCGGTGACGTGCTCGACCGCGTTGCGGCTGTCCGTCGGGCCGTTCTTCGCCACCGATGACCAGGAACGAGCCGCACGCCAGGCCCGCCTCCAGGAAGCCGAGGCTTCGTTCGAGCCGCTGCCATTCGACGCGTCGGCGGCTCGCGTGTTGGGTCGCGTTGCAGCCTCACTCCGTCGTTCAGGGAGGAAGCCCGCTGCTCGAGCTTTCGATGCCTTGATCGCCTCCACAGCGATTGCCAACGGCCTGGAACCCTACACGTGCAATCCGAAGGACTACTCCGGCATTGACGATCTCGCCCTAATCGCCATCCCGCATCCAGACGCAAGCTAACGAACTGAGAGGCTTCCCCCGCCCGGATCAGGCGGGTGGGAAATTTCCCACTGAGTAGTGGGTATGTCCCCCCTCGTCCACTCGGACACCAAGAGGATGTCTTGGTGACTAGCCAGGTTGGTGGGGACGGTGAGTCCGCCGTCTTCCCAGTGGAGGATGTGGTGGATGTGCAGCCAGCGGCACACATCGCAGCCAGGGATGACACATCCGCGGTCGCGCTGCTCGATGAGCGCCCGCAGCCGCGGTGGGACGGTGCGGGCAAGCTCGGTCGACGCGATCGGGATGCCGTCACGTTCGATGACACCGCGGACGGTCGCGTCGCAGGTGAGGTAGCGGCGGGTGTTCTCGGAGAGGAGCGGTCCGAGGTGCAGTTGGGTGTCGGCGGGGTTGTCGGCGTCGATGTGGATGATCGCCTGGAACCGCTCGGCGATCGGCCGGCCCGCGCTCGCGTCGCGGTCGAGCGCGCGCAGCGCAGTCTCGGCTGCGTGCATGAGAGCGTCGACCCAGCTGATGTTGGTGGCGGCACCGACCGCATCGCCGATGTCGTCGTGGTGGCGGTGGTCGAACAGGTCGGCCCGTCCCCGCTCGAGCATCTTGACCAGTACCGCACCCTTGTCGGCGCACAGATCAAACCGGCCCCGGCAACGGCCGTCGTCGTCGTCGAAGCCGTACGAGAGGATGTCGCGACCCGCGGCCGGAGCAGCTTCGGTCGGCACCGGATCGGCTTGTGGTGCGGGCTGGGCGGGGATGGTGGGCAGGACCCGGTGCAGCTGGTTGACGGTGCACTCCGGTGCCAGCTGCGCGACCTGGCCGTCGTGGGCGGTGTCGGTGTGCGCGCCGACGACATGGACCTGGTCCTCGCTCAGCGACCCGGCCTCGAACACCGCGGCGACGGCGGGCAGATCCGCCAGCGCCCGCGCGCTGGCGACGAGGCGGCGGGCTCGGGCGGGGGACACCCCGCACCGCCACGTGACCCACTGCTCGGGGCTGGCGATCCCATCGACACGCCACGCGCCTGTGGCAAGGACCTCGCCGATCGCGGTGATCAGATCTGCGGTCGCCACGTTCAGGAGCCCCATGGCTGCCTCGACCCGTGCCTCGGCGGCGTTCAGCGTCACCTGAGGGACGAATCCGGTGACCTCGACCAACGCCATCTCCTAAGCGTAGCGAACATACGTTCGATCCACAACCCGATTCTCCAATTTTGGGGCCTCCCGGCATGAATGTGGGTCGGTTTAGGGATCTGCGGTCCGTTGGCGTT
>CAYSAC010000147.1:0-7394 GCA_964428815.1 uncultured Acidimicrobiaceae bacterium | reverse complement strand
ATGAGCTCGTTCCAGAACCGTTGGACGACTGCCTTGTTCTCCTCGGGGGTCATGAACGTCCCTTCCTGGTCTCGCTTCTGTGCCTGACACTCATGCCGGGACCCAGCTAGCAGCCGAGCTGCCCGGATCCCATGTTCGCTTCACGGCTGAGATAGCGAGCGCCGCCGTCGCAGAGGTTCCACGAACCGGCCTCGCCGTCCTCGGGGCTCGTCGCTTTGGGATCGAAGCGGGAAACGACGAAGTCGGCGGTCTCGCTGTACAGCTGGCTTCGCTTCCAGAGTCCGAAGTCGCCGAACGCGTCGGGCAGCGCCGATTTAGCGGCGAGGTAGGTGTCTGGGGTGAGGTTGGGTCCGGCCGCCTGCACCGCATTCACCAGCTGCAGAAGGTTCGTGTAGATATTGACGAACTGTGGGCTGGGTTGCTGTGGCTCGGCGCCGCCGCTGGCGAGGGCGAAGACTCGGCCGGGCTCGGCGTTAGGGCCGCCAGCGAGCAGCCGTCCGGAGACGGCGACCTTCATGGCGTGTGACGTTTGGTTTGGATCACCGTTGCGCTCGATGCCAAGTGGATCAAGCGTGAGGTACTCAGGATGCCAATCGGACTGCTGAGCGGCCAAGGTCATCTGGGCGAACATGAGCGGATCGGCCGCACTCACGAGAGTGGTGACGCCCGCGGCCTTCATTTGGGCGACAATTGAAACCGCCTGTTGCGGTTCGGTGGCGA
Source organism: uncultured Acidimicrobiaceae bacterium (assembly GCA_964428815.1). GTDB lineage: Bacteria > Actinomycetota > Acidimicrobiia > Acidimicrobiales > CAYSAC01 > CAYSAC01. Next base: position 6,674 of record CAYSAC010000147.1, on the reverse strand, counting down.
CGTTGAACGAGTAGTCCGCGCGCTTGACGGTGAGCCCGCAGTTGTTTCGTGCGTCTTGTTCGAACACGTCGCCGGCAGGCTTCATGTCGGGCTGCTGGATCGCGAGCAACCCGAAGACCCGGTTGGTCTTCTGGTACACCGGATCGCCGGCAAAGATCGCGGGCATGCCCTTCATGCGCTGGCACACCGCTGCCGCCGCGGCGTGACCAAAGTCGTCGGCACTCAATTCCGCTGCGCTGTGGTACAGGTAGGGCGAGTACTGCCGGAACACCCACTCGGCGCCGAATCCAATGCCGGGCAACATCACGCCGTGCTCGGCCAGTGCGGCGCCGAAAACCAAGAACCCATCGCCGACGTTGGCGAAGGCCCCCATGTCCTGTTCGGTTTGGGCGTCGGCCTGCGCGCCGGCTTGGCCCTGGCCCTGGATCTCGAGAGCCACCGCTCCTTGGCCTCGATAGGTCTTGAGCACAAGCTGTCGGCCATAGAACTCGTAGTTCTTGTTGAAGAAATCGATGAACACCTGCAGATCCGCAACCGTTAGCTCGAAGTTGTCGCCCGTGTACGGCTCGGTGTCGGGAGTGTTTCGCAGCGTGATGGTGATCGTCGTGTCGGTGACGCCGGGGGCGGTCGCGCCGCCGTTGTTACCTGTGAACGCCGCGACACACGGGGGCGCGTACGGCGTCCACGTGACCTGCAGCACTCCGGCGCCGCACTCGACCCCGCTCTTGGCCGTTCCCGAGAGCGACCCTTGGACCACCCCGGCAGGACCGTCCGTTGGGCCGCCAGCGGACCCGCCCCCCGTGGAACCGCCGGGCCCGACCGACGCCTCCCCAGCGGCACCGTCACCGTCACCGCCGGCTGCGCCCGCCGCGGGGCCCGTACCGGTTGTCGCATTCGGCCCCGAGCGGGTGGCGAGGTTCGACGTTGCCTCGCGTTGCCTCGAAGGCAGCACGACTGCCACCAGTGCGAGCACCGCGAGGCCAGCGAGGATGGGGACGTACCGCCGAGTCAGTTGAGAGAAGTAGCGGTGCAAGGCCGCGTCGATGAGTGGCGCCAGCCTCTCATCACGCGGCATTTGTGCTCCGGCCATAGGCACTCCCTCACCCAACTACGCGATGAACGTATCGATCGGCGCTTTCAGCTGCCATCGCCACGTGCCAGCCATCGGCACACCGACGATGCGGCACCCCACTGAGGGATGCATCCTTCGATGTGTCGCCATATCGGCGGCTTGGGGACGGATCTGCTCCCCTTATGGGCCTCGCCGCCTATGTCCTGCTGAACTAGCCAGACCGTCCCGACATGTCGACACCCAGACCTACCCTTACCATCGTCAAGGCTGCTCGCCGCGTCACGTCCAAGCTCGAGTCAGGCGCGCCTCGCCGGGTGACGTTCGGTGTCGCGGGGTTGTTCGGGTGGGCAGTGCTGGCCGCCATCCTTCCGCACGGCCTTCCGCTCGGGGTTGTTGGCCTTGGCGTCGTCACCGGTGCGTTGGCCTCGTTCACGGCGTTGGGCTTGGTTCTTGTCTATCGATCGTGCCGGATCGTCAACTTCGCACAGGCGGAGATCGGCGGCGTCGCCGCCGGGGTGTCGGTCCTGTTGGTTACAAATCGAGGATTCAGCTACTGGGTCGCGGTGCCGATCGGCATGGGCATTGCGCTACTCAGCGGCGCACTGATCGAGGTCACCGTCGTCCGCCGCTTCTTCCAGGCGCCGCGTCTCATCCTCACCGTCGCGACGATCGGCGTGTCGCAGATACTTGCGGGCGTCGTTCTCTTCCTGCCTTCTCTCCTGCCGAGGCAGGGTTCGACGGGCCAGATCCTCACCGGATTCTCGACGCCATTCAGTTTCCGCTACGAGATCTTTCCGGTCACCTTCAATGGCAACCATTTCGTAGCGGTCCTCGCCGTGCTCGGCGTGCTCGTCGGCTTGGTGTGGTTGTTCAACCGCACCGACACGGGCATCGGCGTCCGGGGCGCGGCCGACTCGCAGGAACGCGCCTTGCTGCTGGGCATTCCAGTGCGAAGGCTGTCTCTGATCACGTGGGTGGTCGCCGCCGGGTTGTCAGGCTTGTCGGGGATCCTCGCCGCGGGCGTCCTCGGGTCGAACAGCGCAACGCTCGGGACTGGGGCGGCTGTGCTCTTGGCGCCGCTCGCCGCCGCCGTCATCGCAAGATTCGAAAGCCTTCCGATCGCGTTCGCCGCCAGTATCGGCATCGGCGTGTTCTCGCAGGGGGTCTTCTGGAGCTATCCGCGATCCACGACGGTCGACCTCGCGCTGTTCGGATTGATCCTCGCCGGACTGCTCTTGCAGCGCCGCAAGGCAATCCGAGTCTCCGGTGAGGAGCTGGGCAGTGCAGTGGCGGCTCGCGAAGCCAAGGTCGTGCCGCACGTCCTCCGGACCCTCCCTGAGGTGCGCATCACGAGAATCGCCGGCGTTGCCCTCGTCGTCGCAGTCGCGATCGGCCTGCCGTCGATCAGCTCCGAGTCGACGACGGTGCTGCTCGGGTTCATCGCGATCTACGCCATCATCGGCGTCTCGCTGGTCGTGCTGACCGGATGGGCTGGCCAGGTCAGCTTGGGCCAGTTCGCCTTCGTCGGGCTCGGCGCGGCCACGACGGGCAGCCTGCTCGTCAATACGAACTGGGACTTCCTGTTCTGTCTGCTCGCGGCGTGCGTCTGCGGCGCCGGCGTGGCGGTGCTCATCGGCATACCGGCGCTGCGGGTTCCTGGATTGTTCTTGGCGCCCGTGACCATTGCGTTCGCGGTCGCGACGTCGAGCTACGTGATCAATCCGGCGACCAATCCGACCTTCGCACCCATCCGCGTCGCGCCCCCGATGCTGTTCGATCGGTTCGATCTCGGCGAGCCGACCGTCTTCTACTACCTGTGCCTTGCCGTCCTCGTCGCCGCAGTGCTCCTGGCCAGGAATTTCCGTCGCACGAGAGTAGGGCGAGCGGTTATCGCCGCCCGTGATAACGAGCGCTTCGCTTCCGCTGTCTCGATCTCGGTCATGCGCGTGAAGCTCATAGCGTTCGCGTTCTCAGGCGCGCTCGCCGGACTGGCCGGGGGCCTCTATGTTCTCGCGATCCGCGGAATCCCGTTCGGCGGTTTCAGTCCGGACCTAAGCGTCCAGCTGTTCTCCATGGTCGTGGTCGGCGGCCTTACATCGATTGTCGGTGCGATTCTCGGCGCGCTGTACGTCTACTTCGCCCAGTACTTCCTCACCGGGGCGGCACAGCTGTTTGCGACAGGAGCGGGGCTTCTTGTCGTGCTGATGATCGCACCCGGCGGTCTCGCGGAAGTTCTGTACCGGGCGCGCGACATTTGGCTGCGGTGGGTCCTACGCCGACGAGCGCTGAACGTCCCAGGCTTTCAGGAGACAGACGTTGCAGAGACGCACGAGGATCGACCACCGCAGGTCGCGCCGGCGACGACAGCTTCTACCGCCGCACACCGAGCGAATCTTCTGCAATGCGAGGACCTCCGCGCCGGCTACGGGCACCTTCAGATTCTCTTCGGGGTCGATATGGCCGTGCCGGACAACGCAATCGTCGGATTGCTCGGCACCAACGGCGCAGGCAAGACGACCACGCTGAAGACGATCGTCGGATCCGTCCCTGCGACGGGTGGACGCATCACCTTCGATGGCGAGGACATCACGCGCCTGGGTCCGATCGAGCGAGTCAGAAGGGGCATCATCATGGTGCCTGCCAAGGGGATCTTCGGTTCGCTCACCGTGCGCGAAAACCTTCGGCTGGCGGGGTGGGTCCCGCGGCATGGCGACGATCAGGCGTACCTCGAGACAACGATGCCGAGGGTGTTCAAGCTCTTTCCGGTGCTCGAGGAGCGACTCAACCAGCGCGCCTCACTGCTATCGGGCGGTGAGCAACAGATGCTCGCGATCGCGCAAGGCCTGCTGGCGCGGCCGCGATTGCTTCTCATCGATGAGCTCTCGCTCGGCCTCGCGCCGATCGCGGTTGCCGCGATTCTTCAGGTCATCCGAGAGCTGAACGACGCGGGCCTGCCGATCGTCGTGGTCGAACAGTCCATCAACGTCTCCACCACGATCGCCGATACGTCGCTCTTCATGGAGAAGGGGCAGGTGCGGTACTCGGGCCCGACCTCCGAGCTCCTTCATCAGGACAAGCTCGTTCGATCGGTGTTCTTCGGTGATCAACCCCGCCCAGTCGCGCCCCCACAATCGACACAGGCGCGGGCAAGCCGCAACGGGCAAGGTCGGATCTCGGATCAGCCCGTAGTTTTCAGCGCGAAAGGCATCACGAAGTCGTATGGCGCCATCACTGCCGTAGCCGATCTCGACCTGGACATCACCAAGGGGCAGATCCTCGGCGTCATCGGTTCGAACGGTGCGGGAAAGACAACCGCCTTCGACATCTTCTCCGGCTTCACGGCACCGGACGCCGGGACCGTGCTCTACAACGGCATCGATGTCACGGGTGCATCCCCCGCCTTGAGGGCGGCACTCGGTTTCGGGCGCACATTCCAAGATGTGCGGCTGCTTCCGACGCTCACCGCGGCCGAGACGATCGCCGTATCTCTCGAACGCCAGACAGAGGTCCGCGAGCCGATCGCAAGCATCTTCTATGTCAACGCAACAGCTCGTTCCGAGCGCAGGGTGCAGCAACGGGTGGGCGAACTGATCGACGCATTCGGGCTCAGCCGGTATCGCGACACCTGTGTCGCTGACTTGTCGACCGGCACGCGGCGAGTGCTCGAACTGGCCTGCATCGCCGGACACCGGCCGAGTCTGCTCCTGCTCGACGAGCCGTCGTCCGGTCTGTCGCAAGCGGAGTCCGAGGAGATGGCGCACATCCTCACCGATCTCGCAGCGACAACCGGCGCCACGTTGGCAATCATCGAACACGACGTCCCGCTTGTTGCCGCAATCTCTGACGAACTCGTCTGCATGAACTTGGGGCGCATCATCGCCCGCGGCGAACCGAACGCGGTCCTCACGAATCCGGACGTGATTCGGTCGTACCTCGGAACGGATCAAGCGGCGATCGAGCGCTCCGGCGATCGCTCAGCGCGGGGTCGGGCTCGGACGCGTCCGCTTCGCGCCGGCTCGTAGCTACGCGAGGGCAGTGGCCGAGAACGCGATGTCGAACGTCTCGGAGCTACCCGCAGTCGGCACGAGTGCGATCCCATTGGGCTGCGCGGCGCCACCGTCGAGCTGACTGAGATCAAAGATCCAGCTGCCGTCAGGCTGCCGCTGTCCCGAGACGCAGTCTGCCGCCTTGTACGAGGGGCCTTGGTTGAAGCGTTGACCGCGGTCGGCAGTCCAGCCGTGCTGCGAGATGGGACACGCATCGACGGTCGCGACATCAGCGCCGGAGCTCGGGAATTTCTTGTCCAGCTCGAGATGAAGCGTCGAGGACGCGCCGGACAGGCGGAGGAAGCTCCGCTTGAGATGCTGGCCCGCGGCACTCTTGACAGGAAGCGCGCCGTTCCCGGGATCCTGCTCGAAGGGCGTACCGCCGGTGATGCTGCTGTAGCCGCTGCCCACGATGACGAGCGTCGTGGCAGGCGGCAGCGTTGTTGCCGACCCTTGGCCGACCGTCGGCGTCGGAACCACGCCGCTGGTCGGCGCCGGAGCTGAACCAGGGAACGGTGCAGTCGGCGTGGTGAAACCTGTCGTAGCCGTCGTAGCCGTCGTAGCCGTTGCGGGGGCCGTCCCGGTCTGAGCCTCCGCCGCCGGTCGCGACGGTGCGGCTGCGGGGGTTGGCGACCCGCCGGTCGCATACGAGGCGAGCCCCCAGATCACGAGCCCGGCGGCGACCAGCGGCAGCCTCGAGCGAAGACGACGAAGGAGGTAGCGAGGGAGTTCCGTCTCGATGAGCGCCAGCAGGACCTCGTCGGGGACGTCGTCGAACTCAGAGAACGTCTCGCGTGGGATCGCCAACTGCAGGTTCACTGCCGACCAGATTGGACGGCGTGGACTGCTCGCGCCACCTTCGCGTTTCATAGCGCGGCACGCAGGGCGGTTTCGTTCCGTGTGTCGGCACAACGGAGTGGGCCGGACGGGCGTGCGAGAGGCACAGTGCGAGCCAACGCAGACGCTGGGCGACGAGAAGCCGGGTCAAGCTGCGAAAGGGCTAAAGCGTCGACCCCCGCTCTCACAGTGGAAGCCCCGCGCGTCTAACTCATGCAAGGGCTCCAGCCGGCCGTCGCGCTCCTAGCGCGAACGCGCCTGCAGGCACTCGGTTACGTTGAGTTGGTGCCGGCGGACCGGTTGTTGGCATTCGCCGCAGCCCGTGAAGCTGAGCCCTTGCCGGGCAGCCCCCCAGGGGAGTTCGTCGTGGTCCCGGCCGGTGATCGACCGAATACTGTTTCACCCGACTCCAAGCGGTAGGCGCCGCTGCCCCCACCGCGGCGAGCCCGGCCGGTCTGGATTTCTGCGCCTTCCCTGACATCAGAGCGATCCCAAGACGGCGCGGAAACTGGTCGCCTCGGCGTGCTGGTTCTCGGCGAGAGCGATGTCGCCAACCACGGAATAGACGTCGGCACCACGTCACAGCCATCGAGGCTGCGACCCAATGAAGCCTCTACAGAACCCGGGCGGTTCAGGTCGCTGCTCGCTAGGTGTCGGGGTTCGGGAGGACAGTAGGGGCGACTCTGTGTCCAGCGCGGCCGGCTCGCACCCTGATACCG
>CAYSAC010000146.1:0-7415 GCA_964428815.1 uncultured Acidimicrobiaceae bacterium | reverse complement strand
CCATCGAGGACCCCATCGAGGTGCTGCACGCCGACAAGCAGTCGATCGTCACCCAGCGCGAGGTCGGCACCGACACGCCGACCTTCGCTCACGCGATGGAGCGGGCGCTGCGCCAGGACCCGGACGTGATCTTCGTGGGCGAGCTCCGCGACGCGGACACGGTGCGGGCTGCCATCACCGCGGCCGAGACCGGCAATCTCGTCATCTCGACGATGCGGACCATCGGTGCCAGCGAGACGCTGCTGCGGTTGCTCGACTTCTTCCCGCACGTGCAGCACCGCCAGGTCCGCCAGACGGTCGCCGGCGTGCTGCGCGGCGTGATCAGCCAGCGGCTGCTCGAGCGGGCCGACGGCAAGGGCCGCACGCCCGCGGTCGAGGTGCTCATCAACACCGCGAAGGTGTTCGACTGCATCGTCGACCCCGATCGCCACGTCGATCTCGAGCGGGTGATCGGCGAGGGCGACTACTACGGCATGCAGACCTTCGACCAGGCGCTGTTCCACCTCTACAAGGACGGCTTGATCAGCCTGCGCGACGCGCTGGCGGTGGCTGCACGACCGGAGGACTTCCGCATCCAGCTGCAGCAGGCAGGGTTGAGCGGCGGCTTCTAGTAGTTGCCTTAGCCTTCCGCTGTGATCCCGGAGCGGTTGGCCCCCATCCTTGAGGAGGTGCGCCCACTCGCGGCGCGCTTCGACGAGGCCGGTCATCGCCTCTACCTCGTGGGCGGCATCGTGCGCGATCTCGTCCTCGGCCGGGCCATCGAGGACCTCGGGGACATCGACCTCACGACCGACGCGCTGCCGGGCGCGACGAAGGTGATCGTCGCGCCGATCGCAGAGTCGGTCTGGACCCAGGGCGAGCGGTTCGGCACGATCGGCACCAAGGTCGGCGAGCGGGTGTTCGAGATCACCACCCACCGCGCCGAGGCCTACCAGCCGGACTCCCGCAAGCCCGAGGTAGCGTTCTCCGAGCACATCGAGGCCGATCTGTCGCGGCGCGACTTCACCGTGAACGCGATGGCCCTGCGGGTCGGCGCTGACGACGCACCCGAGCTCATCGACCCCTTCGGCGGCGTCGCCGACCTCGCCGCTCTGCGGCTGCGCACGCCGCTGTCGCCGGAGGAGTCCTTCACCGACGATCCGCTACGGATGCTGCGGGCGGCGCGGTTCCTCGCCGGCTACGGGCTCGTGCCCGATCCCGGGATCGTCGCTGCGGTCGAGCGGATGGCGTCGCGGCTTGAGATCGTGTCCGCCGAGCGGGTCCGCGACGAGCTCAACAAGCTGTTGGTCGTCGAGGACCCGAGCGCGGGGCTGTGGTTCGTAGTCGACACCGGGCTGGCGGACGAGTTCCTGCCAGAGCTGCCGGCGATGCGCGTCGAGCAGGACCCGATCCACCACCACAAGGACGTGCTCGCCCACACGATCGCGGTGACGGCCAAGACCCGGCCCCAGCTGCGCGTCCGGCTGGCCGCGCTGCTCCACGACGTGGGCAAGCCGAAGACCCGCTCGATCGGACCGCGCGGCGTGTCGTTCCATCACCACGAGGTCGTGGGCGCGCGCATGGCCCGTGACCGGATGCGGGCGCTGCGGTACCCGACTGAGGTCGTCGATGCTGTCAGCCGGCTCGTCTACCTCCACCTGCGCTTCCACGGCTACGGCGACGACGTCTGGACTGACGCGGCGGTGCGCCGCTACGTGCGCGACGCCGGGCCGCTGCTCGATGACCTCAACGAGCTCACGCGCTGTGACTGCACCACCCGCAACGAGCGCAGGGCGCGCATGCTTGCCGACCGCATGGACGCGCTCGAGGGTCGCATCGCCGAGCTGCGCGAGCGAGAGGAGCTCGAGGCCATCCGCCCCGACCTCGACGGCGAGCAGGTCATGGCTCACCTCGGCATCGGGCCAGGTCCGATGGTCGGCGAGGCGCTGACGATGCTGCTCGAGGCCCGCCTCGACGAGGGCCCCCTCGGCGAGGACGAGGCGCTCCGCCGCCTCGACGCGTGGTGGTCGGCGCAGGCGTGACCGGCCTGAGCGCGGGGCCTACCTCGCGGTCGCGGCGATGACGCTGGCGATCAGCGGTGCGAGCAGGGCGAGCGCCAGCACGAGTGCGATGATCCTCGTTGACCGCCGGCGCCGGTCGATCCCACCGCCCGGCGGGGGCAGGCGCGGCGCCGGCCGGCGTGCTGTCGCCTTGGGCACTAGATGCCGAGCTTGCGGGCGCGGAGGATGAGCGTCGGCGGGAGCCAGCGCATGGCCTCGGCCCAGTGCGGGCTGCGCGACCCGGCGGGGTCGGGCTCCGGTTCGAGCAGCATGTCGAGCCGGAAGTTGGCGCGGAACAGGCTCGTGGCCAGCTCCTGGATCGTGCGGGGCAGGTCGGGGGTGGCCCCGGACACGCCGGACCAGGCGATGGGCGCCGGGTCGAAGTAGGACCGGCGCACCCGCAGCGGGTCGGGGTTGCCGGGGTCGACGACCGCGAACGCGGGGTGGGGCAGCGAGAACGCGAGGTGCTGCTCTGGTCGCAGGACGCGGTGGACCTGGCGGAACACGCGGTCGAGGTCGGCCACTGCCGCCAGCCCGTACGCGCTGAAGCACGCGTCGATGGTGTCGGCGCGCACGAACGCGAGCTCGGCCAGGGACGCATGGTGCAGCTCGATCTTCACGCCCTCGCGCTCGCAGGACTCACGTGCGGCCGCGATCTGGTCGGCTGACTCGTCTACCGCGATGACCTTGGCGCCCTGTCGGGCGAGGGCGATGGCGTTGTGGCCGGCGCCGCAGCCCAGGTCGAGGATGCGCTTGCCGTCGACCGGCCCCAGCAGCTTGAGCTCGGCCTCGTTCGGGATGTCGGCGCCATAGGTGACGGCGTCGGTCGGGAGGCTGGCCCCGGCCGGGGCGGCGGCGGTGAACCGGCTCCAGCTCGCGGGCGGGACCTCGGCGGGGGCGTCGCTCATCCCGTCAGTCTGGCCGAGGCCGAACTTCGGCGCGGGTTGGGCGAGCTGTGCAGGAAGTCGCAGGATGCCTGGCGAATCCGGACAGAACGGAGCCGGATGAGAAGCCGGTTCGCGCTGGGAGGAATGACATGAGGGGTCGTAGGGCGCTCATCGCTGCGCTGGTCGCGGTCGTGCTGGGGGCGGCGGGCGTGCTGCCAGCCATCGCCAAGCAGGGCGACGCCAAGAAGCCGAAGGTGGACAAGACCGAGGCGGAGGCAGCGGCCGCGGTCGAGCTGCCGGCGCCGTTCACGTCCGTCGAGGCCTTCGCCCACAAGGCTGGCTTTCGGGGCGTGGTGACCTGGTCGGCCGAGGAGCCGGTGCAGGTCGTTCTGCACTACGGCGCCTCTCCTGACGCACTCGACCAGGTCGTACCGGTCGCCGACGCGCCCGATACCGCTGGCCTCAGCTACATCGACGGCCTCGAGGTCGGCTCGACCTACTACGTCGCCATCGAGGACCAGCTCTCCGGTGCGATCACCCCGCCGATCGAGCTCGCCGCGGCCAACGCGTACAACGACCTCGCACCCAACACCGAGCAGGACGCGTCCCAGGCGAGCTTCAAGCCGAACGTGTACACGATCGACCTCGTCGTCCAGCTCGACAGCCAGGCGGCACCAGAGAGCGGTGCAAGCGACGCCACCCTCGATGACATCGCCCGTTCGGTGAACGTGCTGGCCGAGCGGGTGTACGACGCGCTCGACGGCCACGTCCGCCTCGGCCAGGTGCTCATCACCGACACCAACGTCGCGGGCGCGGGCGCGGTCACCGGCCCGCCGCTCCACTCGCCGGGCACCTGCGAGACACCGCAGAACCTCGCCGACATTCTCTTCACCACCGCGGTGCCGTTCTCGAGCCAGACCTTTCACTACGCGATCGCCGAGCAGTGCACGCCGATCTACATGGGGCGCGAGGGCCAGCTCGTGGTGCCGTGGGAGGGCGACCTCCACATGGGCGCCACCGCGGCGCACGAGATGATGCACTACTCGATTGGCGCCCCCGACCTGTACGGCACCGGCGACGCGACCGGTACCGGCGCCGGCGGCTGTCGCAACCTCGACTGGGACGGCTCGCTCATGCACAACAGCGGCGGCTGGGTGGGTGACCGGTGGGAGCTCACCGAGCTCGACACCGACCCGTCGCTCACGCCGTGCGGCGACCACGCCGGTAAGCCCTACTCGTGGGACGAGGCACAGAGCCGCTACACCGCGATCCCGGACCGCACGGTCATCGAGGACATGATCAACAAGAAGCCCCGCGGCAACGCCGACGGTGGCGCCCTCGACATCCGCATCCTCGACCGCGAGCCGGGCGCTTCGACGCTCGTCGCCTACGAGCCCGACGACAGCAACCCCGAGCTCGGATCGGACTGCGTCGACGGCGCGACCTCGACGTCCTTCGATGACCCGAGCGGCGACGCGACGATGCTCGGCGTCACTGACTCCGGCCAGAGCGCCATCAACGAGCCGTCCCTCGACATCCTCACGAGCACGGTCACCTTCCTCGCCGACGGCGACCCGGCCGTCACGGAGGCCGACACGCTCGAGCTGACGATCGCGGCTGACGACCTGTCCGCCCCGCCGACCACCAGCTCGTCGGTGTTCTACGAGTTCCACTTCACGATCGGGTCGAGCGTCCACAGCGCGGTCGTCGAGAAGGACGCGATCGCTGAGACCTTCACCGTGGACGGCGCCGCCGTCTCTGGCACGTTCGACGCCGAAGGGGATCTCATCACGTTCGCAATCCCGGCGACGATGGTCGAGCTGAGCGCGGGCGACGCGGTGCGAGCCTTCGAGGTCTGGTCGCGGCGCACGGCTGGCCTGGCGCCGCTCGCTGACACCTCCGTCGGCGGCTGCCCGGTGACTGTGCCCGGCGGTAGCGAGGACCCGGGCACCACGCCTGTGGGCCCCGACGCCGTCCTCACCCTTGACGGGGATGCCCACAGCTGGACCGGGGGGCCATACGTCGACGCGTTCGGCGCCGGCTTCCTCGCCGACGGCTGCGACCTGGCCGGCGGGGCCTGCGAGCCCGAACTGCTCGAGCTCGTCGTCCCAGCCACTGGCGCGACGTTGACCCTTGACCTCGCACCCGACGAGGGGTTCGACAGTGGTGACCTGACGGTGTTCCGGCCTGACGGGCAGGTGCTTGCCACCCGCTCGTTCTCGGGAGCCACGAGCCTCGAGCTAGCGGTGTCGACCGCGGGCGTCTACCAGGTCATCATCGACCCGACGACGGCGTCCGGTGGCAGCATCACCACCACTGCGGCGCTGGTCGCGGGGGAGGGGGCGCCGCCGGTGCCGCCCGCCGACTTCACGTTCGGCAAGGGCGGCGGCTTCACTGCCGACGGCGAGTCACCCGCCGACAACGTCGAGCACGAGTGCACCGGTCCCAATGACCCGCTGTGCGTGACGTACGTGCTCGAGCTCACCGAGGGCGGCACGCTCTCGCTCGAGGTAACGACGCCCGTTCCGCTCGAGGACTACGACCTCTACCTCTACGACCTCGCCGGCACCGAGCGGGGCTTGGTCGCGAACCCGGGCACCGTGATCGAGTCCGGTGAGGTCTCCGGCCTCCTTGCGGGCACCTACTACCTGGCGGTGCAGCCATACATCGCACACGCCGGGTCGACCTTCACGGTGTCTGCCAGCCTGTCCTGACGCGCGAAGGTGGCGGCCCGTGCGGGTCGCCACCTTCAACATCCAGCACGGCCGCCCTGCCGCGGGCGGCCCGGTCGACCCTGATCTCGTTGCAGCCACGTGCGCGTCGCTCGACGCCGACGTCGTCGCGCTGCAGGAGGTCGACCGAGGCGTCCCCAGATCCGGCGGTCACGACCTCGCGGCGATCGCCGCCGACGCGCTCGGCGGCCAGCTGGCATTCGGTGAGTCGATGTCGGTCTTCGGTGGCAGCTACGGCAACGCGCTGATCGTCCGCGGCTCGATCGAGTCGGTCGAGGTGCTGCACCTCCCGAGCTACCGCTGGATGCTCAAACAGCGCGAGCCCCGCGTCGCTCTGATCGCACGCGTCGAAGTGGACGGTGCCTCGGCGACCGTTGTCGCGACCCACCTCGGTGTGCCGCTGCGGGAGAACGGGATCCAGCTGGCCGCGCTCCTGCGCCACCTCGTCTCCCACCCGCTGCGGGTCCTGCTGCTCGGCGACTGCAACCGGGCGGCGCCGCTCGCCCGCCCCGAGCTGGCTCGTGCCGGCTACGACCTCGCCGGCGGGCCGGCGACCTTCCCTGCGCTCCGCCCGCTGCTGCGCATCGACCACGTGGCCGCGCGCGGCGGCTCGGTGGCCGCGGTCGAGGTCGTGCGGACCCCGATCAGCGACCACCGCGCCGTCATCGCGGAGGTGGTGTTCGGTTAGGGAGCTAAGGCGCTGGCGTTGATCCAGGCGTCGAGCGTGTCGCGGGCCTCGTCGTCGTGCACCTGGGTGAGCGGTGACTTCATGAAGTACTGCGACGCAGCGACGACCGGGCCACCCTCGCCGCGGTCCTTGGCGATCTTGGCGCAGCGCACCGCATCGATGATCACTCCCGCGGAGTTGGGCGAGTCGTGGACCTCGAGCTTGAGCTCGACCACGAGCGGCACGTCACCGAAGTTGCGGCCCTCGAGGCGGATGAACGCCCACTTGCGATCCTCGAGCCACGGCACGTGGTCGGACGGGCCGATGTGCACGTCGCGGTCGGTGATGCCCTGGTCGATCTGGCTGGTGACCGACTGCGTCTTGCTGATCTTCTTCGACTTCAGCCTGGTGCGCTCGAGCATGTTCATGAAGTCCATGTTCCCGCCGAAGTTCAGCTGGTAGGTGTGGTCGATCGTCGTGCCCCGATCCTCGAACAGGCGGGCGAGGGTGCGGTGGACGATGGTGGCGCCGACCTGGCTCTTGATGTCGTCGCCGACGATCGGCACGCCAGCGTCGGTGAACCGCTGCGCCCACTCGGGGTCGCTGGCGATGAACACCGGGATGGCGTTGACGAAGGCCACGCCCGCCTCGAGGCAGGCCTCGGCGTACATCTTCTGGGCATGCTCGGAGCCCACCGGCAGGTAGGAGACCAGCACGTCGGCCTTGGCGTCGCGCAGCGCCTGGGCGATGTCGATCGGCTCGGCCGGCGACTCCTCGGCCACCTGGCGGTAGAACTCGCCGAAGCCGTCGAGGGTGGGGGCCCGCAGGACCTCGACGTGGAGGTTGGGCACGTCGCTGAACTTGATGGTGTTGTTCTGCCCCGAGAAGATCGCCTTCGACAGGTCGAGCCCGACCTTGTCGGCGTCGACGTCGAACGCGACCACGACCTCGATGTCGCGCACGTGGTACTTGCCGAGCTCGACGTGCATGAGGCCGGGGACCTGCTCGCTGGGATCGGCGTCCTTGTAGAACTCGATGCCCTGCACGAGCGAGCTGGCGCAGTTGCCGACACCGGCGATGGCGAGGCGGA
>CAYSAC010000145.1:0-7510 GCA_964428815.1 uncultured Acidimicrobiaceae bacterium | reverse complement strand
TGGTCGGTCATGTCGGCCTACAACCGGCTCAACGGCACGCACTGCAGCGAGAACCGCTGGCTGCTCACCGAGGTTCTCCGGGGGCAGTGGGGGTGGGACGGTGTGGTGATCTCCGACTGGTTTGGCACCCGGAGCACGGTGGGGGCAGCCCTCGGCGGGCTCGACCTCGAGATGCCGGGGCCGGCGATCCACTTCGGCGACGCGCTCGTGAAGGCCATCGATTCTGGTGACGTCGACGCCGCGGTGATCGACACCAAGCTCGAGCACCTCTGCCTTCTCGCCGAGCGCACGGACGCGACCTCGTCGCCTCCGGCGGCCGACGGTTCGGGCGGCGCCGACGATGTCCTCGCCGTCGCGCGCGCAAGCGCCGTGGGCGGCACCGTGCTGCTGCGCAACGAGCCCGTCGGCGGCTCACGGGTCCTGCCGCTCGACGTCTCGGCGATCAGTCGGCTCGCGGTCATCGGGCCCAACGCAGACCGAGAGGTCGTCGGGGGTGGCGGCAGTGCCCGGCTGACGCCAACTGCGGTCACCACCGTGCTCGACGGGCTGCGCGCACAGGTTGGCGGTGACCGCATCACCTACGAGCTGGGGTGCCACGCCGATCGTGGTACGCCGGGGATCGACGGTCGCCACGCGCGACGGGCAGACGGCACGCCCGGCATCGACGTGGAGGTCCTCGACGGCGCCGGCGACGTGCGCGTCCGCTTGCGCCCGCGTGAGTTTCGCGTGCTGGTCGCGAGCGAGCCGTGGCGCGGCGCGGCGAGCAGCGAGTGGTCGCTGCGAGCGAGCTGCACGTACGAGCCAACGCGATCGGGCAGCCACCACCTCAAGCTCAAGACGAACTGCAACGCGCAGCTCACCGTCGCCGGCCTCGCGGTCATCGACACCGTGAGCGGTAGCACGGAGGGCGACGTGGAGCTCATCGAGGGCACGCCGGTGGCTATTGCGGTCACCGGCGTGCCGCCGGCGGACGACCAGCTGTTCCGGGTGGCGCTCGAGCTGCGGTGCAGCCCCCCCACGATCGACGACGCCATCGAGCGAGCCGTCGCCGCGGCGCGCGCGGCGGAAGCCGCGGTCGTCGTGATCGGGCTCGACGGCGAATGGGAGACCGAAGGTCGCGACCGCGACGACCTCGCGCTCCCTGGCGATCAGGTCGCGCTGGTGCGGGCCGTCGCCGCGGCCCAGCCGCGGACGGCCGTCGTCGTGCTCGCGGGTTCGCCGGTCGACCTGTCGTGGGCGGACGAGGTGCCAGCGCTTGTGTGGGGGTGGTACCCGGGTCAGGAGGGCGGTCATGGCCTGGCCGACGTGCTGCTCGGTGTTGCCGATCCCGGCGGCCGGCTGCCCTGCACGATGCCCGCTCGGCTGGCAGACACGCTCGCGGTCCCGCCCCACGAACGCGGCGCCGGTCACGTCGCCTACGAAGAGGGCGTGCTCAACGGGCACCGGCGCTACGACCGCGAGGGCATCGAGCCGGCGTTCCCCTTCGGGTTCGGCCTGTCGTACACGACCTTCGCAATCGGGGCACCGGTACCGTCGACCACGACCCTCGGACCGGGCGAGTCCTTCGTCGTCGACGTCGAGGTCGCCAACACCGGCTCCCGCGCCGGCAGCGAGGTGGTCCAGCTCTACATCACGGATGCAGAGGCCTCGGTGCCACGCCCTGACCGCGAGCTTCGGGCCTTCGCGAAGGTGCACCTCGATCCGGGCGAGCGGCGCAAGGTCGCACTCAGCGTCGGGCCGCGCGACCTCGCGTTCTGGGACACCACTGGACCGTCCTGGCGTGCGGAGGCGGGGACGTTCGAGCTCCACGTCGGTCGCTCGTCTCGCGAGCTCACCGGCTCGGCGACCGTCGAGCTGCGTGCCGACTGGACCGTCCCGGCGAGCTGGTGGAGCGACGCGTGAGCCGAGCTGCCCCGCCCGAGCTGGACGAGTTCCTTGCCGCCTTCCCCGACGAGGTCGGGGAGATCGTCCTCCGGTTGCGCTCGCTGGTCCTCGGGGTGATGCCGAACGCCCATGAGTTCGTGTGGGATGCCACCAACGCCGTGTCGCTCGTGTACACCCCGACGACCCGATGGCAGGACGGCGTGTGCCACATCGCCGCCTACTCGAAGCACGCGAACCTCGGCTTCAACGATGGCGCATCGCTGGCTGATCCATGGGCGGTCCTGCGCGGCACTGGCGCGCGGATCCGGCATGCGAGGTTCAACGCGGTCGAGGAGGTCGAGGTCCTGTGGGTCCATGAGTACGTGCGCGCCGCACTTGCCAACGCGCAGGCGACCGCCGAGATGGGCGACGGGGGCACGACCGTCCGGATCTCGGCCGGGCCCAAGCGACGACCTACGGCTGGCGACCTGTGAACGCGATGAGCCTCGTCTGCTCGTCCGCATCGGCGGGAACCTCGACGCGCGGGCCGTACTGACCGCTCTGCTCGAGGACATCCCCGAAGTGGATGTGCGGCCACCGACCTGGGTACGCCGCAGGGAAGATGCTCTTGAACGTGACCCGGCCGTCGGCGTCGGCCTCCTGGACGCCGCGCAGGTAGTTCTCGTTCGTGGCGCCCTGTGAGTACATCGAGTACAGACCCTCGCGGTCGCAATGCCACAGGTACACCGCCGCACCAGAGAGCGCGTTGCATCCGTTGCTCTGATCGGCGACGACGAGGTTGATCGTCAGCGGAACACCTTCGGCCTTGGTCGTGGACGAACCGAAGCTCGAGGTGATGTCGCTTCGGACGACGCCGCTCTCCGTGAGGATGTTCGGGCCGTTCGATCCGTCGCCCGGATAGGGGCCCGCGGTCTCCTCGGGGATCGTCCCGCAGCGCGTCTTCGCTGCCCCTGTCGTCGCCGACGAGCCCGTCGCCGCCTTGTCATCGCCACCGCACGCTCCGAGAGCGACCAGCCCGACCCCAGCGATCAGCTTCATCGCGCGTCGGCGATCGAGCAATGTCGCCACATCGAACGCACGACCAAGATCGTGGTCGTGCAGATCGCTGATCGTTGGATCTTCCCTTCGAGAAGCCGACCGTGTCGGCACCGTAGAGGCAACTCTGACAAGCCGAAGCCCCGAGCTACCTGAGTGGCGGCTGGGAGCTTCCGCAGCCCATCGGCTTCTGCTCAAATGGGCGCCTTGGCCGGCGCCGATTGACGCGCGTGCTGGTTCACTGAGCAAAGGGGAAGCAGATGGAACTCATCAAGCCGGACGACGCGAGCTACGACGAGCTGCGCTCGGTCTTCAACGCCATGATCGACAAGCGCCCTGCGGTGATTGCCCGATGCGCATCACCAGCCGACGTCGTCGACGCGCTCGCGCTCGGCAGGCAGGAGGGCTATGACGTAGCGGTGCGCGCCGCCGGCCACTCGGTCGCGGGGGTGTCCGTCAACGACGGCGGCATCGTCGTAGACGTACGCCCGATGAACGCGATCGAGGTCGACTCCACCGCGCGACAGGTCCGTGTTGGTTCCGGGGCGACGTGGGGCGAGTTCGACCGTGCTACCCAGGAGCACGGCCTGGCGACGACCGGCGGCCGAGTGTCCACGACCGGTGTGGCGGGCCTGACCTTGGGCGGCGGTTCAGGTTGGCTCGAGCGGCGCTTCGGCCTCGCGTGCGACAACCTCGTCTCCGTCGATCTCGTCACCGCCGACGGGCGCCAGGTCACCGCCAGCGAGGACGACAACCCCGACCTGTTCTGGGCGCTCCACGGCGGCGGCGGCAACTTCGGCGTGGCCACCTCATTCGTCTTCAAGCTCGACCCGCTCGGCCCGCTCGTGACCGCGGGGCTGATGATGTGGCCCGGCGACGCGGCGACCGACGTCGCGCGTCGGTACCGCGACGTGGCCTACGACGCCCCCGACGAGCTCGGCACCGGGTTGGTGTTCCTCACCGGCCCGCCTGAGGAGTTCGTGCCTGAGCACCTGCAGGGCACGACCGTCGTCGGCATCGCCGCGCTCTGGGCGGGCGACGTCGCCGACGGGGAAGAGGCGGTCAAGCCGTTCCGAGAGCTCGCCCCAGAGGTGGATCTCGTCGGCCCGATGCCGTACGCCGAGTTCCAGTGCATGCTCGACGACCCGCCTGGTCTGCACAACTACTGGTCGGCCGACTACCTCGACGCGCTCCCGGACGAGGCGCTGGACATCTTCGTGAAGTACGGCTTTGAGCGGCAGTCCCCGTTCGCGCAGCAGATCCTCCTGCCCTGGGGTGGCGCGGTCGCCCGGGTCCACGAGGACGCAACGCCGTTGACGAACCGGGCGACGCGGTGGATCACCCATCCGTTCGCCCTGTGGGAGGACCCCGCCGACACGGACAAGAACATCGAGTGGGCCCGCTCCTTCCGCCGCGACATCGCCCACTACGCCAGCGGCGGCGTCTACCTCAACTTCATCGGCAATGAAGGGGAGGACCGGGTCCGCGCCGCGTACGGCGAGGACAAGTTCCGGCGCCTGGCCACCATCAAGGCCGAGTGGGACCCCACCAACGTCTTCAAGGGCAACCAGAACATCAAGCCCGCCTGAGCGCCTTCTCCGCGCGCTGTCATTCAGGTGAGGCCGTGCTCGTAGGCGTAGGCGGTGGCCGCTGATCGGGAGGACAGGCCCAGCTTCGTGAACATGTGGCTCAGGTGGCTGGCGACGGTCTTCTCGCTGATCACGAGCTCGTCCGCGATCTGCCGGTTCGTCTTGCCCTTTGCCACGAGCGCGAGCACCTCCACCTCGCGCGGGGTGAGGCCGTCCGGCAACGCCCGGCGGCTCACGCTCGACAACGAGTCGACCCAAGCGAGCTCTGACCCGGCACCCAGCGCCGCGAACGCCGAGCGGGCGGCGTCCAGCTCCATCTCGGCGCCGTCGGTGTCGCTGAGGGCCCGACATGCGAGCGCGATGAGCACGCGCGCTCGAGCCGCTTCGTGAGGCGCTTCGATGTCGC
Organism: uncultured Acidimicrobiaceae bacterium; assembly: GCA_964428815.1. Lineage (GTDB taxonomy): Bacteria > Actinomycetota > Acidimicrobiia > Acidimicrobiales > CAYSAC01 > CAYSAC01. Next base: position 2,596 of record CAYSAC010000145.1, on the reverse strand, counting down.
GCCACCCGGTCCACGCCCGGCGAAGCGCCGTGAGGGCGCCAGGCGGGTCGCCCTCGGCGAGGAGCACTGCTCCGGTCATGTGGGCCGTGAGCGCGTGGAGGTACGGCTGGTTCAGATCGGCGGCGAGGTCCGCCAGCTCGTCGGCTGCGGCTCTGCCCGCCTCGACGTCGCCCGCGGCAATCACGATCTCCACGTACGGGCCGAGGACGCGCGCCCGGCTCATCGGGTCCTCGGCCTCGTGCAGCGCCCGGCGGATCGCCGCGTCGGCGGCGTCCACGCGACCCTGGGCCAAACGCAACAGGGCCAACCCCGGCTGCGGTTCTCGTCCCAGCTCGCTGGCTGCGCGGTAGGCGCGCTCGGCATCAGCGAGCTCGCCGCGCAGCCGGTGGAGCTCACCGCGGATGTACGACACCGCGCCCAGGATCCGCTGACCGGTCGGGTCGGCGAGTCGACCGAGGGCACGCTGCACCTCCTCCAGCGCGTCGGACCATGAGCCGCGCAGCTGCATGACCTCCACGCGGTGCACGAGGCACTCGCCGCGGTAGAGCACGAGCTCGGGCTGGTCGTCGCACCACTGGCTGAGTGCGGCCGTCCATGTTCGGGCCCGGCGGACGTCGAACAGCTCTTGGCAGCCCTCGATCACCGTGCAGTAGGCGTCTCCCATCGCGATCGGCGACACCTCTCCTGCGCCGACGGCGACCATCGCCTCGTCGAGCAGTGCCACGCCCTCGTGGACCTGGCCGAGGTAGATCAGGCACCGACCTTCGCCGATCCGGGCGAGCGTCGTGAGCTCCGGATCCCGGTAGCGATCGCCGATCGCGCCCGCCTGGCTGAAGCCGGCGTGGGCAGCCGCGAGCTCACCAGAGAACACGCTTCGCAAGGCCGCGGCGTAACGCAGGTAGCCCTGTTCGACGCAGTCGAGCCTGCGGTCGTCGAGCAGGCGTTGGGCTCGGTCGACCCAGCCGCCGCCGCGCTCCAGCTCACCGCTGTTCAACAGCGCGAACGCCAGCCAGAACGCGCAGCGTGCCGCTCGGGCAACCTCACCGATGCGCGCGCACTCCTGGTGGGCGCTCGCCCAGACGTCGGAGCTCTCGGCCCCTCGTCCGGCGAGGTAGGCAGCCGACGCGAGCCGCTCGAGGTCGTCGACCTCGAGCGGCTCCTCGCGTGCGGCGGCGGACAGGTGCTCGTACGCCCGTCCCCACGCCTGTCTGTCGAAGGCATCTCGGCCCCGATCGATCGACTCGCCCATGGGCAGATTCTCCTGCACGCCGGCCCTCTGTGGGCGTGACGGGCGTCCGTCGTCAGTCCCAGAAGGATTCGCTACCGGTCGGGGCTGCGCAGATCATCCACATCTCGGCGATCCGGCTCTCATCGAACTGGTAGATGAAGACGTTCTTCGTCTCCAGCGTGCGACCGTTGCGGCCGAGGACCGCGTGCTCCCACTCGGCGCCCCAGCGGTCGTCAGCGGTGCAGAAGAGCTGCTCGATCTTCACCTCACCGTTGGTCAGCTCGAAGATCGCGCCGAGCGCACCGAGGAAGCCGTCGACTCCGCTGTGATCGCCCGGCCGCGGCAGCGGTCCTCGGACGTGGAAGGTCATGTCCTCGGTGAAGATCTGTGCCAGTGTGTCCCGGTCGTTCTCGAAGACCGCGGTCGTCATGCGGTCGATGACCGTCACGTTCGGGTGTTCGCTCATGGTTCCGTTGCTCCTGTCGTGGTTGCCTTGTTCCTACGTGCTGACCGTACGGATCAGGCCGGCCTCAGGGCATCGGGCAAAAGGAGGAACTCTCATCCCAGGCGGCATCAGCAATTGTGCGGATGCGGTCACGACCGGCGCGAGACTGACAGTCCGTGATGGAGACCATCCTCGAGGCGACGGAGCGGCTGCGAGCCGCCGGGTTCGACCTCGACTTCGCCGCGACGGCGACCGGCCAGCTCCGTTGCGCGGCCTGCGGCATCGATCATGATCCCGAGGCGATGGCCATCCACGAGATCGTCCGCTACGAGGGCGCCTCGGATCCCGGCGACGAGGCGATCCTGCTGGCGCTCGTCTGCACGTGCGGGGGCCGCGGGCTGTACACCGCGGCATTCGGACCTGACATCGCGCCGGCCGATGTCGAGGTGCTCCACCGGCTGCCAAACACGGCGCGCTAGTCCGGCAGGAGCGAAGGCGCTGGGGAGCAGTGGGGCTCTCATCGGTGCCCGAACGGATGGGCTAGCGGGCGATTGGCGGGACGATCGTGGCGCGATCGCCTGTGCGCTCGATGTGGGCGGCGGCGTCGAGCAGCCGTCCCTCCTCAGCCCATGGCGCGAGCAGCTGGAGCGCTACGGGGAGCCCGCCCGGGCCGAGCCCGACCGGCACCGAGATCCCGGGAACGCCGCAGAGGTTGGCCAGCGACGCCTGTCGCAGGTTGGCGAGGTCGACCGGCATCGGGCCCGACGGCAGCGTCACGATCTGGTCGTCGAGCAGCGGGGGCTCGGTCGGTGCCGCTGGCCACGCGAGGAGGTCGATGTCGTCGAACGCGCGGGCGACGGCGCGCATGACCGCGGCGCGGACGCGGTCCGCCGCCGGCACCAGCCGGGCCGGCATGAGCGCGG
>CAYSAC010000144.1:0-7532 GCA_964428815.1 uncultured Acidimicrobiaceae bacterium | reverse complement strand
CGAGACCGAGGAGGACGAGGAGCAGGAGGAGCTTCTTCATGGCGGCAGCGTAGCCCTGTGCGCGGGCGTGGGCGCTGGGGTCGAGCGCCGCGCTGACCTCAGCCAGACTGTCGCCCCATGCGACCCCCGTCGGTTCCGGCCGAGGCGTACCGCTTCGCGCGCGGCCTGCGGTCGTTCCTGCGCCACCCGTTCACCCTCGACGAGGCTCGCGAATCGGTCGAGCGGTGGTGGCGAACGAGGGACGAGCGGTTCCTCGCGATGGTCGACCAGCTGATCTGGACCGTGCCGGCCAGCCCTTACCGGCCGCTGCTGCGGCACGCGGGGGTCGAACCTGGCGACCCAGGGCTTCGAGGGAGCGCTCGAGCACCTCTGCCGCGTCGGGGTGTACGTCGCGTACGAGGAGCACCTCGGCACGCGGCCTCGGGCTCGTCGTAGATGTACTGCGCGCCGCGCACGAGGGCGCGAACGAACCGCCGCACCGTCTCTGGGTCGTCCGCGATGGTCGACGTCGAGCGCCAGGAACCTGAGGGTCGGGAGCGGGATCGTGACCTTGAGCTTCTTCAGCTCGGCGGCCGTCGTGTCGCGCCGTCGGTGCCGGTCGTCGCCTGGTCGCCGTCGTCGCCGCAGCCAACGAGCGCGCCCGCGAGCAGCGCGACGAGGAGTGCGAGCAGGAGGGGTCGGGCGGCTCGCCGCTGCGCATTTGGGTTCATGGGTCGGTGAGCGTACGGCAGCGTCGCCCGCGCCTCTGCACGTCCGCCAGACTGTCGGCCCATGAGCCCCGCGTCGGTCCCGCTCCAGGCGTTTCGCTTCGCGCGCGGCCTGCGGTCGTTCCTGCGCAACCCGGTCAGCCTCGAGGAAGCGCAGTCGTCGGTCGAGCGGTGGTGGCGGACGAGGGACGAGAGGTTCCTCGCGATGGTCGACGACCTGGTCTGGGCCGCGCCGGACAGCCCCTACCGGTCGCTGCTGCAGCACGCCGGGCTCGAATCCGGGGATCTCCGCGTGCTCGTCGCGGACGAGGGGCTGGAGGGCGCACTCGAGCACCTCTGCCGCGTCGGCGTGTACGTCGCGTACGAGGAGTACCTCGGCAAGCAGCCCGCGGTCAGGGGCAGCCGTACGTTCCACTTCTCGCCGCCCGACTTCGCCAACCCGCGCCTCCGGCCCGACTACATGGCGACATCCGGCGGTACGCGCACCGGCGGCACTCCGGCGGGCTCCAGCTTCGCCGACCGCCGCGAGCGGGTGGCCACCGCGATCTTCTCCCTCGGCATGCACGGCGTGATGGGCGTACCCGGCGCGACCTGGATGCCGGCGCTGCCCGGCTCGTCGGGTATCGGTGGGGTGCTCATCGGCGCGGCCGCGGGCCGGCCGCCGGAGCGGTGGATGAGCCCGGTGGATCCGGGCGCCAGGCTCATCCCCGCGCGCAAGCGCGCCGCGAACTGGTTGTTCCCGGCCCTGGCGCGCGTCTACGGGACGCGGATCCCGAGGCCGCGCTACGTCCCGACCTCCGATCCGAGCACGGTGCTGGCGTGGTGCCAGGACGCGCTGTCGCGCTCGGAGCGCGCGACGTTGAGCGCTTACCCGAGCTCGGCGGTCGCGCTGGCCCAGCTCGCGGTGGAGGAGGGCGTGGACCTCACCGGCCTCCAGATCCGCACGGGCGGCGAGCCGCTCACGCCGGCGCGCCGCAAGGTGATCGAGTCCTCCGGCGCGGACACGAGCCAGTACTACGCGCTGTCCCCCGCCGGGTCGGTCGCCATGGACTGCCCGCGGTGCGAGGAGGACGAGATGCACGTGATGGAGCAGGGGTACGCGGTGATCACCAGGCGCCGGACGCGCCCTGACGGTGTCGAGGTGGACGCGATCCTCTGCACGACGCTCGCGTTGACCGCCGGGCAGGTGCTGCTGAACACCGAGAACGACGACTACGCACAGATCTGGCAAGCGGATCCGTGCGACTGCCCGTTCGGCGCCATCGGGATGCGGCGCAAGATCCGTGGCATCCGTGGCATCAGCAAGGTCGTCGCCGGCGGGGTCTCCGTCGACGGCGAGCTGCTCCAGCACCTCATCGACTCCGTGCTACCGCAGGAGGTCGGTGGCGGTCCCAGCGACTACCAGTTCGCCGAGGCCGGCGCCGACGGTCGCGCCGAGCTCGTGCTGCGCATCGCGCCCCGGCTCGGGCCGATCGACGAGGCCGAGGTCCTGGCGGCCGTGGAGCGGGCGCTGAACCGTGACGAGCTCGGCTTCCTCGCGACGGCTGTGTGGTCGCCGGCCGGTGCGATGCGAGTGGTGCGAGAGGCTCCCCACGTCGCCCGCTCGGGCAAGGTGCTGCCGTTCGAGCCGCTTCCGGCCTAGTGGCCAGCTCCACGTCGGTTCTCTCGCAGTCGCTCCGGTTCGCTCGTGGTCTCGGCGCGTTCCTGCGAGACCCCGTGACGATGGAGGAAGCGCGCACCTCGATCGAGCGCTGGTGGGTGGAGCGCGACGGCCGCTTCCTCGCGATGGTCGACGAGCTCGTGTGGAGCGCGCCGGCCAGCCCGTACCTCGCGTTGCTCCAGCACGCCGGGGTCGAGCCGGAGGACCTGAAGGCGCTCGTTGCCGAGGGCGGTGTCGAAGGAGCGCTCGAGCGCCTGCGCGATTCCGGCGTGTACGTCGCCTACGAGGAGTACCTCGGCAAGGAGCCGGCGGTGCGGGGCAGCAGGACGTTCCACTTCGCGCCGCCGGACTTCGCCAACCCACGGCTCGTGCCCGACTACATGGCCACCTCCGGTGGCACGCGGAGCGGCGGCACCGCGACCGGGTCGAGCTTCGCCGACCGTCGGGCCAAGGCGATGACCTTCATCTTCTGCCTGCAGATGTTCGATGCGCTCACGGTTCCAGCAGCAAGCTGGATGCCGGCGCTGCCCGCGTCGTCTGGTCTCGGCGGCGTGCTCATGAGCGCGGCGGGCGGTCAGATGACCGAGCGTGGATGAGCCCGATCGATCCGCGCGCGCACCAGATCCCGGCGCGCAAGCGCGCAGCCAACTGGATCGTCCCCACCCTCGCCCGCGCCTATGGCGGGCGGATCCCCCGGCCGCGATACGTGCCCACCTCGGACCCCGCGACGGTGCTCGCATGGTGCAAGGACGCGCTCGACAGACGGGGCCGGGCACTGCTCCACGCGTACCCGAGCTCGGCAGTCGCCCTTGCGCACCTCGCGGTCGAGGAGGGGGTGCACCTTGGCGGGCTCATCGCCCGCTGTGCAGGCGAACCGCTCACGCCGGCGCGACGTACCGTGGTCGAGTCGTCGGGTGCGACGGCCTTCCAGGTCTACGCCGTGTCGCCGGTCGGAGGGGTGGCCTTCGCGTGCCCGACGTGCGCGGGCGACGAGATGCACGTGATGGAGCAATCCGTTGCAGTCGTGACCCGCCGTCGCTCGCGCCCCGATGGCCTCGACGTGGACGCGCTGCTTTGCACCACGCTGAACACGACCAGCGGCCAGGTGCTCCTGAACCTCGAGAACGACGACTACGCCGTGATCGGGGACGGTGGGCCCTGCGACTGCGCGCTCGGCCGCATCGGCATGCGCCGCAAGCTCCGGGGCATCCGTGGCATCAGCAAGGTCGTGGCTGGCGGTGTGACGGTGGACGGCGAGCTGCTCCAGCACCTGGTGGACGCGGTCTTGCCCCAACGGTTCGGCGGCAGCCCGAGCGACTACCAGTTCGCGGAGGGGGGCGCTGATGATCGGGCGCAGCTCGTGCTCCGCGTCGCGCCGCGCTTGGGCTCGCGCGACGTCGGTGAGGTCCTGAGCGTGGTCGAACACGAGCTGCGCCGCGACGAGCTCGGGTTGCTGGCGACATCGGTGTGGTCTCCCGCGGGCGCGCTGCGGGTGGTGCGCGAGGTGCCCCACGTGGCCCGGTCCGGCAAGGTGCTGCCGTTCGAGCCGCTGCCGGCCTGAGCTCAACCGGAGCGGGGTCGCTCTTGGGTGTGCAGCAGGCCGCGCAGCACGCGCCGCTCGAGCCAGGACACGGCGGCGTACATCGTGAGGGCGATCGCTGCGAGGAGCATCGCGCCGGTCCAGATGCGGCCGACGTTGTAGACGGTGGCGGCGTGGAAGACCATCCGACCGAGTCCCTGCCGCGACCCGATCATCTCCCCGACGATGGCGCCGGTCAGCGACAGGCCGATGTTTATGCGGAGCGCCGACGCGATCCACGGGAGCGCGGACGGCGCGACGACCTTGCGGAACACCTGCGCCTTCGACGCACCGAGCGAGTCGAGCAGCGTGATGAGATCGGGGTCGACGGCCTTGACGCCAGCGTGCGCGGTGAGCGCGGTGGTCACGAGCGTCAACGCGATGACCATCGCGACCTTCGACTGCAACCCCAGCCCGAAGATGATGACGAACAGCGGCGCGAACGCGAGCTTGGGGACGGCGTGGGCGGCGACGATGAGCGGCTCGACGACGCGAGCGGCAAGGGTGGACCACCACAGCGACATCCCGAGCGTCGAGCCGAGCGTCGTGCCGAGGATGAAGCCGATGACCGCGGACCGGATCGTAAAGAAGCTGTCGGTCCACACCTCGCCTGAACCGAAGTAGCGCCGGGCCTCGCTGGCGACCTCGGTCGGCTGGCTCCAGAAGAACGGGTCGATCCAATCCTGCGATGCCGCGAGCTCCCACGCGCACAGCAGCAGCACCACGATGCCGACCTGCAGTGCGAAAACCGTCGACCGCCTCGGTTGGCGGCCCCGGATCGGTCGGCGGCGCGGTGGCGTGCGCATGGCTTGCTCGGTTACCTGGACGATCTCGTCGATGGCCATGTCAGCGGCTGCCTTGCTCGAGCAGCGCGCGTCGCGACTCGTCGTGCAGCAGCGCGAGCAGCTGCCACTTGAGCGCGACGAAGGCGGGATCGGACACCAGATCCAGCGACCGCGGGCGGGCGAACGGGACGTCGAGGCAGGCCTTGATCCGTCCAGGCCGCGAGGTCATCACGTACACCCGATCGGAGAGCATGATCGCCTCCTCGACGTCGTGGGTCACGAGCAGCACGGTGCTGCCCGTGTCCTCCTTGACCTCGAGCAGCCACTCCTGCATCAGCACGCGGGTCTGGGCGTCGAGCGCGCCGAACGGCTCGTCGAGCAACAGGACCTTGGGGTCGGGCAGGAGCGTGCGCATGAGCGCAGCGCGCTGGCGCATGCCGCCGGAGAGCTGGGACGGGTAGCGGTCCTCGAACCCGGCGAGTCCGAAGCGCTCGAGCAGCGGTCGCGCCCGCTCCCGGGCCGCCTTGGGCCCTACGCCGCGGACCTCGAGGCTCAGCGCGACGTTGCTCAGGACCGTCCGCCACGGGAGGAGCAGGTCCTTCTGCAGCATGTAGCCCACGGAGCGGCGCACCTCGGCGAGGGGCTGCCCGTCGACGACGACCTCGCCCTCGTCGGCGTCGAGCAACCCGGCCGCGAGGTTGAACAGGGTCGTCTTCCCGCAGCCGCTTGGTCCGATGAGGCTGACGAACTCGTGCTCGTCGACGACGAGGTCGACCGGCTCGACGGCCACGACGGCTTCGCTGCCGTCGTCGAAGGTCTTGGCGACGCCGCGGAGCTCGAGCTTCCTCATATCGCTAGCCGCTCGGTTCGGGGAGGAACTGCTCGTCGAAGGCCTTCTCCGGGTCGAGCTCCAGGCCCTCGGCCTGGGTGACCGCGAGCTCGGTGACAGCTTCGAGGCCTCCCTCGGCGAAGCGGCCGTCCGCGGACCAGGCCTTGAGGCCCATCAGCCGTTCGAACGCCAGCTCGAGCGCCTCGCGGCCGGCGGACTCAGCCAGCGCCTCGTTGGCGATGGCGAGCGCGGCCTCTGGCGTGTCGTAGATGAACTGGGCGCCGCGCAGGAGCGCGTCGACGAAGCCCTGCACCATCTCGGGGTCGTCGTCGATGGTCTTCTGCGGGAGGTTCACCGAGAGCTGCACGTACGGCTTGAAGTCCGCAAGGTTGAACGCCGGCTCGCCCCACAGGCCGTCGATGATGCCCTTGGAGACGGTGGGCTCAGTCACGAGCGCGAAGTCGGCCTGGCCGCTGCCGATCGCCGCGACGCGAGCCGCGTCGTCGCCCTCGATGAGGGTGACATCCTTGGTCGGGTCGAGGCCGAGCGACTCGAGGTAGCGGAGGAACGCGATGTGCGGTGACCCGCCCGCGCTGCCCAGCGCGATCCGCTTGCCGCGCAGCGCCTCGGTCGCGAGCTGATCCGTGCTCATGTCAACCGGCGTCGGGCTGACGATGAAGGACGACGACCGGCGAGTTACCGCGACGATGCCGCGCAGTTCGCTGCCGCGGGCGTTGGCCAGCAGCACGTGCTCGAACCCGCCGATGAACGCCCACGCCTCACCGGCGAGCACAGCGCTCACATGCGCAGGCGTCGGGCCTTGGAGCGTGATCATCTCGACCTCGAGGCCCTCGTCCTCGAAGAAGCCCTGATCGACGGCGACGTTGACGGCGAGGAAGCCGAGGCTCGGCGACGGGGTCGTGATCGTGATCTTCTTCAGCTCAACCGGCTCCGCAGCGTCGGTGTCGGTCGTCGCCTGGTCACCGTCGTCACCGCAGCCCACGAGCGCGGCTGCGAGCAGCGCGAGCAGCAGGGCCAGCAGGAGGGGTCGGGGGCCTCGTCGTTCCAAATGTCCGCTCATGGGGGGGTGAGCGTAGGGCAGCGACAGGGCTCGCCTGCACTCGCTCAGGTACCGTCCACGGCGGAGGTGTCCGCTGACCTGGTGGCAGCCCCCGCCTTCAAAGCGGGTGGGACGGGTGCTCCCCGTCCGGCGGGTTCGATTCCCGTCCACCTCCGCCACAAATTCGTTCGTCTATGTCGAAGCGACCGCCGGAGGAGGCGTGGCCGAGAAGTTCGGCTGATAGTCGAAGGCAAAGATCGCGTAGCGGTACGTCTGCCCCGCGGACACGTCCGTGTCGGTGAACGCCGTGTCGCTGCCCTCGTAGACGACCGAGGCGAGCTCGTCGTCGATCGAGGTCGGCGCAGTGGCCCCTGACCGCCGCAGGATGCGGACGCGGAGGAAGTCGTCGTCGGTCGGGTTCGTCCATGAGAGCTCGACCCCACCTCCGAAGGCGGTGGCGACGACGGATGAAGGCGATCCTGGGGACGTCGTGTCGGGAAACGGCAGCGGGAGGCCCGTCGCGGACTCCATGAAGTACCCGCCGGGATCCATGGCGAGCGGGATCGCCACGACGAGCGCGGCGGCGATCCACGCATGCGCGGACGCTCTCGGGGGCCGCCGCGCTGTGGGTGCCCGTCGCGCTCGGGGTCGGGCAGACCTGTGCGGGCGATTGGATGCCCGCGTGCCTGCGTAGGGGTGTGCGCGACGTCGTGGCACGAGTGCCTCCGGCTCGGTTCGCACATGATGGCACCGCGCCCGGCTTCCGGGCCTGCTTCGTCGTCGAACGCAGTCGCGACGCGTGGCAGCTGGTGGCTGCGCTCGTTGGCGCTAGACGGCGAGGAGGTCGCGGGCGCCGGTGTCGGAGCTCGGGTGCCGCAACTTCGACATCGCCCGGGCCTCGATCTGGCGGAT
>CAYSAC010000143.1:0-7567 GCA_964428815.1 uncultured Acidimicrobiaceae bacterium | reverse complement strand
CTGGCCGACCACGGGCTCGTCGCCGCTGCCGGCCGGGCCCGAGCCGTGCCGGGTCGGGGCCGGCCGCAGCTCGGTTACCACGCGACCGAGCTGGCCGACGCGCTGTTCCCGAAGGCGTACGGCGCGCTCACCAACGAGCTGCTCGGCTACCTCGCCGACGAGGACACCGAGACGATCGATCGGCTCTTCGCCCGGCGCCGGGACGTTCGCATCACGAACGCGAGCGCGCGCCTTGCGTCGAAGCGATCGCTGCGATCGAAGGTGGAAGAGCTAGCGCGCATCCTGGACGAGGACGGCTACCTCGCCACCGCCGAGCAGGTCGGACCGGACCATCTGCGTCTTGTCGAGCACAACTGCGCGATCACGACCGTCGCCCGCCGATACGGCCAGGCCTGCACGAGCGAGATCGAGTTCATCCGCACCGTGCTGCCGGGCGCCGAGGTCGAGCGCGTGAGCCACATGGTGAGCGGCGACCGCCACTGCGCCTACGACATCCGTGGCCCCCGGGCGCTCACCCGCTGAGGGCAGCGCGGATGACCGAACGGGCGCCGGCGACCTGCTCCCAGAAGCCGTACGTGCCCTCGTCGAGCAGCTCGCGGGCGGCGACGATGACGGCGCTGAGCGCGACATAGGCGAAGGCGCCGCCGACCGAGATCCGCGCCACGCCAGCCGCGGCGAGCTCGGCGACCGGCGGTGCGCCGGGGACGGCGAGCACGTTGACCGGTAGGTCGACGGCCTGCACGACGGCGCTGATGTCGTCCAGCTGAGACAGGCCGGGCGCGTACAACACGTCGGCGCCGGCCTTTTGAAAAGCCTGCAGGCGGATGATGGTGTCGGCTAGGTCATTCCGGCCGTGGAGGTGGTTCTCGGCGCGGGCCGTGAGGACAAAGTGCGCGCCGTCCCGATGCGCGGCGTCCGCGGCAGCGGCGACCCGCTCGGTCGCGAGGGCGAGCTCATAGATCGGAGCTTCCGGGTCGCCGGTGAAGTCCTCGATCGAGCAGCCGGCCAGCCCGACCTCTGCCGCGAGCTGCACGGTCCTCGCCACCGCCGCGGGCTCGTCACCGAAGCCGTTCTCCAAGTCGGCCGAGACCGGCAGGTCGGTGGCAGCGACGATGGCCGCCGCGTGGTTCAGCGCTTCGTCCCGCTCCAGTCGGTAGTCGAGCCGGCCAAGGGTGGCGGCCGACCCGCTGCTCGTCGTCGCCAGCGCCTGGAACCCGAGCGAGGCGAGCAGCTTGGCCGAGCCCACGTCCCACGGGTTGGGCAGGAGCAACGGTTCGTCGCCGCGGTGGAGCTCGACGAAGTGCGCGGCCTTGTCATCAGCAGAGGGCATGGCGCCCATGCTCGCGCTAGCGGCCGGCTTGGGGCGCGGGCACGACAATGCCGTCCGCCAGCGGCACGCCGAAGCTGTTGGCCATGCCCCTGGTCCCGACCCGGTAGAGCCCACGCTCGACGACGACCGGCGTGTCCGCTGTGACGAGCAGGGCCAGGTCGCCGCGCTCGATGTGGTCGCCGATGCGCAGCGCGACGCGACCAGAGGGCGCGATCACCAGGTCCTGAAGGTCCTGCACGTCGATGAACTGGCCTTGGGCGAGCGCCTGCACCGACACACGCGCCGGGGCATCGGCCGACTCATTGAGGATCACCAGCCACTCGTCGACCTCTTCGGTGGCAGCGCCGCCAGCGAAGAGCCATCGAGGCGCAGCGAGCGGCGAACCAAGCGTCGAGGTGACGCCGAGCTGCTCGGACGGGCGGCTGGCGGTGATGGCCCGCTCGGCGAGTATGCCGACCCCGTTGAGCGATCGGACGACGATCGCGTGGGAGATGCCGTCGGGGATCCGGTCCTCGTCGTGCAGCGCGACGACCGAGTAGCGCTTCGGGGGGACGGTGAGCTCGAACGGTTCCGGCGTGCCGTTCGCGACTGGGTCGTCGAGCCTCACCGCGACGTCGACCTCGGCCGGTCGCTCGGTGGGGTTGTAGACGACGACCCGTTCGGTCATGCCCTCGGCCACGCGGCCATCCGGGAACGACCACGTCTCCGCAGTCGAGGGGCCTCCGAGCCCGACCGTCATGCCCTCGACGCCGTCGCTCCCGTCGAAGGATTGGATGCGGTCGACGACGACTCGACCGCTGCGAGAGACGATGTGGGTCGAGACCTGCGCGGACCGGTCAGCCACGCCCGGCTCGGCGACGTCGAACGCGATGACGCTGCGGGCGGGGACGACGAACCCTTGGTAGGGAACGGGCTCGCGCGTCCCGGCCTCGGTCGCGAAGGAGATGTCGAGCGTCGCGTCCGCGGCGAACGGGTTGAAGAACACGAGCAGCTCTTGCGCGTCGCGCGTCGTGACGCCCCACGGCACCGACCACTCCGGTGAGGCTGACGTGGCGCACGGCGCGGTGTCGCGGCCGAGCGTGCCGGCGAGGTCGTGGTCGACCGCGACCTCGCCGCCGTCCACCTCCACGAGCGCGGCCGCGAGCGGCGCGTTGACGAGGTCGCCGAGCCGTACGAGCTTGACGCTGTGGGCGCCGACGACGAGGGGCTCGACCTTGACCTCGCGCGGTGCGGCGGCAGCCGGCGGCGCTGGAGCGGTGGTGGCTGTCGTCGAGGGCGCGCCAGGCTCGTCGGTGAGCCCGGCGGGGCGGGGTTGGATCGCGCCGGTGAACACGGTGATCGTGCCGGTGACCTCGCGGTCGTTGGGGTTGGCGATGACCAGCCGGTGGTCCGCGAGCCGCTCGTCGTTGGCGGTCCCTGCCGCGCAGTACCAGGTCGAGCTCAGCGCGCCCGCGGGCGCGGCGACCGGCATCGTGTAGCCGGGCTGCACGAGGGTGCCGGCGGCGGCGACGGGCGCGTCGTCAGCGCGCCGGTCCTCCACAACGAAGGTGAGCGCGATGGCGGCTGCGAGCAGCACGAGCGCGGGAAGGCGGCGAGACATCAGGAACCGCCCCGCCGGGGTCCGAGCCGCATCCGCAGCAGCGTGCCGAGCGCCAGCACCCACAGCAGCACCTGCAGCGCGAGGAACGCGTAGCGCAACGGTGGCGTGCGGTACCGCAGCGTCGCCGAGCCGCCCTCGGTGGCGTCGAACGCGTTCGCCCACGCGAAGACCTTCGAGCGCGGCGCCGTCCGACCGTCGACCCGCAGCCGCCAACCCGACGACGAGCTGGCCGAGAGCAGCACCCGGCTTCCAGCGTCGAGGTCACCACTGAAGCTCTGGTAGCCGCGCTCGCGGAGCAGTACTGCGGGCGCGCCATGCAGGTCGAGCCGGACGGTGTCGCCGAGGCTCACGCCGTCACCGGTGCCGGGCGGCACCGCCGCACGCGTCGAGATCGCGGCCTCGTTGCGGTACACGGTGACGGCCTCGTCGAGGTCGAGCTGCTTGAGGTCGAGCTGCGCGGCGAGCACCGCCTTGAGGTCGGGCGGGACGGGCTGGACGTCGGCCTCGAACGGCGACGGCGCGAGCCGCTCTGGCACGACCACGTACTTGACGCCCATCGGCGCTAGCAGCCGTCCGAGCCGCGCCGTCTGGCGGCTCTGAGCGAGCGTGAGGGCATCGGCGAGCAGCCGCGTGCTGCCGTCGTCCGACCCGGCCCACAGCTCTTGCGCCCCTGGCAGGCCGTCGCTCGTCGCGTACGCGAGCCCGCCGCCCAGATCCCATCCTGCGAGCGGCAGCACGTCCGGATCGCCCAGCCAGAGGACGCGGAACGGGCCGTCGGCCTGCTCGTCGTCGAGCCGGCCGAGCGTGCGGCTGAAGTCGCCGGTCGGCATCCCCCACCGCCCGTCGAGCGAGCCTCCGAGGACGGGCAGCGTCCCTGCGATGAGCGCGAGCAGCGCGAGCGCGGACAGGGCCTGGCGCCATCCGAACCGGTAGCCGGGGAGATCGATCTCGAACGCCACCATGCCCAGACCGCTGGCCAGCGCGAGGCCAGCCGCCGCGGGCGCGAGGAGGATCTCGTCCGGGGGCAGGCCGAACGGCACCAGCCCCTGGTGCCCAGCCCAGACCACACCCCAGCAGACCGCGGCGATGGTCCAGCCTCTGACCGCGAAGCCGAGCCGCCAGTCACGCCCCATCAGCAGCGCGAGCGCGGCGGTGGCGAGGAACGCGTAGCCGATCGGTGCCGCGCCGAGCGGCCCGGTCTCGAACCGGAGCAGCTCGTCGATGCCCGGCCCGCCCTCCGGCCGCTCGACGCCGGCGAACACGGACCACGCGGTGCCCGGCACGAGAAAGTCGAGCGCCCACGGCAGGTGCAGCACCATGGCGACGACGGCGCCACCCAGCGCAGCAGCGAGGGTGCGCCCGCTTCCGGCGGCTTGGAAGACCAGCGCCGAGCCGAGACAGAAGGCGAGCGCCATGAGCAGCACAACCGCGACCGCGACGGGAGCGATCGTGGCGACGAGCGCGGTGATCACGCCGATGGCGAGCGCGTGGCGACGGGTCGGGTGGACCGGGACGCTCGCGCCGGGATCGCCGTCCGTGGCACCGAACGGAGCAAGGCCGCTGGCGCGCGCGAGTCGGCCGAGCAGGAACGGCGCCGCCGCGTACACGGCCAGCGCGCTCCAACGACCGTTGGCGAGGGCGGCGTAGGGAACCGGCACGGCGACGTACACGACGAGGGCGACGAGTTGGGCGCGCCGCGAGCCGGTCGGCGCCGGCAGCCGGTAGGCGCCGATGGCGCCGAGCGGCAGCAGCCCGAGGATGAGCACCTGGCGCAGGAAGCCCATCGAGCCCAGAGTCACCCCGCCGAGCAGGCCGAGCAGGCCGATCCCCGTCGGCGCGGGGGCCTCGGAGCCGAGCCCCGCACTGCGCCACCCGCTGAGCCACTCCGCCAGCAGCGTGCCAGGCCCGTCCCCGAACAGGACCATCTGCCCCACCGCTGGCACCCGCTGGCTCGTGAGGTGCCGGGTGCCGACGACCATGACGAGCAGCACGACCGCCCAGACCGCGATCGCGGTGCGCACCGCGACCGTTCGTAGCGACTGGCCGAGGTCGCGGCTCGCCCTTGCGGCGGCGCTGAGCCGGTCCTCGCCACGGCCGATCTGCCCCCGCAGGAACATGCTCAGGCGGCCGCTGCCGCGCATCTGGAAGCGACGAACCTCGCTGTCGGGGACGCGCCGGAACCGCCGGACCTCAGCCCGCGCGGCGCGCACGTCGGAGAGCCGTCGCAGGTTCCACGACCACGCGCCGGCGATGTCGCGCGCCTGGCGCGTGCGGCCCACCACGAGCGAGTACAGGACCTCCACCAGCGCGAACAGCGCGGCTTGTGGCAACACGCGCAGCAGGTGGAAGCGGCCGTAGCACGTCAGCAACGTTCGGAGCCGGTGGCGCGCCTGGAGCCGGCGGCGGTCGTCGACGGGTCGCCGCAGGCCGAGCGCCTCGAGGTGGCGCACCCGCGCCGCCGGGTTCACGAGCACCCGGGCGCCGGCGACGTGGGACCGCCAGCACAGGCTCAGGTCGTCGTGGAGGAAGTCGATCCCCTCGTCGAAGCCGCCGATGGCGGCGAAGAGGTCAGCCCGCACCAGCGTCGCCGCGCCAGGGACGAGGAAGACGTCGCGCACCGCGTCGTGCTGCTCCTGGTCGAGCTCGCCCCGCTCGACGAGCGGGCGGGTCACGCCCGTCTTGTCGGCCCCCTCGCCGACCTGCAGCAGGCGGCGGTCGTCGTCCCAGGACACGAGCTTCGGGCCGACCACGCCGGCGTTGGACCGGAACGCCTCCTCGACCAGGCTGCGCACGACGTCGGGCGCCAGCGCAACGTCGTCGTGGCAGAACAGGTAGAAGGCGGCGCCCTCGACGACGTCGAGGACCTCGTTGGCGGCGGCGCCGAATCCGGGGTTGTCCTCGAGCCGGCGCACGTAGGCATCAGGCAGCACGTCGGCGACCCGCGGGGCGATCGGGGTCGTGCTGGCGGCATCGATCACCAGCACGGAGAGGTTCGGGTAGTCCTGCACCCGCAGGCTGTCCAGGGCTGCGTTGAACCAGTCGCCGGGCTCGTGGGCGACCACGACGGCGACGACCGGCGGGGCCGCGGGATGCTCGACCGGCGGGCTCGCCGGGTCGCCTCCGGAGGCGCCTTCGGACGCGCCGAAGCCGGGGGGAGAGGAATCCACGATGGCCGCACGCTAGTGCGCGCCGACCAGGGCCCCAGCGCACCTGGACTGGTCCAATCCTCTTGCGACTTTATTCACAAGCGCTTGCAACTGTTATGCAACGGGGATAGGTTGGAGCCCGTTCACCCGTCCCCTCCCCCGAGGTGCCCCATGGCTGAGTTCGCCCCCGTCAAGCTCGACGACATCACCAATGCCCTGAAGGACGCCCTCTACGTGTCGGTCGGCCTCGGCGTCATCGCCTTCCAGCGGGCGCAGGTCCAGCGCCAAGAGCTGCGCAAGCAGATCAAGGAGCAGCTGGGCGACGTGCGCGGCACCGCCGGCAAGGTGTCCAAGCTCGTCGATGAGCGCGTGCAGACCGTCGAGGAGCGGATCGAGGCCGTCGAGGCCCGCTTCGAGGCAATCGCCGAGCAGATCGAGTCACGGCTCCCCGACCAGGTCGGCGACGCCGCCAAGCACGCCCGCAAGGCCGCCAAAGACGCCCGCGGCCAGCTCATCGAGCTCGTCCGCGCCAACGGCGACACCACGAAGTAGGTCCGACCGCTTTCGGCTGACATCAGCGTCGGCAAGCGACGCGAATGTCAGCCGAAACGAGTCTTCGCTCTCCGACGCGCGGGGCCTTCCCCCCAAGGCCCTGCGCGTCGGCGCGCTTCGTCTCAAACCGCGGCGAAGGCGCGGCCGATGTCGAAGGGCCAGCGCACGCCTGTCCAGCACGGCGGGCCCTGGATCGGCAGGACCGCGCCGGTGCCCGTGAGCACCGCGCCGACGGCCGGGTCGCCGCCGGCGAAGACCACTTCGCGCGTGCCGAGCGGCTCGGTCGTGGCCGCGTAGCGCCGAGGCGGGAGCGGCTCGCCGGGCAGCGCCCAGGGAGCAAGCGTGCCGTCGGTGCTCGCGATGTAGCCGCTCCGCCCGTCTGCCGCGACGACAACGCTGCGGGCGCTGTCGACCCCGCCGTGGTAGCCGAGGACCTCCGGCGCGGGCGCGCCGCCGAAGGGGTGCAGCCCGCCGAAGCCGTCGAGCACCCAGCCGCGCGTGCTGTCGGTCGGGTCGACCGCTAGGTCGCGCGCGATGTCCCAACCGGGCCAGTAGCCGGTGAACGCCGGGGCCGGGGGCCCGGTGCCGACGGTGCGGGCCAGGTGCACGCCGCCGAAGCCGTCGAGGACGTACACGCCCTGCCCGTCGGGGCGCGAGGCGATCGCTCTGGCGATGTCCCACCCTGGCCAGTAGGGGGCGCCGGTGAGGCGGGGCGCGCCGGCGATGCGGTGGACGCCACCGAAACCGTCGAGCTCGTAGCCGCCGACCGACGCGAACGTGATGTCCCTGGCGATGTCCCAGCCCGGCCAGTACGGGCCACCGGAAGGCGGTGGCGCGGCGCCCGTGCGATGGATGCCGCCGTACCCGTCGAGGATCCAGCCGGCGGGCGGCGCGGTGCACGTCTCGGACCTCAACGTACCGAATGTGACGATTCTGAAC
>CAYSAC010000142.1:6273-7637 GCA_964428815.1 uncultured Acidimicrobiaceae bacterium | reverse complement strand
TGGCGTTCTTCTACGGCGGCATGGTCCGCTCGAAGAACGTGCTCGGCATGCTGATGCAGAACTTCTTCGCTATCGGGTTCATCAGCCTGATCTGGGCGGTGGTCGGGTTCTCCCTCGCCTTCGGTGACGGCGGAGGCTGGATCGGCGACCTCGACTTCGCCTTCTTGAAGGACATGCACCTCGCGAGCGTGCAGCTGCCTGGCTACGAGGGCGACTTCGCCCTGAGCATCCCGCCGCTGCTCTTCTGCGCCTACCAGATGATGTTCGCCGTCATCACGCCAGCGCTGATCACCGGCGCGACGGCGGACCGGCTCAAGTTCAGGGCCTACGTCGTGTTCATCGGCCTGTGGTCGGTGCTCGTCTACTCGCCGGTCGCCCACTGGGTGTTCAGCCCGACCGGGTGGCTGTTCAAGCGGGGCGCGCTCGACTTCGCCGGTGGCGCGGTCGTCCACATCAACGCCGGCATCGCCGCGCTCGCGCTGATCATCGTGCTGGGCAAGCGCCGCGGGTACCCATCCGAGCCGATGCCGCCGCACTCGCTGCCGCTGACCCTGTTGGGCACCGGCATGCTCTGGTTCGGCTGGTTCGGCTTCAACGCCGGCTCCGCCCTCGGCGCCAACCTTCTGGCCGCGCAGGCGCTGATGAACACCCACCTCGCGGCCGCGGCGGCGCTGTGCGGGTGGCTGATCATCGAGAAGATCACCGGCGGTCACGCCACGACCCTCGGCGCCGCATCTGGTGCGGTCGCAGGGCTGGTCGCGATCACGCCCTGCGCCGGCTTCGTCGGCGGCATGTCGCCGATCTTCATCGGCCTCGTCGCCGGCGTCGTGTGCTACCTGGCCATCGGCCTCAAGCGCCGCTTCGGCTACGACGACTCCCTCGACGTGGTGGCGGTCCACCTCGTCGGCGGCATCATCGGCTCCCTGCTGCTCGGCTTCTTCGCCGACAAGGAGGTCAACGGCCTCGGCTTCAACGGCGTCTTCGCCGATGGAGGCACCGACCTGCTGATGGACCAGCTGGTGGCGGTGGGCGCCACGATCCTGTTCTCAGGCATCGTGTCCCTCATCCTGGCCAAGCTCATCGACCTCACCATCGGCCTCCGGGTCGACGAAGCGGACGAGACGACGGGCCTGGACCTGAGCCAGCACGCCGAGACGGCATACTCCTTCGGCGAGCTCGGCTCGTCCCGAGCAGGGTGAGAGGAACGACGTGAAGCTGATCACCGCGATCATCAAGCCGTTCAAGCTCGACGAGGTGAAGACGGCGCTCAAGGAGGCGGGCGTGCTGGGCATGACCGTCTCCGAGATCCAGGGCTTCGGTCGTCAGGCCGGCCACACCGAGGTGTACCGCGGCGCGGAGTACAC
>CAYSAC010000142.1:0-6173 GCA_964428815.1 uncultured Acidimicrobiaceae bacterium | reverse complement strand
AGGGCTTCGGTCGTCAGGCCGGCCACACCGAGGTGTACCGCGGCGCGGAGTACACCGTGGACTTCGTGCCCAAGGTCAAGGTCGAGATCCTCGCCGCCGACCCCGACGCCGAGCGGTTGGCGGGGCTCATCGCCGACGCCGCCCGCACCGGCAAGATCGGCGACGGCAAGATCTGGATCACCGAGGTGGACCGCGTCATGCGCATCCGCACCGGTGAGCTCGATGCCGATGCCTTGTAGCAGTCGCTGATGTCGGGCCCGGGACGGGACGCGCTCGCTGCCGACACCACGTCGGTCGGGCGCGACCTGTGCCGGGCCTACAGCGCGGCGGTCGACACCTGGCTGGCTGAGCTGTTCGCCGATGCCACCGGCGGCGCGAGCGGCATCGCCCTCGTCGCGGTCGGCGGCTACGGCCGCGGCGAGCTCAGCCTGCAGAGCGACATCGACGTGCTGCTGCTGCACGACGGGCGCGACGACATCGGCGCGGTCGCCGACCGGCTCTGGTACCCGATCTGGGACAAGGGGCTGAAGCTCGGCCACTCGGTCCGCACCACCAAGGAGGCGCTCGCGCTCGCGGCCGACGACCTAGATACCGCGACCTCGTTGCTGCGCACCCGCGTCGTCGCCGGTGAAGCGCAGCTCGCTGAGGGGCTCGCGGCCAAGGCGATGGCCCAGTGGCAAAAGCGGTCGAAGCGCTGGCTGGCCGAGCTGAGCCGGCGCGTCACCGAGCGCCACGAGCGCGCCGGCGAGGTCGCCTTCCTGCTCGAACCCGACCTCAAGGAGGGACGGGGCGGCTTGCGTGACGTCCACGCCCTGCGCTGGGCCGAGGCCGCGCGCAGCCTGCTGTGGGGTGGTGACGACGCCGCCTTGGACGAGGCCTATGCCACCTTGCTCGGCGCGCGCGTCGAGTTGCACCGGCGCACCGGCCGGCCTGGTGATCGGCTGCTGCTCCAGGAGCAGGACGGCGTGGCCGAGGCGCTCGGTTACGCGTCAGCCGACGATCTGATGCGCGACGTCGCGTCCGCGGCCCGGACCATTGCTTGGCGCAGCGATGACGCGTGGCTGCGCATCGAGAGCGCGCTCCAAGGCCCGCTCGGGCGCATCGCGCGTCGTGACCGCCCCGCGGGCGAGGGGCTCGTGGTGCGCGAGGGCGAGGTCCACCTGACCGCCGCTGCCGACCCATCAGCCGAGCCGACGCTCGTGCTGCGCGCCGCCGCGGCCGCAGCGAGGGCCGGCATCCGCATCCACCGGGCATCGCTCGACCGGCTGGCCGCGGCCGGCGCACGCCTACCCGAGCCGTGGCCTGAGGAGGCGCGACGCGCGTTCGCCGAGCTGCTGCTCGCGGGCCCGCCCGCGATCGCGGTCATCGAGTCGCTCGATCAGGTCGGCCTCTGGGTCGGGCTGCTCCCGGAGTGGGCGGCCGTGCGCAGCAAGCCGCAGCGCAACGCCTACCACCGCTTCACCGTCGACCGGCACCTGTGCGAGGCGGCGGTCGGGGCCGCCGCGCTCGCGTCGCGCGTCCGCCGGCCCGACCTGCTGGTGGTCGGCGCGCTGCTGCACGACATCGGCAAGGGATACCCCGGCGACCACACCGAGGTCGGCATCGAGCTGCTCGCGACGATCGGGCCGCGGCTCGGCTTCGACGAGGTCGACGTGGCCACGTTGCAGGCGATGTGCGAGCACCACCTGCTGCTGCCCGACGTGGCGACCCGGCGCGACCTCGACGACCCCAGCACCCTCAGCCTGGTCGCGGAGGCGGTCTGCGACCTCGAGCGGCTCGAGCTGCTGGCGGCGCTCACGGAGGCGGACTCCATCGCCACCGGTCCTGCCGCGTGGGGGGCCTGGAAGTCCGACCTCGTCCAAGACCTCGTCGCCCGCACGGCGCACGTCCTTGGCGGCGGGACCGCCGCAGAGATGGCGGAGGACTTCCCCGATGCCAACCAGCTCGAGCTCCTTCGCGGTGGTCGGCAGGTGCTCCGAGGTGACGGCGACCGCTTGACCGTGGTGGCAGCTGACCTGCCGGGGCTGTTCAGCCGCGTCGCGGGCACGCTCGCGCTCCACGGGCTGGCAGTGCTCGACGCCGCGGTCACGACCGTCGACGGCTGGGCCCTCGAGGTGCTGCGGGTCGAGAGCAGCTTCGGGCCGACCTTCGCGTGGGACAAGGTGCTCGCGGACCTCGAGCTCGTCCTCGCCGGTCGCCTAGCGCTGCAGGCCCGGCTTGCAGATCGGGCCCGCGTGTACGGCACCCGCGGCCCGGCGGGACCAGAGCCGGCCGCCGCTCACGTCGAGATCCACAACGACGCGTCGGAGGGCGCGACGGTCGTCGAGGTCCACGCACCGGACGCGGTCGGCGTCCTGTACCGGATCACCCGCGCCCTGGCCGAGCTCGAGCTCGACATCACCTCGGCAAAGGTCCAGACCCTCGGTGCCCGCGTCGTCGACAGCTTCTACGTGCGCGACGCGAGCGGCGCCAAGATCGACGACCCCGCGCTCTTGGTCGAGATCCAGCGCGCGCTCCTGCACGAGCTCTGCACCTGAGACCAACGATGTGGGTGGCACTAGGTTGCGGCGGTGATCCTCAAGCGGCTTGATCCCACGATCGAGGAGTTCTCGACCGGTACCGGCTGGGCCATCAAGCCGGAGGGCGCGTGCCTTGGGGACATCTGCGTGCCGCTGCCGGCGGAGGCGCGCCGCGACGGCGGTCGCATCGACGCGACGGTCGCAGCGGAGCGACTGCGCATGCCGGTGGTCCACGACGAGGCGCACGGCCTGTGGTCGCTCGGCCCGGCGGGGGTGACCGGTAAGGCGCTGGCCACAGCGGAGGCACCGGACCTCACGCTGCCGGACCTGGAAGGCAACCCGTTCTCGCTGTCGTCGC
Organism: uncultured Acidimicrobiaceae bacterium; assembly: GCA_964428815.1. Taxonomy (GTDB): domain Bacteria; phylum Actinomycetota; class Acidimicrobiia; order Acidimicrobiales; family CAYSAC01; genus CAYSAC01. The sequence goes on along the minus strand of CAYSAC010000142.1, from coordinate 3,296 downwards.
TGCACGGCCGCAAGGTGCTGCTTGTCGCCTGGGCGTCGTGGTGAGGGTGCCGCGACGACCTGCCCGTGTGGCAGGAGCTGCGCACCGAGCTGCACCCGCGCGGCGCTGAGGTCGTCACGGTCGCGCTCGACACCGGCGGTGCCGACGCGGCCCGTCCCTGGATCGAGGCCGCGCAGCCCGAGCACCCTTCGCTGATCGACACCGCCCACGTCACCGACGAGCTCTTCGGATTCGTCAACGTGCCCAACGCCGTCTGGATCGACGAGCAAGGTGTGCTCGTCCGCCCCGCGCACGCGGCACACGTGAAGCATTCGCCGCTGCGCGATATGGAGGTGCCCGAGGGGCTCGGTCGCATCGGCGAGATGCTTACCGAGGTCAAGAAGATCCGCACCGACGTGGACACCTACCGCGCCGCCATCGACGGCTGGGTCGAGCATGGCGCCGCGAGCAGCTACGCGCTGTCGCCGGATGAGGTCGTTGCCCGCTCGCAGGCGCGCCCGCCCGAGCACGCCGAGGCAGCGGCGTGCTTCGCCCTCGCGCAGCACCTCTGGCGGGCGGGAGAACCCGACGCCGCCGTCGCCTGGTTCCGCGAGGCCCACCGCCTCCACCCGGAGAACTGGACCTACAAGCGGCAGGCGTGGACGTTCGCGACGACCGCGCCAGGCGAGCCCAGCGACCTCGTCCAGGGACCGAACGACGTGTACGAGGGCAACTGGCTCGACGACGTCAGAGCGGTCGGCGCCGAGCACTACTACGAGCCGTTCGCATGAGCGAGCGCCAGCGAGCCATGCGAACGGGCGAGCGAGCGCCAGCGAGCCGAACGGCGATGGGGTCCGGGGGCCCAGCCCCCGAGGGATGCGCATGAGCGACATCCTCGTCATCACCGATGCCGCTGCGACCGTGCCCGGGCGCGACGACGGTGATCGGCTGCTCGTCCGCACCACGTACCTCGAGGAGGCCACCGGCTGGCACCTCGAGCCGCAGGGCCTGTGCCGCGGCGCGGTGTGCGTGCCGGTGCGCGACCCGACGGGGCTCGTCGACGGCGACGACATCGACATCGCCGAGCTCGCGGCGCGCGTCGGCGCGGGCGCCGCGGTCGACGCCGCCGAGGGCATCGCCGTCCTGATGGCGTCGGCGACCGAGCGGGCCGAGTCGCTGCACGGCCTGCAGGCGCCGGACTTCACCCTGCCCGCCATCGACGGCCACCCGGTCCGGCTGGACGACTTCAGCGGCCAGAAGCGCCTGCTGCTCGCGTTCGCGTCGTGGTGAGGGTGTCGCTACGACCTGCCCGTGTGGCAGGCCACCCACGCCGAGCTCTCGCCTGATGGCTTCACGGTCATCGCCGTCGCGCTCGACGAGGACGTCGAGGCGGTGCGGCCGTGGTCCGACGCGGCGGCGCCGACCTTCCCCGTCCTGATCGATCGCGACCACGTTGTCGCCGACCTCTACGGCTTCATCAACGTGCCGACCGGGGTCTGGATCGACGAGGGCGGCACGATCGTCCGTCCCCCCGGCCCCGTGTTCGGCGACAACGCCTTCACCGAGTTCCATGGCATCGACTCGGCCGAGCACCACGGCGAGCTGCGTCAGTGGGTGCTGCACGGCGAGCTGCCCGCAGGAGCGGACGACGTGCGCGGCGCGGTCGTGCCGCCGACGGCCGACGAGCAGCTCGGGCGTGCGCACCACCGGCTCGCGGTCCACCTGCTCCGCGCCGGCCGGGAGGACGCGGCTGTCCGCCACCTCGACCTCGCGGCGCAGCTCGCGCCGGACGACTGGACGATCCGCCGTGGCTCCTTGCCGCTCGTGGGCAAGGACCCGTTCGGCGACGCGTTCTTCGAGCTGTACCAGGACAAGACCGAGCGGGGCGGCCGCCGCTACTAGGTTCGCTTCGGTGACGGAGCGGCGACCGACCAACCAGGATCTGCTCCGCTGGAGCGAGGCCCTTGCTGGCATCGCCCGCACCGGGCTCGGGTTCACCGAGAGCCTCTACGAGCGGGAGCGGTTCGAGGAGGTCCTTGCCATCGCGGCTGACATCCGCGTCGCCTCCGGCAGCCACTTCGACCACGACGACCTGGTCCAGGAGTGGCTCAAGGGCGTCGGCCAGGGCGTGGCCGGCTACCAGACCCCGAAGGTCGCGGTCGGCGCGGTCGTGAGCAACGACGCCGGCGAGATCCTGCTCGTGCAGCGGGCCGACTCGGGCATCTGGCTCTACCCGACGGGCTGGGCCGACATCGGCTACTCGGCGAGTGAGATCGCGGTGAAGGAGGTGCTCGAGGAGACCGGCATCGACTGCGAGCCCGTCCGCCTCATCGCGGTGCTCGACGGCATGCGCCTCGGCTTCACGCGCATCCCGCTGTACTCGCTCGTCTTCCTGTGCCGCGCGCGCGGCGGCGAGCTCGCTGCGCACCCGCTCGAGACGAGCGCGGTGGGATGGTTCGCCCAGGACGCGCTCCCGTCACCGCTGGCCTCGATCGACCGCTGGGGCGAGCACGCTTTCGCTGCGATCCGTGGCGAGCAGGTCGACGTCTTGTTCGACCCGCCGCGCGAGCAGCCTTGGCAGCAGGACCCAGTGACCTGAGCGCTCACGTCGAGAGCTGGTCCAGCAGCGCGGCGATGATCGAGACGTTGCCGCCCGCCTGCTCCCAGGCGTCACCGACGCGGGCGTGGTCGACGAGGCCGGACGCGTCCGGAGCGATGCCCAGCGCGTCGGCAACCGCGGCGGCGAGCGGCGCGGGCTCGACCTCCTCGCCGTAGGCCGGGAACGCCTCGAGCCCGTCCCACAGGCGATCGACGGGCGCGGGCGGCGGCTCGTCCAATGCGAGGGCGAGCGCGACCGCGGCGAACAGCTCGTAGGTGTCGACGCCGGCGGGTTTGTCGAACCCGCTCACCGGGTGCAGCCGCCACTCGATCGCGATGCCATTGGGCCCGTCGTCGCGCAGCCATACCTGCGAGCCGTTCACGTACGCGTCCACCGGCTCGCCGAAGCGGTCGTCGAGCGCGATGACGAGCTGCGGTGAGGCCCGCCACACGCAGGTCGGGACTAGGGCCGCCATCGGGCCGCACCCTACCGACGAATACCGGTGCGCGGGATGGGGGAGGATGGCGCCGTGCGTTGGCGGCTGCTGGTGCTGGGGACGCTGCTCGTTGCGGTCGTCGCGTCCGCCGCGCTCGCCCTGCGAAGTGACGAGGACCGTGCCCTCGACCGCACCGACGCGCCGTCGACGACGACCACGACCGCGCCGCCGACCACGACGGTCCCGCCGCCACCGACGACCTCCGCCGCGGCCGCCGTCGCC
>CAYSAC010000141.1:0-7660 GCA_964428815.1 uncultured Acidimicrobiaceae bacterium | reverse complement strand
GGTCGGCATGAAGGGCTCGAAGAACATCATCGCCATCAACAAGGATTCCGAGGCGCCGATCTTCTCCATCGCCGACCTCGGCATCGTGGGCGACGTGCACAAGGTCGTGCCCAAGCTCATCGAGGCGCTGAAGGCCCGCTAGCGCAGACCCGAGGCAATACCTGTCGGATCCAAGACTCGAGGCAATAGCGGTCGCATGTGACTGCTATTGCCTCGGGCTCAGCGGTTCGCTGCTGCGAACGTGTCGCAGCGGGCGATGTCGCCCGTGTCGAGCCCCGCCGTGAACCACTTCGTCCGCTGCTCCGCCGAGCCGTGGGTCCAGCTTTCGGGGTTCACTTCGACACCGGCCTGCTCCTGGATTCGGTCGTCGCCGACGGCGGCGGCCGCGCCCAGCCCCTCCTCGAGGTCACCGCGCTCGAGGATGCCCCGCGCCTCTGCGTCGTGGGCCCAAAGGCCGGCGTAGCAGTCGGCCTGCAGCTCGAGCCGCACCGAGAGGTCGTTCGCAGCTGACGGGTCGTCCTGCTGCTGGGAGCGGACCTGATCGCTCGTGCCGTCCACCTGCTGCACGTGGTGGCCGATCTCGTGGGCGAGCACGTACACCTGCGCGAAGTCGCCTGGCGCCCCGAAGCGGTCGCGCAGCTCGCGGAAGAAGGAGAGGTCGAGGTACGCCTTCTCGTCCGGCGGGCAGTAGAAGGGACCCACGCCCGAGTCCGCAGCGCCGCACCCGGTCTGGACTGCTTGGGTGAACAACACGAGCTTCGCGTCGCGGTACTCGCCTCGCAGCTGCTCGTTCCAGAAGATCTGAATGTCGTCGAGGCCGTCGGACATGAACTGCACGAGCTTGTCGTCCGCGGGGTCGACGGGGCCGGAGGTCTCGAACAGGTCCGCGCCGTCGCCCCCGCCGAGCACGTTCAGGAGGAGGAGGAGCACGAGGCCGCCGATGCCGCCGACCGCGCCGACTCCCGCCACTGCGCCGCCACGGCCGCGCCGGTCCTCGAGGTTGGCACCCGAGCCGCGACGGAACTTGACCATGGCCGACGAAAGTACCCCGCGGCACCCGGACCTAGGCTCGTCGCCGATGAGCCTCAAGGACCGGGTCGCGTGGAAGAACTGGGCCGGCAACCAGGTGTGTGCGCCGGTCTCGATCCGCCAGCCGAGCAGCGAGCACGAGCTCGTCGGCATCGTGAAGGAGGCCGCGTCGGCCGGGCCGCGCGTCAAGGTCGTCGGCGCCGGGCACTCCTTCACCGCCATCGCGTGCACCGACGGCATCCTCATCGACCTCGCGCACTACGGCAGGGTCCTCGCCCACGACGCCGATGCCGGTACCGTCACGGTCGAAGCCGGGATCACCCTGCACCGGCTCTGCGACGAGCTCGACCGCCGTGGCCTCGCGCTCGAGAACATGGGTGACATCGCCTACCAGTCCATCGCCGGTGCAACGTCGACGGCGACCCACGGCACCGGGCTGCGGTTCGGCAACATCTCGAGCCGCATCGTGGGCATGCGCCTCATCGCCGGCGACGGCTCGATCGTGGACTGCTCGGCGACCGAGCGGCCCGACGTGTTCGAGGTGGCGCGGGTCGGGCTCGGCGCGCTCGGCATTCTGTCGACCATCACGTTGCAGTGCGTCCCGGCCTTCCGCGTGCACGCCATCGAGGAGGCCATGCGGGTCGACGACGTCATCGCCGACCTCGACGCCCACGCCGCCGAGAACGACCACTTCGAGTTCTACTGGGTGCCCCACACGGGCTGGGCGCTCACCAAGCGCAACCGCCGCACCCAGGAGCCGGCCCGTCCCCGCGGCCGCATCGCCGAGTGGCGTGACGACATCGTCCTCCCCAACCTGGCGTTCGGCGCGATGTGCCGGATCGGCCGCCGCAAGCCGAGCTGGATCCCCAAGCTGGCCAAGGCGATCCCCTCGACGGGCGTGATCGACTACATCGACCGGTCGGACAAGGTCTTCACGTCGCCCCGCCTCGTCCACTTCTACGAGATGGAGTACGCCGTGCCTCGCGAGGTCTTGGGCGAGGCGCTCAACCGGGTGCGCGCCCTCGTCGACCAGCTCGGGATTCCCCTCTCGTTCCCTGTCGAGGTGCGGGTCGTCGCGCCCGACGACATCCCGCTGTCCACCGCCTTCGGGCGAGAGACCGGCTACATCGCCGTGCACGTGTACCAAGGGACGCCGTACGACGCCTACTTCCAGGGCGTCGAGGCGATCATGGACAGCTACGGCGGCCGGCCGCACTGGGGGAAGATGCACTTCCAGCGGGCCGAGACCCTCGCCCCCCGCTACCCGAGGTGGGACGCCTTCCAGTCGGTGCGGGCCGAGCTCGATCCCGAGAGCCGGTTCGCCAACCAGTACCTCGATCGGGTTCTGGGGCCTGTCTCCGGCTGATCCGTCCTCGGCCTCGTTCGGCCTCGGAAGGCCCGTTCGAGGCCTCCGTCACGAAATGATCACAATGGCCTAGTCCGGGTGTCGGTCATCGCGGCCTTTGCCGACCGTGTGACGCCTCGCGCGCGTCGGCTCACCAAGCGTGCGCTCGCGCGCCCCACGCGCGCTCGATTCGTCTTGAAGCGGCCACAGAACGTGAACTCCTTACGCTATGTAGTTGAGGTCCTGCGCACCGTATTTGGTTTATTTGCTTGCGATTCGTAGTGCGCCGATCACGTTGCGTAGTAGTTCTGAGCAGGGCAAATAGCCCTCTTGACCCGGATTCGTAGAACCGTATAGTCCACCGAGACGAGGCGGACATCTCGTGAATGGCGAAGGCGGAAGTAGCGTCAAAACCACTCTCAGTGACGGCTCGCACGACATCTCAGCAAGAGAAGCACTGCACACAACACAAACCAGGGAGCACACCATGAGCACCAACACCACAGTCGGAGTCGAGTGGGGGGGTCGCTAGTCATGACCCGCCGCCTTCGGAACCGCATCTCAGTCGCTCTCGCGACGCTGACCGTCTCGGCCGCCACGTTGGCCGTCGCCGCTCCGGCTTTCGCCGGGAACAGCTGGCACTGATCCGATGACGCGCCGTTTCCGTCGTCGTATCTCGATCGTGCTCGCAACAGCGAGTATCTCGGCCGCCACTCTCCTCGTCGCAGCGCCCGCGTTCGCTGGCAACAGCTGGCATTAGCGGCTCAGGACAACATCTCGAAGAGCCCCGAGGGATACCCTCGGGGCTCTTTGCTGTCTAGCGATAAGTGGAAGGTTTCCGTACGCTTGGCCGATCGGGGCCAGAACACCTAAGGGGGGCTGTGGCCGGCAGCGAGCTGACTGACGAGGCCCAGTCTCCGCCACCCTGGAGGAGGTCGCCGACGTCTGCCGTGTTGGCGCTGTCGCTCCTGATGCTCGTGGGTGCCTTCGCAGTCGACCGGCTCTTCTTCGACGGGTCAGCGGTGATCGCCGACGCGCCGTTCGTGCTGCCCTGGCTGGTAATCGTCGCCGCCTTCGCGGCCTCGGAGTTACTGGGTGTTCATCTTGAGTCCCGAGGGGATGCACACTCCATCACATTCCCAGAGATTCCCTATGTGCTCGCTCTGAGCCTGGCTACTCCGCATTCCGTAGTCGTCGGACGTCTGCTCGCTGGGATCGTTGTCCTAGGCGTTATTCAGAGGCAGTCTCCGAGGAAGCTCTTCTTCAACCTGTCGATGTTCGCGTTGGAGGCGACTGCCGTCGCGGCTGTGTTCCATTCGGTTCTAGGCGGCGGCAACCCGATCGAACCTCGGTCATGGGTAGCGGCGTTCGCGGCCCTTCTCACTGGCCATCTAATCGGCGCAGTCTTCGTCACTGCGGCGATCACCGTTTCAAGCGGCTGGCCGGGACATTCCTTGGTGCGCCGAGTGATGACGGTCGGCGTTGTGGCGTGCATCGCGAACGTCGCGACTGGCTTGGCGGCGCTGACGCTGTTGTGGGGGGACGAGCGTGCAGTGCTCTTGCTCATCGGGGTGGCGACCGTCCTCATCACGCTGTATCGCGCGTACATGGGACTCCAGGAACGCCATCGCGGTCTGGAGGCTCTCCACGACTTCACCCGTTCGGTAGGTGGGCCCCTCGACCTTCAAGACGTCGAGGTTGCAGTCCTCGAGGGTGCCTGCATGATGATGAGAGCGGGTCATTCCTCTCTCTTGCTCCCGCCATGGCTAGCCGAGGGACGTCCTCGAAGGATCGAACTCACTGACGGGGAGCCGGGCAAGACCGAGTTGAGTCCTGAGGAACTGCAAGCCGAAATCGAGCAGTTGCTACCGTCCGGCGAGGCCCGTCTCATCAACCCTGCCGACGGTCTGCCGGCGTGGTTGGAGGCGATCGGTCCCAAGGACGTCTTGGCCGCGCCGGTGACGGTTGACGGAAGCCCCTCCGGGATCTTCGTCGTCGCTGGAAGGCTCGCAACCATCAGTACCTTCGATAGTGAAGACCTACAGGTGTTTCAGACGCTGGCTAACCACGCCAGCGTGGCTCTGGACAACGGCCGCTTGTTCGCAAGGATCCAGCACGAAGCGGACGAACGAGCCCACCAAGCCTTGCACGACTCGTCGACGGGCCTCCCGAACCGAATCCTGCTGAAGGAGCGGTTGACAGAAGCCATCGACACTGCTCGCCGGACAAGTGCACCAGTCGGGGTTGTCGTTCTCGATCTCGACACCTTCAAGGAGGTGAACGACACGCTCGGACCGTCGACGGGTGATCGTCTGCTCCTCGAGGTCCGAGAGCGCGTCGCCGGCATGCTGCCGTCAGCGGCGATGTTGGCTCGTTTCGCAGGTGACCAGTTTGCAGTGCTGCTTCCCTCTATGGCCGAGGCGTCACAAGCCGCTGAACTCGCTGAGCGGCTGGCTTCTGCTTTCGATACACCGTTCACGAGCGAGGGGGTTTCGCTTGCCCTCGGTGCCAGCATCGGAGTCGCCTGCTACCCCGAGCACGCTTCAAGCGCCGAGATTCTCCTTCAACGAGCTGATGCTGCGACATATGTGGCCCGGCTCGAACGCTCAGGAGTCGAGATCTACAGCACCGACCGCGATCCCTATGCTCCTCGCCGACTAGCGCTCGCGGCGGAACTGAAAGAGGCAATTGACCTCGGCCAAGTTGAGGTGTTTGTCCAGCCCAAGGTCTCGGTTGAGGATGGCGTCGTTCGCGGGGCAGAAGCTCTCGTGCGATGGAAGCATCCAAGGCTCGGGAACATGAGCCCGGCCCAGTTCATTCCTGCTGCGGAGCACACCGGAGTCATCCGGCCACTCACGCTCTACGTCGTGCGGAACGCCTTGGAGCAGTGCCGGGCCTGGCGCGCCGCGGGGCATGACCTGACGGTCGCCGCAAACCTGTCCGCCCGCAACCTCCTGGATCAGCACCTCGTTGAGGACATCGGGACGATCATCGAAGAGCTCAACCTGCCGCCGGGTGTGCTCACCCTTGAGCTCACCGAGAGCACCGTCATGAGCGAGTCGAAGCGCTCGATGGAGATCCTGAACGGATTGCACGACCTCGGCGTCCGGCTCTCGGTCGACGACTTCGGTACGGGCTACTCCTCGCTTGCGCACCTTCGCCGACTTCCGGTGTCGGAGCTGAAGATCGACCGCTCCTTCGTGTCGTCGATGACGGTCAACGAACACGACGCCGTCATCGTCCGGTCGCTCGTCGAGCTGAGCAAGAACCTCGGCCTGCGCACTGTCGCTGAGGGCGTGGAGAACCGTGAGGCGTGGGACCGGCTGAAGGAGTTTGGCTGTGAACAGGCTCAGGGTTTCTTGATCAGTCGCGCGCTGCCGGCCGAGCAGTTCGTCACCTGGCTCGGAACGCAGGAGGTCGGTCGGCTGGCCTCCGCCGAGCAGCCAGTCATCAGGCTCGATCAGGTCCGTCGCAAGTAGCCGCCAGAGGACCAGTACCTCAGAAGGTCGAATCATTCTGTCGTGCGGGGCTTGCGGCAGGTCGAAATTGCATGAAAACTAGTGTGATGCTGCCTCCAAGGATCTTGACTTCGGTGGCTGCCCTCGTAGTTCTGGCGTCAGCGTGCGGTGGTGCCAGCGACGCATCAGGACCTACTACGACAACAATACGAACCGGGCGCAGCAGCGCGACAGCCTCGTCAACCAGTAGGAGCTCTGGGGACGACGTCATCGAACGCGAGGTGATGGTCGCCTATCAGTCGTACTGGTCGATGGTGCTGCGAGTGAACGATCCACCGAACCCCGCCGATCCTGAGATCCCGCAGCGCACGACGGGGGATCGACTCGCAGCGTTGATCACCCTCATCCAACAGAACGCGATGGAGGGGAAGTCCTATCGCCTACCGCCCGATGCGAAGTACGAACACGACGCCCGCGTCGTGTCGGTCGCGGGCGACAGGGCCGTTGTTAGCGACTGCAACGTCGACGACGGACTCATTGTCAACACGGCGACGGGTGAGGTTGTTGACGCGCAGGTGGTCACTTTGTCGATCGAGGCGCGTCTCACAAGAGAGAACGGCCTGTGGAAGGTCGTTTCGATCGACATCACCGATCAGCAGCAGGGGGTTGCGGCGTGCGCCGGTTCGTCGTCGTAGCAGCTGTCCTGATCGGAACCCTGGCCTTGCCGCTGCCCGCACACGCCTGTGTGGGGTGCCCGGAAGGACAATCGGAGTCACGGCCAACGGCGTCCGGCGAACAGACAGAAGACGGTGGGAGCGTTGGTGCGTCGTCGCCTGGGGAGGACAACAACAGCGACGGTCGGTCAGGCCGGCGCGGCACCGGCGGCGTGACCTGCTTCTACTTCGATGCCCCGTTCATAACGTCGGGCGGCATCCCACAGATCCCCGGCGTGGGGCTTCAAGTGAGTTCGTTCGTCGAGGGTCAGCTCTACTGGCGCAACTGCTACAACCTCGCGGGTCAGGAGCTCAGCTTCCGGCTGTTCACCTACGAGCCTGGGGTCCCCGTGGTGTCTGGGGCCGAGCTCGCCGTCATGGCGCGGGCTGAGGTCATCCTCGAGTTCCCCGAGCCGCAGGCGAATCCGCCGGTCGACGCGGAACAGCTCGTGGGCGTGAAGACATGGCTCTGGGTGGACCAGGCCGGGTGGCAGCCTGCCTCGGCGACAGCGACGGTGCCAGGGCTGAGCGCGACGGTCACGGCCACACCGGTGGCGACCGAGTGGAAGATGGGTGACGGCAAGACCGTGCATTGCGAGGGACCGGGAACGCCGTACACCGACGGCGCCCGCACGACCGACTGCGGCCATCTGTACTCGGTCGCATCGACGGGTCGCACCGGCGGGGTGTACGACGCGGCGGTGACCGTGGTGTGGAGCGTGCGCTGGTCGGCGACGGATGGGACCGGCGGGGACCTTGGCACGCTGCGCCGAACAACGCCGTTCCAGCTGCAGGTCGGGGAGCGGCAGGCCAGCATTCGCTGAACGCGCAGGGCGAACGTGACCGTTTCGGTCGTGTTCTGTCTTCGCGATGCGCGTCAGTCGGCGTCGATGGCCGCGATCGCCCAGGCGAGGTGCTCCTCGGGATCCTCGACCGCGAGGTGCAGGCTCCAGCCAGTGGTCGGCTCGGCGGCGTCCCAGAGCCAGAACCGCAGCTCGGCGAGCGCGACGCCGAGGTCGGACGGGTCGGGCGGCCACGGATCCTCGACGCCGGCGATGCACGCGGTCGCCCACCAGGCTGCGAACCGGCCGTAGGCCATGCCGCGGCGGCGGCGC
>CAYSAC010000140.1:5824-7750 GCA_964428815.1 uncultured Acidimicrobiaceae bacterium | reverse complement strand
TCCCGGGGCCCAGCAGGGTTCGGGATCGGATCATCGAAACTGGTGGTCAAGCGGGCCAGGGTCACCTCGCTGAGGTCAGCGAGGTGACCCGGCCAGGAGCGCGAAGCCGGCCGTGCGGAGCCGGCCGAAGGTCGACAAGCGGATCTGTCGATAGCTGGCGATCCGCTCACTGCCTCTGCATGCATCCAGCACAGTCTGATCGAGCACCGCTTCCACCGAGATGCCGAAGACTGCGTCGCGTCGAACATTCGCTGAGCTGATCGCCGTAAGCCCTCGGCCCCCATGACCCCGGCACGCAAGACGACGGTCGCGTCGTCGGGCGGATGCTCGGTCCGAAGCGGGAGTTTTCGTATCACCGTTCGTGGGTCTACATCCTCGATGCCCGTTGGCGGAGGACCTGTCAACCGCAAGGAGGCATGCGCCGCGGGGGCGCGGAACCGTCGCGCGTGCGGAAGGCTCTCAGCGTGCCGCACAAGCTCGGTGCGGACGTCGCTACGGACCGTGCCGTGACATAGGCGTGACATGGAGCCGATCTTCGGCCAGATTTCAACGCCGATTTCGAGCCCAAAAACCTATCCTGACCAGCCCATTCGTTGGAGGCGGCGACCGGAATCGAACCGGTGTACAGGGCTTTGCAGGTTCTTCCTCCGGCGGTCTGAAGGACCGTCCTCGAAAGAACCTGCTGGTCACAGGACATGCGCGGACGTCGGCGAACACATGCGAATGACTGCGACCGCGGGATGGACGCGGGATGGAGCCCAGGCATCGCGACACAGATCGGGCATTATGCACTCCCGCCAAGGAGTGCCTTCGTGTTCGGTGGATGCATCGATAGAGGGAGGGCCGATGCCGAGCCCCGATGAGATCCGAGACGTTCAGCGAGCGATGTGGGCCGGGCTCTCTGCGGGCTGGGAGAAGTGGGACTCGGTCATCATGGATCAGCTGGGCCCGGTCGGCGCTGCGATGATCGAGCGTCTCGACATCGCTGAAGATCAGCAGCATCTCGACATTGCCGCTGGGACGGGTGAGCCGGGTTTGAGCATCGCAAGACTGTCGCCGAAGGGACGCGTCGTGCTGACCGACCTCGTAGCGGAGATGCTGGACATAGCCGCGCGACGAGCCAGGGCGCAAGGGGTCGCCAATATCGAGACGCAGGTGTGCAGCGCCGATGATCTGCCGTTCAACGACGCCACATTCGACAGCGTCTCTGTGCGTTTTGGGTACATGTTCTTTCCCGACGTCGCCAAAGCGACCGCCGAGTTCGCACGCGTACTCAAGCCGGGCGGACGTCTCTGCTCGTCGGTATGGATCAAGCCCGAGGAAAACCCGTGGACGACGATCGCCATGCAGGCAATCGCGACCGAGGCGGTGGTGGCGCCACCCGACCCGGACGGGCCGAACATGTTCCGGTGCGCGGCCCCGGGATACGTCAGTGCGCTGTACGAGGGCGCGGGGCTGCGCGACGTTGCCGAGTGGAACGTCGACGTCGAACTCGTGACGCGATCGCCCGCGCAGTATTGGGAGATGATCAGCGAGCACGTCTCGCTCGCAGTTGCGGCGCTTCAGCAGGTCGACGAACCGGCGCGGGAGCGGATCGCGAAGGCCGTGATCGCCAAGGTCAGCACCTACGAAGAAGACGGCAAGGTAAGGATTCCGGGCGTGGCCCGCTGCATCGTCGGCACGAAGTAGGGACGCCCGAACTGCCGTTCGGCGCTGCTGAACCGGAGCGCCGAGGATTGAGCCTCGGACCCCATCCACGGTTCGCAGGTGCGGCCGCGCTCGCTGGTGCTACTCGTCGCTGACGGTCACGGGAAATCGCTCGTCGTCGAACAGGGCAGAGACCTCGAGCCGTCCGCCGAGGGCTTCGATGTAGCTGCGGAGGGTCGAGAGCTGCATCTGTGTGCCCTTCTCGATCCGCGACACGTT
>CAYSAC010000140.1:0-5724 GCA_964428815.1 uncultured Acidimicrobiaceae bacterium | reverse complement strand
GCAGCCATCAGTCAGTCCTGCCATTCATTGGCCGGTCTCGCGCGTGCTGTTGGGGACGCCGAGACGATCAATGTCTCGCTCTTGCTCGCCGTCCTGCACGCGTCGCGAAGTTGTCCAGGGCTGCCAGGACTTCCGGGGCACGCCACAGCTGATTGCGCTTCTTGTCGGAGAACTCGACGAGCACGCCGGCTTCGACGAGTGGCCGAAGCGATCGGTAGACGTTTGGTCCGATGATCTCGAGTTCGGTCGCGATCGTCTGCGCGTTCACGACAGGGTGGCGCAGCAGCAGATCCGCGATCCTCCACGCGGTTGCGTTGCGCCGAGCCTTGATTCGCTCCTGCCAGGCTTGCCGCGTTGCGCGCAGCTCATCGACGAGCTCCCGACCATTTTCGATCGCTGTGAGTGCCGCACGTGCGACCTGCTCGATGATCTCTCTGGGCTCACCCGCCCGGTATCTGGTGAGCGCGTTGAAGTACGCGTCGGTGTCGACGAGGAGCCCAGCGGAGACCGGCACGGTGACATTGCGTGTGAGTCCCTTGTTGCGAAGATGCGCGTGCAGAAGTGCGCGCCCAGTCCGTCCATTGCCATCCGGAAACGGGTGGATCGTTTCGAACTGCGCATGAGCAATGGCCGCCTGAGCGAGCACCGGAACGTCGTCGCGTTCGACGTAGCCCAGCAGATCGTCGATCGCACCCTCGATTCGAGTGTGATGCGGCGGCACGAACAGCGCGCCGTGCGGTCCGAAGTCACCGCCGCCGACCCACACCTGCTCGTCCCGCCAGCGTCCGGCGATGTCGGGTGCGCTGTCGGCGAGGAGCGCCTCGTGCATATCCAGGATGGCCTTCGCGTCGATCCGGTCGGCGAGAGCGATCGCGGCCACCATCGATCTGGCGTTCGCCACGATCAGCGACGCGTTTCCGCGAGAGTGCGGGTTGAGCTCGGCCTCGGCGATTGCGCGCGCCGATGCGGTCAGGTTCTCGATCTTGGAGGACGCTGCCGACTCCGATCGCAGTAGCACGGCGCTGAACGGCGCGATCTCATGGCCTAGGTCCGCGTCGAAGCGGGCGATCTCCGCTGCCGCCTCCTCAACTTGGGCTGCGAGGTCTCCTGGCAGCGCCACGTTGCGCCGAGCGATCTCGGGGACGACAGCGGCCTCGTAGTCGCCGCGGTGCCGATGCCGGACGCTGCGAGAGAGCGGCACGGTGGCGATCGTCGGTTCCCACGCGAGGGTCTCTGTGCTCACGGCCGGCCATGAGGTCTCATCAGATTTCGCAGGTGACATCGTCCCGCTCCTCCACTATCACTTTCTTCGTTAAGTGATAATAGCACGGTGGCGGACTATCAGATGTTCAGCCGGACACGTGCACCGGTTATAGGCCTCCCCCGCGAAGCCGACGAGGCGTCAGCGGGTGATCAAGCGCTCGCGCCGCGTTGGTCGAGGGCGTCTTGGATCTCCGACAGAGCCGAAGCCGCCCGCCAGAGATGATCCTCTGGGTTCCGATGTTCGTGTCGCCAGTCCCGGTCCCAGTACCCGTCAACCACCGATCGCAAGTGCGCTCTCGATCTCACGAGCTCGTGTCGGAGCTGTGCAGCGAGTTCATCGTCGGACGGTGCGATGACGTCGACGTCCTTCGGCTGCCCGGCCTGAAGCGAATCGATCACGGCCGAGTCGAGCCCTTCGGCCGCTGACCAGAAGCGCACGACGCGGCTGTGCTCGCCGCTCCACGGCGGATCCGCCATGGACCGATACGACCAGAACATCGGCCGCTTGCAGAGGCGGAGCAGGTCGCCAATCCACTCGCCTGCAGGGTGGATCGCCTTCAACGGAAGATCCTCCCTGGGGACATCGAGAAGGAGGATCACCGTGCCGTGTTCCATCGAGTCGCTTGCATCAAGGAACTCTCCAGCCGCCCAGAGCTCCTCGAGCGGCCATCCGATGTCGCCACCGCGCAGCGTGAGACGCTCAGTTGCGACCTCGGCCATCTCGACGAGGTGCCCCACGGCCGTCGAACGCTTCACGTCATCATCTTCGCTCACGATTCGTGCGGACATCGGCGAACGCCGGCGAGCGACTGCGACCGCGGATGGACGCTGATGGGAGACATACCGGCGGAGCGGCGTCGTCTACAGCAGCGGGGCATCCGATCGGGCAGGGAGTATGCGTTTGTGCCGGCCCGAGCCACATCGCCTCCGAACGGGTTGTTGCTCGGTGGGGTTCTGCGGCCTGCCGGTGTCACGACGAGCTTCCTGCGCGCGTCGTTCGCTGACGTCTTGTCTCACCTGACCGACTGGAGACGATCCCTCGGCCAGACGGCGATCGAGCATCAGATTGTCTTCCCTGACGTCGTGAAGGCTCTTGAGCCCTTCGAGGCGCCCTGGACGCGGGAGGTGCTGTTCGACTGCGGCGAATGGACCGCGTACATGAACAACGACCGCCATGGAGGTGACCCGTCCTCGGCCGCGCCGTACCTCGCGGCCTCGATGAACATCGAGTGCTTCACGCAACCCATGCGCCCCGATACGGGCCGGGGCACGCCCAGACGAGCCTGGAGATCATCGGGCCAAGCGGTAGTCCGCCCCTGATGGGAGTCCGGTCCATCACCGCGCACGCAGAGGATGGACGTTGGAGTTGGCACCTATACGGCGAGCAACAGGAGTTCGAGAAGGTTGACCGCTACTCAGAGCGGATGATCCGCAAGCGGTTCGATCGCGAACTGCTCGTCGAGTACCTAGCGGCTGTGCGCATTCGCGCTGACGACGAAGCCTTCTACGGACAGGGCGCCCTCGTCGTCGAGATCGTCAACTACGGGCGCCTCCAACTCACGGCGCAACAGGTTCGAGACGACCTCGGCTGGTAGCAGGACAGGGCAGCCGTTCGGCGCATGTCTCGCCCGCTGCATCGACGAGCTGACAGCACGCTGCCGACTGCCTGCCGTTGTCGCTTTGCGATAACGGCAAGTCTGTGTGCTTCTTCGAGCGGTCGCTTGGCGCGTGCTGATCGGCATTCGATAAACGCGTCGCGCTTTCGGGCTCGCGAGCGTACGTGGATATAGCGATGGGTCATCTCGGGAGTCTGGAGGAGCGCGAGCGGCTGCTGCTGACGGTCGTCGAGGCGGCGGCGATGCTCGGAGTCGGCCGGACGACGGCGTACGAGCTGATCGCTGCCGGCGAGCTCCAAGTCGTCCACATCGGCCGGTCAGCTCGAGTCCCGCTCGTCGCCGTGCACCGCTACGTCGACGCGTTGGTGTCACCCCCTCGCCGTAGGATTCGCTCAGCGCCTCGCCAGAGGAGCGCCTCGCAGCCTCCGCTGCCCTTCACCGATCTCACGAAGGACTGACGGATGGCTTCGATCTCGAAGCGGCGCACAGCGTCTGGAGAGGTGCGCTACGACGTCCGCTACCGCGCGGGCGGCCGGGCAGTCGAGGAAGCCTTCAAGCGGCGCCAGGACGCCGACAACCGGGTCCGACAGATCGAGGCCGCGCGGCTCACCGGGTTGGTCGCTGATCCTCGTCGCGGGCGGGAGAAGCTCGTCGACTTCGCCAAGCGGTGGCTCGACACTCGCCTCGCCAAGGGCAAGCCACTCGCGCCGATGACGAAGCAGGGCTACGCCGGTCTGCTCTCGCGCAACATCGAGACGACGATCGGTCAATACGAACTGGCGCGCGTCACGCCGTCGGTCGTGCGCGACTGGTACTCGAAGGTGTCGGCGAGCGCCGGCCGTGATCAGGCAGCGAAGAGCTACCGGCTACTCCGAGCGATCCTCAACACGGCTGTCGACGACGAGCTGATCGTGCGCAACCCCTGTCGCATCCGCGGCGGTGGCAGCGAGAGCGCCGACGAGCGTCCGATGATCGACTCAGCGCTCGTCTTCAAGCTCGCTGATTCGATCAGCGCGCGCCTCCGAGCGCTGGTGATCGTCGCTGGCTTCGTCGGTCTGCGGACCGGCGAGCTGCTCGGGCTCCGTCGCTGCGACGTCGACCTCGAGAACGCGCGCCTCACGGTTCTCGTCCAGGCGCAGCAGGTCGTCGGTCAGGGCCGCATCGTGACCGGACCGAAGTCCGAAGCCGGCCAGCGGACCGTCAGCCTTCCGAAGGTCGTCGTCGAAGCGCTCGAGAAGCATCTCGCCAACTACGGCCAGCCGGGCGAGGCCGGCGTGCTGTTCACCGGTCCGCGAGGCGAGCCGATCACCCGAGCCCTGCTCTCGAAGGAGTGGCAAGCAGCCCGGACTGCAGCGGACGCACCCGAGGGCCTCCGCATCCACGACCTCCGCCACCACGCGGCCACGTTGACGGCTCGCATGCCGGGCATCACAACCAAGGAGCTGATGGCCCGCATCGGCCACGCCTCACCGCGAGCCGCGCTCATTTACCAACACGCCACCGAACAACGCGACCGCGAGATCGCCGCGTACCTCGACGACGCGATCCCCGAGCCATGAAGGTGCGCGAGGTGATCAAACTGATCGAGAACGACGGCTGGGTGCTCGCCCGACAACGCGGCAGTCATCGCCAGTTCATCCACGCCATCAAGCCCGGCAGGGTTACCGTCGCCGGTAACCTCGGAGCAGACGTACGGCCTGGAACGCTCGCCAACATGCTGCGCCAGGCTGGGCTGAAAGGATCAGGACGATGACGGGCTACGCAGTGATCATCGAAGGCGAGGGCGACTCGTACTCGGCCTACGTGCCCGAGCTGCCAGGCTGCATCGCCGCTGGCAAGAGCATCGCCCAGGTCGAGAAGCTGATCCGGGAGGCGATCGAGTTCCATATCGAGGGAATGCGGGAAGCCGGCGAGCCCGTGCCGCCGCCGACGTCCACCGGCACCACCATCGTCGAAGTGCCAGCCGCCTCGTAGCCCGCTCGTCGGTGTCCGGGTTCAAGCGGCGTTCAAAGCAAGACTCGGTCGAGACTCAGGCCACAGGGCTCTCTGAGGTCGATCGAATCTGGAATCGAGCGGTTATGGAAGGGGGCGGTGAATCTTCCTGCCGAGGGGGATCGCGCTCGCCGACCTGATGAGCCTTCACAACGTCGCGATGAACGGCGGGCTCCTTCATTCCGTCGAGCACCACTCCGACGACGAGATCGCGCGCGCGATCGCTGGCTACCGCTACTTCGGGCTCGACGACGCGGCGTCGGTCATCGAATGGGTTCAACGAGAGGCCGCACGCGTCGACGTCAATGTGGACCTTGAAGCGGCTGAGCGGGTCGAGTTCGAAGCTGACAGCCGGTACGCCGACGTCGTAGCGGACGACGATGTGCTGTTCCGCCGCTTCGAGAGCCGGCTCGCCGACGAGCCAGGTGCGTTCGCACCCCTGACGTAGCCGCAGTTCCCGCGCGGGATGGGCGCGGGATGGACCCTCAGCGAGCGGAGCGAGCGAAAGCCCTGTGCACCGCACGTGACCAGGGAGAACTTGATGGAGGCGGCGACCGGAATCGAACCGGTGTACAGGGCTTTGCAGGCCCTCGCGAACGGACGTCAGCGGACGTCCCCGGCGAGAAACTGCAGGTCAACCGGGGTGACTGGATGTCGGCGGACGAGCCCGAACGTCCCCGCCCGTGACATGGATGTGACATGGACGAGCTACTTCGAAGCAGTGAGGCCGGCTACGACCGGCGTCCTCAAGGCCGAGGGTGGCCGTGTCCTCGAGATGCGTGCCGGAGGAGGATTCCGACCCGCTTCGTTGGGTTCCAACCCGCGCGTTTCTGCGTGCGGAAACAGGAAACAC
>CAYSAC010000139.1:0-7776 GCA_964428815.1 uncultured Acidimicrobiaceae bacterium | reverse complement strand
TCGGCGCGTCGCTGTGGCACCTCGCCGGCCACCCCGAGGACCGCGAGCGGTTGGTTGGCGAACCAGAGCTGCTGCCGACTGCGATGGAGGAGCTGCTGCGCGCCTACGCGCCGGTCACCATGGCCCGGCTGGTCAAGCAGGACATGGACTGGAACGGCTGCCCGATGAAGGCCGACGACTGGATCCTGCTGTCGTTCCCCTCCGCCAACCGCGATCCGGACGAGTTCGAGGATGCCGACAAGGTCATCATCGACCGCGAGATCAACCGCCACTCGGCGTTCGGTCTCGGCATCCACCGCTGCGCCGGCTCCCACCTGGCCCGCATGGAGCTGCGGGTCGCCCTGGAGGTCTGGCTGCAGGCGTTCCCGACGTTCCACCTCGCCGACCCCGACGCCGTCGTGTGGGCCGGTGGCCAGGTCCGCGGCCCCCGCAAGCTGCCTATCCGCATCGGCTGAGGCGGTTCCTGCGGCAGTTGTCGACGAAGACCATCGAAAACTGCCGCAAGAACGCTCACATCATCGTCGTCCCTCCAGGTAGAGCGCGGCGACGCGCTGGCGGTGGTGCGCGGCGGTGCCGAGGTGCAGCTCGCCCACCTTCGCGCGCCGCAGGTACAGGTGCAGGTCGTTCTCCCACGTGTAACCGACGCCGCCGAAGAGCTGCAGCCCGTCTTGCACGACGCGTTGCTGGCACTCACCGGCCGAGGCCTTCGCCATCGCCGCCGCGAGCGAGCGCCGGTCGTCACCCTCGGCGATGCAGAGCGCGGCAAAGTAGCCGAGCGCCCGCGCCCGCTCGACGTCGCGGTACATGTCGACGAGCTTGTGCTTCACCGCTTGGAAGGAGCCGATCGGCACGCCGAACTGCTCACGCTCCTTGACGTAGGCGACGACCATGTCGAGGATGCGCTCGCAGGTGCCAACCGTCGAGATCGCGACCGCGGTGACCGCCTCCTCGAGCGTGCGCCGGAGCGCGTCCTCCGCCGATCCGACCGCCAGCACGCGGTCGCCGTCGACGCGCACGCCGTCGAGGTCGAGGTCGGCGTGGCGCGTCGTCGCATCGATCGGTGCGAGCTCCTCGGCGATCACCGCGTCACCGGGCACGACGAACAAGACCACCTCGCCGTCGAGCCGCGCCGCCACCACGATCTCGTCGGCGGTGGCGCCGTCGATGACGAAGCGCTTCGTCCCCGCGAGTCGATAGCCGCCGGCGTCGGGTGTGGCCGTTGCGTGGACATCCTCCGCCGACCACGTGCCGGCGCCCTCGTCGATCGCGAGCGCGCCGGTCAGCTTGCCCGCGGCGATGCGGCTGATCCACCGCTTGTGCTGTTCGGAGCTGCCGGCCTCCAACACCGCCGGCGCGAACTGGGTGACGGTGGCGAGGAACGGTCCCGGCGCGACCGCTCGGCCGAGTTCCTCGATGACGATCGCCTGCTCGACCCACGACGACCCCAACCCTCCGAGGTCCTCCGGCAACGCCAGGCCCGGCCAGTCGAGGCCGCACAGCGTCGCCCATAACGCGTCCCCGCTCTCGCCGGTCTCGACCGAGCGGCGGACGACCGCCGGCGGGCACTCCTTGTCGAGGATCGACCGTGCCGCCGATTGCAGCTCGACCTGGTCCGACGTCAGCTCGAAGTCCACGTCACCGTGGGAGGCCGAGGGTGTGCTCGGCGATGATGTTGCGCTGGATCTCGCTGGTGCCGCCCGAGATCGTCCCCGCGAAGCCGAAGAGGTAGCGCTCGAACCAGCTGGCGGGCTGGCGGCTGCCGTAGACGTTGCGGTCTGCCGTCGGCGCCGCCTGGTCGAGGGCGCCTGCGCCGAGGGACTCCAACGCGAGGAGTGCGATCTCGCGCTGGCCCTCCGAGCCGAGCATCTTCAGGATCGACTGCTCCGCTGGCACGAGACCGCGCTGCAGCTTCGCCAGTCCTCGGTAGCCGAGCAGCTTGAGCGCCTGGGCGTCCATGAGCACCTTGGCGAACCGGTCGCGCGTGATCGGGTCGTCGGCGCGCGGGGTCCCGTCGATCTGGTTCGCGAAGTCCGAGATCATCGTTTCCAGCCCCTCGGACCACATGACCCAGAGCATCGCCCGCTCGTGGCCGAGCGCACCGGTGCAGATCCGCCAACCGTCGTGCAGGTCGCCGACGAGGTTCTCTCGCGGAACGGCGACGTCGTCGAAGAACACCTCGTTGAAGTCCGTGTGGTCGATGCCGGTGATGTCGGCGAACGGTCGCCGCTCGAGACCCGTCGTGTCGGTCTCGATGATGAGCGCCGAGATGCCACGGTGCTTGGGGACCTCGGGGTTGGTCCGCACGAACACGAGCAGCACGTCGGCGTCGTGGGCGCCGGATGTCCAGACCTTCTGGCCGTTGACGATGAAGCGGTCGCCGTCGAGCACCGCCTTGGTCGTGAGGCTGGCGAGGTCGCTGCCGGCGTTGGGCTCACTCATGCCGAGCGCCGCCATCATCTCGGCCCGCAGGATCGGCACCGCGTACTCGCGGCGCTGGCGGTCGTCGCCGTAGCTGATGATCGACGGTGCGACGATGCCGAGCCCCTGCGGGTTGAAGCTGCGCGTGATCCGGCGGTCGGCCAGCTCTTGGAGGTGCACCATCTGCTCGAAGAGGTCGGCGTCGCGCCCCCCGAGCTCCTTCGCGTAGCCGGGGACGAGCCAGCCGTCGTCGAACATCTTGCGTTGGAACGCCCGCGCCCACGGGGGCGCTCCGGCACTCGAGGTCTGGCCCTCGGTGGTGTCGGCGGGGTCGGGCAGGTGCTCGTCGAGCCAGCGCCGGAACTCCTCGCGGAAGGCCTCGGTCCGCTCGTCGTAGGTCAGCCGCACCGCACCCCCGCTCCCGGATCTAACGCTCGTGTCACCCTAGTGCGACCCTAGTGCGACGCCCCGGGCCCACGCGTAGTCGGGCTTACCCGTGACGGTCCTCCTGACCTCGTCCACCGCCACGACGACGCGCGGCACCTTGTAGCCGGCGAGGTGCTCGCGGCAGTGCGCCGCGAGCGCGGCGGCGGACGGCGCGTCGACGCCGGTTCGCGGCGCGATGACGGCGGCGACCTGCTCGCCGAAGCGCTCGTGGGGCACGCCGACGACGAGCGCATCGAACACCGCCGGATGGCTCTTGATCGTGGCTTCGACCTCTTCGGGGAAGACCTTCTCGCCACCCGTGTTGATGACCATCGAGCCGCGCCCGAACACCGTGATGGAGCCGTCGGCCTCGATCGTGGCGAGATCACCCGGCACGGAGTAGCGCACCCCGTCCACGACCGGGAACGCCTCGGCCGTCTTGGCCGCGTCCTTCCAGTAGCCAAGTGGGATGTTGCCGCTGCGGGCGAGGCGTCCGCGCTGCCCTGACCCACCTGCGAGCGGCCGCATGTCCTCCCCGAGGACGGTGGTGCCCCGATCGGCGATGAGGCTGAGCGGCCCGGCTCCCGGACGGCGCCGGATCTTGCCCTGCCCACCGGTCTCTGATGCGCCGAAGCGGTCGATGACCTTCACCCCAGGGAGGTGCCGCTCGAGTGCGGCCTGCACCGCTGGAGAGAGGATGGCGCCGGACGACGAGATGAGCCTGAGCGCTGTCAGGTCGTAAGCGCCTGGGTCGGTCTCGAGGGCGTCGGCCAGCGGCCGGGCGACGGCGTCACCGATGACCATGAGGAACTCCGCCCCCTCGTCGCTCGCGAAGCGGAGCGCGGCGCCGGCGTCGAAGGACCGGTCGCACAACAGCAGGCAGGTGCCGCCGGTGAGCAGGCAGCTGAGCGCGATCCATTGGGCGCCGCCGTGGATGAGCGGGCACAGAGGCAGGCGCCGCGTGATGCCGGTGCCGGCGCGGACGAAGTCGCCGATGCGGTCGGGATCCTCGAGCGCCGCTTGGCCAGTACGGGGTGTGCCGCGGCCACCGAGCGCGCCGAAGAAGATGTCCTCGTGGCGCCACATGACGCCCTTCGACCGGCCGGTCGTCCCGCCCGTGTAGAGGATGTAGAGGTCGTCAGGCGACCGGCCTACTCGTGATGGACGGTCCGGTGACGCCGCCGCCAGCGCCGCCTCGTAGTCGCGATCGAGGTAGAGGACCGGCAGATCCGGCGCGGCGGCGGCGGCGCGGTCCGCGAGCACGTCCTCGGTGATGACCGCTCGGACCTCCGCATCGTCGAACGTCTCGCGCAGCTCGTCGGGCGTGTAGCGGAAGTTGGCGTTGATGGGCACCGCCCGCAGCTTGAAGACGCCGATCGTCACCTCGAGGAACTCGACGCGGTTCGTCAGGTGGACCGCGACGTGGTCGCCGGCGCCGACGCCGAGACCTACGAGGTGATGGGCGACCCGGTTGGCGCGCTCGTCCAGCTCGGCGTAGCTGCGCCTGCTGGTCGGTCCGTCGGCGCCGCCGGCAACCACCGCGTCCTGGTCGCCGAGCTCGTCGACCGCACCCTCGAACAGATCGGCCAGGTTGTGGGTTCGCGCCATATCAGGCCTTTGGTGGACGGAGGCTGACTCGAACTGGCGGTGGAATCGCGCCACGGGTGGCGCGCTTTCACCGCCAGAACGGATTGGGGTCAGCTGTTGATGACGATGACCGGTGGGTCCGAGATGCCGTGCTCGGCCTCGCAGAAGATCCGGTACAGCTCGAGCATGCCGTGGGCGTCGATGACCATCTCGACGTTTCCGTCGGCGTCGAGGTTGAGGTTGGCGCCGTAGATCGTGAACCAGACGTCGGTGATGCCGTCGTTGGTGTCCGGCACGTGCAGCGTGTGCACCGACCCCGCCGGTTCGTAGAGATACGACCCTGCGTTGTTCACCGCCTCAGGTGACTCGAGGTAGTGCCAGCTGCCGCACTGCGTGAACGCGTAGACATGACCGGTGTGCTTGTGGGTCTGCACCATCGAGCCGGGCGGGAACTGGTTGCGGACGACCCAGATGCCCGTCGCGAGGTCGACCTGCAGCAGCTGCAGCTTCATCCCATCGCCGACATCGACGAACGGGAGATCGGACTCCCCGCGGTGGATCGTCTGCGGAGCGCTCTCGGTGACGGTCAACGTGCCTCCTCGGGACGTGGTGTCGTGGCGACGGTAGTCGTCACAGGGTCGTATCCGGCTGTCGCCGGCTCGCTTCGCTCGGCGCCGACTGCGTCGTCGCACACGACCCTATGACGTCCCGAGTGGGGTGCCTTCGGCGCGTGGCTCGGTAGCGACGTCCGGCGTGCATATGCCGCAGGCGTCGCGGTCGGTGACGCCCGCGGGCACCGGCGTGACCGCCCGGCCGACGACCATCCGGCAGTCGGGGCGGTGGACGAGACGGCCGTTCGCCGTCGTGACGAGGCGGGCGTCCGTGCCCACCGCGGTCGAGCCCCTGGCCCCGTCGCGGAGCAGCGCCTCGATCCGCTCGAGCGCGGCGGCCGTGCGCGCCGCGGTGGCCTCGGCGTCGGCCGCCTGCTGCCTGGTCTCGAGGAGCAGGTCGGTCATCCACCGCGCGAAGTAGACGAAGCCGCCGGCGAACATGAGGCCGAGGCCGAAGATCCCACCGGAGATCAGGTAGGGGATCTGCAGGAAGAGCCGCGTCGTGTGTGCGGCGCCGTACCAGCCGAGGAAGATCACGAGCGCGCCGAGTGGCATGAGCGCGGGGCCGGCGATGCGGAACCAGCGCTCGGCGCTGCTACCGGTGACGCGCGTCCTGAGCCGAGCGACGGCGGACGTGAGCCGGGCCTGGCGGCTGTTGCCGGCGAGCGCGCCGGCTGTCACCTCGGCACATCCTCAGGGTCCAGCAGTCCGGCGTCGGGATCGACAGGGTTCGGCACGGCGCCGTCTAGGGACCAGACCCAGCGGGTGCCGAACGGTGTTGACCAGCCAGCGAGCAGCCGGCAACGACGGCGCCGAAGGCGCGTCGAAGTCATGGTCACGTGACCTCGTTCCTCAGGGGACAGGCCCCCGCCGATCCGGCGACGACGACCTCGTGAAGCTGATGGAGCCCGCGGCCCGCGAGCAGACTGCCGAGCAGGACGAAGAAGGGCATGATGAACGGCAGGCCCGCGAACCGTGAGAGCGCGGTGATCGGTGATGTGGTCGCGATCTCGTCGGGCGTGCTCGGCACCGGCACTGCGACCGGTGCTTCGGATGGGCTCGGTACCGCTTGTCCGCCGGTGGCATCACTTGGCAGCGGGGTGAAGATGCCGCTCGACGGTGCCGCATCCGACGGCGTCGCAGCGGTCAGCGCGATCCCCGGCGTCGCGAGGACGAACGCGTTCGAGCCGCCGATGACGAAGGCGCCTGTACCTCCCGAGCCGGCACTCGGGTCGCCCAGCTCCATGAGCACGACGAGTGACCCGGATTGGTACTCCTGCACGTTGCCCTCGCTGCGGCTTCGGGGCTTGGTGACGAACATCGTCACCTTGACGCCCTCCTCGAAGTGCGTCAGCACCTGGTCGGTCAACGCTTGCGCGATGGCATCGGCCGGGTTGGGGCTCGTCGAGTCACCGGCGCGGACGCCCGACTCGTCGATCCGCACGGGCCGACCCGCCACTGTCGCACCGCTCACGAGGGTCGATCCTGATGACGTGCCGGTCCGGCCGTCCGTCGCCGCCTCCGCGACGGTCGTGACGGAGTCGATCTGGATGGTGCCGTCGCCGAACGAGATGTCCGACACCACCGCCGTGGCCTTCGCGATGCCGCGGGTGACGTCGAGGGTCGTGCGGCTCTCGGTGTGCACGTCGCCGAAGGAGAACGCGGTGCTGCCCCCGCCGTCGTACCCGTCGACGTCGACGAGCGCGAGCGCGTCGCCGCCTTCTGCCTTCGCGGAGGCGCCCGCCTGCTCGACACTGGTGGGGCCGGACGACTGGGCCTCGGCGCGCACAGGGTAGTTCGCCGCTCCTGCCTCCTCCGGCGCGCCGAACACCTGCGCCAGGCTCCCGACGTTGCCGAGGAACCCCCCCGGCCACTCGCTGCTGGCGAGCGCGTAGCCGTTCGGTCCGGTGTCCAACCTGGCCTCGGTGTGACCTGACCGGGACTGCGCCTGTGGGTAGCCCTGGCTCGATGGGTCGCCGCCCGTCTGGGTGACGGCGTCAGAGTCGGCGGTGAACGTGAAGCCGACGAGCTCTGCGTCCTCGGCGCCAGCAGCGCTCGGCCAGAGGGGCGCGGTGAGCAGCACCACGCCGGCGAGGATCGGGACCAGCCCGCGGCGCGACCTCGTCACGCGGCCGAGCCCCCGAGGTAGGCGGCGTCGAGGTCGTCCACGATGTCGCCCGGCTCGCCGCAGTGCCGGATCTGGCCCTGCACCATGATCCCGACGTAGTCGGCCACGGGGAGGGCGACGCGAGCGAACTGCTCGACGAGCAGGATCGAGATGCCCTCGGCCGCGAGCCCAGCGACCGACTCGTAGAGGTTGCGCACGATCACCGGCCCGAGGCCCATCGACAGCTCGTCGAGGAGCAACAGCGCGGGTTCGGTCGTGAGCGAGCGCGCCATCGCGAGCATCTGCTGCTCGCCGCCGGACAAGGTGCCGGCGAGCTGGCCGGGCCGGTCGCGCAGCAGCGGGAACCGCGTGAACGCTGCCTCCTCGATGTCCGCAGCCGTGAGGCCGGGCGCGGCGTAGGTCGCGAGCAGCAAGTTCTCCCGTACGGTCAGGTTGGGGAAGATGCCCCGTCCCTCGGGGACGCTGCACACCCCGGCGCGTGCGAGGCGTCCTGTCGGCGCGCCGTTTACATGGCTGCCCGCGACGTGCACGCAGCCGGCCGACGGGTTCAGGCGACCGTTGACGACCTTGAGTGTCGTGGACTTGCCCGCGCCGTTCGGCCCGAGG
>CAYSAC010000138.1:0-7806 GCA_964428815.1 uncultured Acidimicrobiaceae bacterium | reverse complement strand
ACGATGCCGTCGTGCACTTCGCGGCCGAGAGCCACGTCGACCGTTCCATCGTGAACCCCGGCGCCTTCGTGCGGACGAACTGCGACGGCACCAACGTGCTCTGCGATGTCGCTCGGTCGATCGCGATCGAGCGGTTCGTCCAGGTGTCGACCGACGAGGTGTACGGGTCGATCGAGACGGGGTCGTTCAGCGAGGACGATCCGCTCTCCCCCCGCTCCCCGTACTCCGCCTCCAAGGCGGGGGCAGACCTGGTCGCGCTCTCCTATCACGCAACCCACGGTCTGCCGGTGCTGGTGACGCGCTCGTCGAACAACTTCGGTCCGTACCAGTACCCGGAGAAGATCATCCCGCTCTTCGTGACGAACCTCCTCGACGACGAGAAGGTCCCCCTCTACGGCGACGGGATGAACGTGCGCGATTGGTGCCACGTCGCCGACAACTGCGCGGCGATCGACCTCGTGTTGCGCCGCGGCACCGTCGGAACGATCTACAACATCGGCGCGGGCAACGAGATCCCCAACCGGCACCTCACCGACCTGCTCCTCGACATCCTCGGTGCCGACGATTCGAAGATCGAGTACGTGGCGGATCGGCCCGGTCACGACCGGCGCTACTCGGTCACCACCGATCGGATCCGTGCCCTCGGCTGGGCACCCGAGCACGAGCTCCGCGCGGCCCTCGAATCCACCGTCGCCTGGTACCGCGACCATCGCTGGTGGTGGGAACCGCTCAAGCGCAAAGGGACCTGAGGCGATGCGGGTGCTGGTGACCGGCGCGGGGGGCCAGATCGGACGCGAGCTGGTCGAGGCCTTCGGCGATCACGAGGTGATCGCGGCCGACCACACGATGCTCGACGTCACCGACCGGGAGTCGGTGCTCCGCGCGATCGTGGGTTCGGCGCCCGACACGGTCGTGCACGCGGCCGCCTGGACGGAGGTCGATGCCTGCGAGGGGGACCCCGAGCGCGCCTTCAGGGTGAACGCCATCGGCACCCGACACGTCGCCGAGGCAGCACGTCGCGTCGGTGCGAGGATCTGCGCGCTCTCCACGGACTACGTGTTCGACGGGATCCAGTCCGAGCCGTATACGGAGTGGGACGCACCGAATCCCACGTCGGTGTACGGGCGCTCGAAGCTGGCCGGCGAGACGGAGCTTGCCGGGTACCCGGATGCTCTGGTCGTGCGACTGTCGTGGGTGTCGGGGCTCCACGGCCGCAACATCGTGAAGACGATCCTGGCCCTGGCGGGCGGGCGCGACGAGCTGAAGTTCGTGAACGACCAGCACGGCCACCCGACGTTCGCCCGCGACGCAGCTGCCATGATCCGCCGGCTCGTCGTCGAACGGCGGCCCGGCCTGTTCCATGTCACCAACCAGGGCGCCACGTCGTGGTACGAGTTCGCCCGCGCCGTCATGGAGTGCGCCGGCGAGGACCCCGAGCGCGTGAAGCCGGTGGCGGCGGCTGATCTCCCGTCGCGGCCGGCACCCCGTCCGGCGAACTCGGTGCTCGACAACGCCGCGCTCCGGCGCTCGGGGATCCCGCTGCTCCCCCACTGGCGCGAGCCGCTCGAACGACTGGTGACCGAGCTCATTGCGGGGCGGTAGCTCAGAGGGCGCGGCCGGTACCACTCATGAGGTGCCCGATGACAACGTGAGATAGGTGGAGGCGTTGTCGTCTCGAATCTTCTGTGGGGTGATCGCGTCGAGCACGGGCAGCAGGGCATTGACGAGCAGCCCCACGGGGAAGAAGACGAGGCCGCGCAGTGCTCGCAGTGGACGCAGCGCCTCGTTGAACCCGATGAGGTAGAAGAGGAGGGGCCATGCGAGCGGTCCCACCTGCGCCGCGCACGAGATCGGCGTGAACGTCGAGCAGCGCAGCTGCTCGAGGAGACCGTCGCGAGTCCAACGGTGGTAGTCGGTCGGATGGGGGTGGTAGAGCCACACGCCGTGGGTCGAGAGGATCAGCCGACCTCCGGGCTTCAGGAGGCGGCGGCACTCGGACAGGTACCACTCGACGTCCCACACGTGCTCGAGCACCTGGAACGACACCACGAGATCCGCGGTCGCGTCCGGCAGCGGAACTGGCGTGCCGGGCAAGATCGCGATGTCGGCATCGTCCCCGAGGTCACAGGCGATGTACTCACATCCTCGCTGTTCGAAGATGTACCGGTAGGGGGCATCGCCGGCCCCCAGGTCGACGACGGTTGCCGACTGCGGGAGGTCGAGCGTCTCGACGCATGCTTCGACCGCCTTGCGCAAGCCGACAAGGGCGTAGCGCTGGTCCTCCCAGAACCTGGGATGGGCACGGTTGGTGACTGGCATGCGCTGAACCCCGGATCGAGGACGGCGTCAAACTACTCGGCACGCGGCAAGCAACTCGACGTGTGAGATTCCGACTCAGCCCGATGCCCGGCGGCGCGCCGCCAACGACGCCACCGCGTCCTCGTCCGGGTGTCTCACCACCAGTGGGCTGACACGGGTGCCATCGTCGACCAACGGCACGCGCCCGAGCAGGACCGCGCCGAGCACACCCAGGGCGAACACGAGTGCCGCGAGCAGGTACGCGGACGTGCGATCGATGCGGGAAATGACGAGTCCGACGACACCGAGGCTGGCGGCGGCGACGTAGATCGAGCCGACGGCCATGCGGATCGGGATGCCGAGCCGTACCAGTCGGTGGCTGAGATGGTCCCGACCGCCGACGAACGGGCTCTCGTGGCGCAGGATGCGGGTCACCACGACGAGCGCCGTGTCGATGATCGGGATCGCGAGCACGACGATCGGCACGAGGAACGTGATGTCGTCGGGGGCGTCGAATCGGAGCTTCAGCCCGAGATACGACAGCACGAACCCCAGATAGAGACTCCCGGTGTCCCCCATGTAGATGCGGGCCGGCTCGAAGTTGTGCGGGAGGAAGCCGAGCGCACAGCCCACGAGTCCGAAGCTCAGCCCCCCGATGAGGTACTGCCCGTTGATCGCGGCGATCACCCCGAAGGAGCAGGCCGCGATGGCGGCCACGCCCGCCGACAAGCCGTCCATGTTGTCGAGGAGGTTGAACGCATTGGTGATGCCGACGACCCACAGGATCGTGACGGCACAGTTCAGCGCGTCGACCCCGGTGAAGTTCGCGCCGGCGTCGAGGACCCACACGCCGGCCCCCGCGGCCGCTTGGACGGCCAGGCGCACGACCGGAGGAACGTGGCGCAGATCGTCGACGAGGCCGATGATCGCCAGCCCGAGTGCCATGCCCAGGATGATCGCGAGCTCGTCGAGCCCGAGACGGGGGGGGCGGACCACGGCAGCCAGGATCACGGCGAGGGAGAGGCCGCCCACCATGGCGAGGCCGCCGAGGTAGGGGATCGGCGAGGTGTGGCTCTTGTGCCCACCGGGCCGGTCGAGCACACCCCGGCGCAACGCCAGGCGCACCAGGAGCGGCGTCAGCACCCATGCGATGAAGAGCGAGACGGCGAAGACAGCGACGTACTCCCACCACGCACCGGTCACGGCCCTGAATCTCCCTCGACGGCGTTCGGGACCGCTCCACGGTACAGGTTTCTCGTAGGCGCTCTCGGCGTCCCGCGCGTGGTAGACGATGGGTTCCGGATGGTTGAGGTATCGAGAGTCACTTCGGCACGCGCGGTGCTACGCCGGTACCAGCCGGATCGCGCCTCGGTGCTCGGGACCCTGGCGGTCTGGGTGCCGATGTTCTGCTACTTCATCGGCTTCTTCCCCGGGTTGATGACCGACGATTCCTTCGTCCATTGGGACCAGGTCGTCGGCGGCGGGTGGAGGGACCTCCAGCCGCCCGCGTACACCGCACTCCTCTGGGTGGCCGAACGCGTGGCGGGTTCGCCGTGGCCGCTCGCGCTCGCGCAATCGCTGCTGCTCGCCGCGGCCGTCGTGGCGGTGGCGCGGGCCCTCATACGTCTCGGCGTTCCGCCCAAGGTCATGATCGGTGTCACCGCCGTCATCGCGGTCACGCCGATGCTGGGCGCCTTCTCGATCGTCATCTGGAAGGACATCCCCTACACGGCACTGCTGTTGCTCGCGAGTGCGCGACTCATCGACGTGGCGCGCGCGAGGTTCACCGGCGATCAAGGCAGCCAACGGAGTGGCCTCCTGCGCATGGCCGGTTGGCTCGCCGCCGCGACCCTCTTTCGCCAGAACGGGTTCGTCCTGGCCATCGCCCTCCTGGCGATCCTGCTCATCGTGCTCGTCGGCGTACGCAAGACGGTGCTCACCGGCCTGGCGATCGTCGTGTTGGTCCTCGGCGTCGTGAAGTTCGCCTTCTACCCCCTGGTCGGGATCGAGGGTGCGAACACCTACGAGAAGCTTTCGACCATCGTCATCCACGACATCGGGGCCATGACGAACCGCGCGCCGGAGGCGTTCACACCCAAGGACCGCCGCCTCCTCGCCACGGTGGCACCGCTTCGCACCTGGAAACGTGAGTTCAACACCTACGGCTGCTACAACGCGAACTGGCAGTACGAGTTCGACTTCCGCGCGGTGTTCGGCAACGGTGACAAGTGGTGGGGCCTCTGGTTCGACCTCGTCGCGAGCCATCCCTTCGACATCCTGGACAACCGATTGTGCTCGGGCTCGAGTGCGTGGAACCCGGAGCTCGGCGGCCCGCAGTACTCGGTCCCCGTCAAGAGCATCAAGCATCCATCGGGTATCGACACCTCTCCCGTCATCGACCTCTTCAACGAGGTCGGGACCAAGCTGCTGTTCCGCGTCAACGATGTGGATCAGTTCCCGTACACCTGGCGCGCCCCGTTCTGGATCTACGTCGCGGACGCCGGGTTGATCTTCGTGGCCATCCGTCGCCGGCAGGCCCGCTGGCTCCTCCTGGCGCTCCCGATGCTCGCCCAGCAGGCGAGCGTCGCCTTCTGGGGTCCCGTGCAGGACGCGCGGTACATGATCGCCAGCCTCTTCTACGCGTGGCTCGTGCTCCCCGTCGTGGTCCTCGGCTTCAAGGGTGACGCGGACGCGACCGCGGGCACGGACCCGGCGACCCCGGCGACCCCGGCCACCCCGGTGACCGAGCGATGACGACATCGAGGCCGTCGCTCACGGCGGTGGCCGGCCTCCGGGTGCTCGCCTTCTGCGACTGGTACACACCCGACGCCTCGGGCGGGGCCGAACGCGCCGCGTGGGAGGTCTACCGACGGCTCGGTGCCGCGGGCGCCGATGTGCGGGTCATCGGAGCGATGCACGGCACGCCCTACGACGATCCCGGCGTGACGGTGCACGATGTCCCCAGCATCGACCTGTCGCGTCTCGTGGGGGGCTACTTCGCGCCCGCTCCCTTGGCGTTCCGGGTCGCTCAGCGCGAGTACGCGGCGTTCCACCCGCACGTGCTGCACGCCACCACGATCCACCACACCTGCTGCGCGGCAGCCGCATGGCTGGCTCACCGTCATCGACTCCCGCTGGTGGTCAACGCGCAGCTCGGCTCGATGGAGCACCTGCCGCTGCGGACCCGCATGCTCGGCACCACGTGGGACCGGACGCTCGGCCGCTACATCCTGCGCCGGAGCACGCGTGTCATCGCGGTCTCGAACGCCGTCCGCACTCACGTCATCGACCTGGGGGCGCGTCCCGAGACGATCGAGGTCGTGCCCAACGCGGTCGATCACGACCGCTTCGATCTCCCGCCGTTGACCGCCGGGAAGGCGCCGACGGTGATGGCGATCGGTCGCCTCATCAAGAACAAGGGCTTCGGCCTGCTCGTCGAAGCGGCCGGGAAACTTGTGGCCGAGGGACACGAGTTCGACCTCGTGTTCGTCGGCGAGGGCCCATTGCGATCGGCACTCGAGAGCGCAGCCGACCAAGGAGGCCTGAGCGGGCGGGTGTCGTTCGTTGGTCAGGTCACCGACGTGGAACGGTGGCTGGCCCGAGCCGACATCGTCGTACGACCGTCGTTCACCGAAGGACTGTCGCTCGCCGTCATCGAGGCGATGGCCGCGGGCCGCTGCAACATCGTGTCGGACATCGAGCCGAACCTCGAGCTGGTCACCGAAGACGTCAACGGGCTGACATTCCGCTGCGGTGACAGCGCCCACCTCGCCCGAGCGCTCCGCCTGGCCGTATCGGATGCCGATCTGCGCCTCCGGCTCGCCCATCGAGCCAGCGTCGACGCCAAGGCCTACACCTGGGAGTCGACCGCCGAGCGTCACGCCCGAGCCCTGTGCGATCTGGTCGAGTCGTCGGGTACCGCGGGAGCCGAGCGTGTCGGCGAGCGATCAACGGAGGACGGCGGATAGGAGCTGCTCGGTTCGGGTCACGAGCAGATCCAGGGTGTAGGCGCTCTCGATGCGCGCACGCACCGATTCCCGCACACCCTCCTCGTCCGCATCCAGACGTCCCAGCTCGGCCAGCGCGGCCGCGCCGAGTGCGTCGGGATCGGCGACGGGCACGACTCGCCCCGTGGCCCCGACGACCGACGCCGAGTCACCAACATCGGTGACCACGACCGCGGTGCCGCACGCCATGGCCTCCACCACCACGTTGGACATCCCCTCCGATGTCGAGGACGACACCACCACATCGAGCGCGCTCATCACCGCGGGGATGTCGTCACGAGACCCTGCGAAATGCACGCGCGGCGCGATGCCCAGCGACTCGGCCTCGCGCCGGAGCTGATCGAGGTAGTCGGCACGACCCCCGCCGACGACGGCGAACCGCACGTTGTCACGGGCACGGGACACCTGCGCCGCGGCGAGCAGGAACGTGGAGTGGTCCTTCACCGGATCGACGCGCCCGACGATCCCGACAACCCGCTCGTCGGCCGTGAACCCCCACTCCGCTCGGAGGCGCGCGCCGGCAACGGGATCACGGCGAAAGCGGTCGATGTCGACCCCGTTGGGCACGACGTGCACGAGCGAGGCCGGCACGCCCCGACCCACGAGATCGTCACGACCCGCAGCCGAGTTGGCGATGACCACCGACGATCGGCGGGCCAGCCCCACCTCGGCGCGTCCGGTCACCCGGTCGAGCCAGTCGGTGGCGACCGCGGTGTAGCCCGTGGTCTGGACTCCCCACACCGGAGCCGCGTGTGCCACCGGGCGGGCGAGCAACGCCACGAGGCTCGGGATCGTGAGCACCCCGTACACGATGTCCGGTCGGCGCGTCCGCAGCAGCCGCACCCAGCGCGCCCCGAAACCCAGGACGTCCCAGCGACCGCGCTTGGCGAGGTCGACCACCTCGACTCCGGCCATGGCGATCTCGCGCTCGAACGCGCCACCCCCGTAGAAGACGGCCACGGCCACCTCGTGGCCGCGCCGCGCCAGCCCGATCGAGAGTGACGCCAGGTAGCGCTCGGCACCGCCCACGTCGAGCGAGCGGGCGACGAAGAGGATCCTCAGAGACGTTCCCGATGGGGGGAGTCACCGGGCGAGCCGGCCGCGTTCACGGCATCGAAGACCGGCGTGCCGGCCGCGAGGACCTCGCCGAGGGGCCACTCGGGGCTGGCGACGAGGATTACCACGAGGTCGTAACGTTCGTCACGGAGGCGCTCGAGTGGCGTCGCCTTACGCTCCCCGCTCGGGAGCTGGATTGCCGGAACGTGCGGGTCCGCATACTCCACCTGGGCCCCGGCGGCCTCTAGCAGCTCCATCATACGGATGGCCCTCGAGTTGCGCGTGTCGCTCACCTTGGCCTTGAACGACGCCCCGAGGCACAGCACGCGGGCGCCCCGCAACGTGAGGCCGAGCCCGTTCGCGAACCGGTAGATCCGGCTCATCACGTAGTCGGCCATCCCGAGGTTCGTGTCCGCGGCCAGCTCGATGAACTTCGTGTGGAAGT
>CAYSAC010000137.1:4823-7919 GCA_964428815.1 uncultured Acidimicrobiaceae bacterium | reverse complement strand
CCTGCCCGCGCCGTGCCCGGCATGAACGTGGCCTACGACATGGACCAGCTGGACCCGATCCGACACGTCTTCACCGAGGGCCTGTGGGAGAACGTCATCCATGACCGGATCCGGGAAGCTGGGTTCGAGATCGGGCTCGACCCCGCGGTGGTGGTAGATCACTGCAAGCACTTCACGATCGCCATGTTCTTCTCCGAGCGCTTCCACTACTCACGCGCCTACGCCGGCAACCGCGTCGCCGACGCGAACCTCGCCACCCGAGTCCTCTGGGCGGTGAAGTCGGTGGCCTTACCGCCTCTGGTCGCGTTCCGGATCGTTCGCGCCGTGGCATCGAAGCGCCGTCACGGGATTCGACTGTTGCGCACCGCGCACCTCATCGCGCTGTTCAGCGTCGTCTGGTCGGTGGGCGAGCTCGTTGGCTATCTCGCCGGTCCCGGCGACAGCCTGGTCAAGATCCGCTGATGCGCATCGGCGTCGACGCATCCTGCTGGTCAAACCGGCGCGGCTTCGGTCGTTTCACGCGATGCCTGCTCCATGAGCTGGCGCCACTGGCCTTGGCCCGCGGCCACCGTCTCGTACTCGTCGCCGACAGGGCAACGCTGACAGACCCCGACCTCCCGCCCGGCGTCGAGCTTGTCCCCGTCGACCTGAGCGTGCCTGCCACGGAGGCGGCAGCGGCTGGTGGCAGCCGCAGCGTGAGAGACATGATCCGCATGACACGAGCGGCGCTGGGTGTGCACGCGGACGTCTTCTTCTTTCCTGCCACCTACAGCTATGTGCCGGTGCCACGAACCCCGGTGGTCGTCACCGCCCACGATGCCATCGCCGAGTCGCTCCCCGATCTCGTCGTACCCGCCCGGCTCGACCGGTGGCGCTGGGCGGCCAAGCAGCGACTCGCCCTCCGGAGAGCGGCCCTCGTGCTGACGGTGTCCGAAGCGGCCAAGAACGACGTCGTCACCACCCTCCACGTGTCCTCGGAGCGGGTACGCGTGGTCGCCGAAGCGGCCGACCCGCGATTCGTCTCGGATGGCGGTGGGACCCACGCTCCCAGTTGCATCGCCGCCGTCGACGGCCGCCCCTACCTCCTCTACGTGGGCGGGTTCAGTCCCCACAAGAACATCGTGAACCTCGTTCGAGCCTTCGACCTTGTCCTCGACGAGCACCCGCTCGCCGTCCTTGTGCTGGCCGGCGACACCGAGGGCGATCCCTTCCTGTCATCGACGGCTGACGTCCGGGCCGCGGTGTCCTCGATGCGGCATCGCAACAGCGTCATCGTCACAGGGTTCGTCTCCGATGACGACCTCGTCCACCTCTACCAGGGCGCTGTGGCCACCGTGCTCGTCTCCCTGGGCGAAGGCTTCGGCCTACCCGTCGCGGAGTCGCTCGCCTGTGGCACGCCCGTCGTGGCCAGCGACATCCCCGCCCTTCGAGAGCTCGCCGGAGAGGCCGGACGCTATGTCGACCCTGGCGACGAGGTACAGATCGCCGAAGGGATGGCCGAGCTGCTCGCTGACCCGGCACTGCGTGACCGTATGGCGAAGGTCGGCATCGCCCGAGCTGCCTCGCTGTCGTGGGCGCGCGCCGCCGACACGGTCCTCGGCCTCCTCGAGGAGGTGGGCAGTCGGTGAACCCCGGATCGTTGCGGTTCGTGCACGTCACCACGTTCTTCCCGCCCGCCAGCTTCGGCGGCGACGCCGTCCAGGTTCACCGCCTGGTCGAGGGCCTCGCGGCCCGAGGGCACGAGGTCCGCGTGGTGCACGCACCAGAGGCGTTCGACGCGGGCGCGGGCGGCGCGACCGAGGGTCTCGTCGCACCCGAGGGTGTCGAGGTGATCTCCGCGAACCCTGGCAGACGCGGCCTTGTCGCGAGCTATCTCGTTGGTCGGCCCTGGGGCTTCGGCCGTCACCTGGCCGAGCTGCTCGAGGACGCCGACGTCGTCCACTTCCACAATCCCTCGCTCATCGGTGGACCGGGAGCGCTGCTCATCCCCGAGCGTCCACTCGCCGTGTACACGACGCACGAGCACTGGTTGGTATGTCCGACTCACGTACTGTTCCGGTATGGGCGTGAGCCGTGCGAGCGCGCCACGTGCTTCCGGTGCACGCTGCAGCACCTGCGCCCCCCTCAGCTTTGGCGTTCGGGTTCGCTGCTCTCCCGTGCGGTCGGCCGGCTCGACCTGCTGCTGTCGCCGAGCGAGTTCACAGCCGAGCGCCACCGCCGGGCGTTCCCGGACGCCCCGATCGAAGTTCTCCGCCATCCACCCCCGGCCCCGGCGCGCGTGGCTGCGGTGGGCGAACCCCCCTCGCGGCCGCGCCCGTACGTCCTCTTCGCTGGCCGCCTCGAGCCGATCAAGGGCGCGCGTTGGCTCGTCGATGCGCTCGCCGAGGACGGCGGCGTCGATGTCGTCCTCACGGGCGACGGAACGGAGCTCCCGGCCGTCGCTCGCGACATCGTGGACCGGTCGCACATCACCCTGCTCGGCAAGCTGCCCCACGACGAGGTCTTGCGGTGGGCACGCGGCGCGCTCGCTCTCGTCATTCCATCTGTGGGCTACGAGAGCGCGGGAGCGGTCGGCTTGGAGGCGATGGTGTTCGGCACACCGGTCCTCGTCCGCGATCTGGGCGCGCTGCCAGAGCTCATCGAGCACGGCGGAGGGATGGCCTTTCGCAGCGCTGCTGAGCTCCGCGCCGCCATCGCCCGGCTGCGCGACGATCCCGGGCACCTGGCGCGCTTGCGGGCGGAGGCGTCCATGGCCGCCGATCCGGTCAAAGGCGACGCGGCGTTCTTCGACCGGTACATCCACCTGCTCACCGTGGCCGCGGATCGCAGTGGACGCGACCTGCTCGCCCAGCGCCTCGGGTCGGCCGCCGCGGACACGCCCAGCCCGCGCGCGGAGTAGATGTGACGGCACCACCGACGCCTGACGCGGCCGCGGCGCGGCGGTTCAACGGCTCGATCCCGGTCTTGGCCTTCCATGCCGTCCAAGACGGCCGCGGCCCGCTGCGCATCGACGCCGGCACGTTCGAGCGAGTTGTCGCCGCGCTGTCCGAGGCTGGAGCAACCGGCATCACCGCCGCCGCGGCCGGCCGCATGCTC
>CAYSAC010000137.1:0-4723 GCA_964428815.1 uncultured Acidimicrobiaceae bacterium | reverse complement strand
TGCAAGGCGCGTCACGAGCCGAGGTCGAGGAGGAGACGGCGCGATCCGACGCCGTCCTGACGGAGATCACCGGAACTCGGCCGGAGAGCTTCGCGTACCCCTATGGCAGGTACGACGCGGCGGCGAGGAGCGTCGCCGCGGAGCGCTACCTCTGGTGTTGGACGATCGGCGCTCAGCTCGCACGCGCCGGTGATGCGGCTGACGCCCTCCCGCGCATCGAGGCCTGGTACCTGCGGCGGCCGATCGTCGTACGCCACCTGCACGATCGGCTGGGGGCCGGATGGCTCGCCAGCCGCCGCGCTGCTCGTCGCGTCCGCGGGTGGGTTCCTCATTGATGCGTGCCGCACAACCTTCCCTCGTCTGCCCCGCATGCCGGTCGAGCCTCACGCCGGTGGGGGCGGACGCGTTGTCGTGTGAGGCATGCGCGCTGACGTTCCCGGTCATCGCCGGCATCCCGGACCTGCGCCTTGTCCCCGACCGCTACCTGACGCTCGAGGCGGACCGCGAGAAGGCGGTCGCCGTGGACGCCGTCGCCGGCGGATTCCTGGAGGCGGTGCGCGCGTACTGGTCGATGACACCAGAGGTCCCCCCTGATCTGGCCGAGCGGTTCAGCGCCAACATGGCGCGAGGCATCGTCCGCGGCGCACGCCACCTGGAGACCCTCGGAGTGGTGGGGCCGGGCGATGTCCTCCTCGACGTCGGTTGTGGCACCGGGGGAGTCTTGGCAACAGCCGGGTCCCGGGGCGCGACCGTCGTCGGCATCGACACCGCGCTGCGGTGGCTCGTCATCGCACGCCGCTATCTGCAGGAGCTCGGCGTCGAAGCCCAGCTGGTCGCGGCCGACGGCGCCACGCCTCCGTTCAGATCGGGCACGTTCACGGTGGTGACGAGCATCGAGACCCTCGAGCACGCCGCCGACCAGCGGGGCTTCGTCAACGGATGCCTCGCGATGTCCGACCGCCCAGGCGGGAGATGCCTCCTCGTCGCCGCGAACCGGTTCAGCGTCGCTCCCGAGCCCGCAGTCCGGTTGTGGGGCGTCGGTTTCCTGCCGCGACGCTTCGCGGCGCCGTACGTCCAACGACGCCGGGGCACGAACTACCGCTTCAGCCGTCCGGTCTCGCTGGCCGAGCTGCGGGCCCTCGCCGGACCCCGCGGTGACGTCCACGTCAGCGGCATGCCTCTGCCGCCTCCGCCGGCCGGGGCATCCTTCGCACGGGGCGCCGTCTGGGGCGTCGCGCGGCGCATCTCGTCGCAGCGCACCGCGCTGGCCGTGACACCGTTCCTCGCCCTGCAACGCGATTGAGGAGACCCGAATGAGAACCGCCTTCGTCGGCACCGGGTACGCCGCCCGCTGGCTGCACCTGCCCGCGGTCAAGGCGCTCGATGGCGGCGTCGTCGTGGGCGGCGCCGATCCGTCACCGGAGCGAAGGGCCGAGTGGGAGCAGTCGACCGGCTCTCCCGGCTTCGCCACCATGGAAGAGATGCTCGACGCGACCCGAGCAGACCTCGTCGTGGTTGCCAGCCCCCCGGACAACCACGCCGAGGCATGCGTGACCGCATTCCGTCACGGCTGTCACGTGGTCTGCGAGAAGCCGTTCGTGGAGACGCTCGAGCAGGCGGACGAGGTGCTCGCTGCTGCTACCAAGGCCGGCCGACAGCTGGCAGTCAACCAGGAGTTCCGCTACCTGCCGATCTTCTCAGGCGTGAAGCGAGCCATCGAACAAGGCGACATCGGCCGACCGGTCTTCCTCCAGTGCAACCAGCTCATGGACCTGGCGCCGTGGGAGGAGTCCGTGCCCTGGCGGGCGGCCATGACGGACCGCTCCCTGTTCGAAGGCGGCGTGCACATCGTGGACCTCGTGTACTGGCTGATGGGACGGACGCCGACCTCGGTCCAGGCGATGACATCGGGCGGACTCGACCCGACCCGGAAGGCCGACGCCATCCACATCGTCACGATGATGTTCGCCGACGGCGCCGTGGCCACGATCAACATCAACCGTCTGACCAAGACGGGCACGCGCTACCTCGACCTGCGCGTTGACGGCGAGCAGGCGAGCCTCCGCGCGTCGCACGGTGGCCGCTTTCTTCTCCAAGCAGGGCTCAAGCGGGCCCAGCGGCCCGGCCTGCGCCTCGAGATCGGGTTCGAGGGACTGGCTTGGGAAGAACGGGGGCTTCGCCGTAAGGTCATCGCCCGAGACCCGCGAGGAGCGTCCCCGCGTGCCACGGTGGCGCTGTACGCCGACGCTGCCCGGGCGATGGCCGACGGCCGCACACCGCCGGTCAACGGCCACGAGGCCCGCGACACGCTGCGGATCATCCGAGCTGCCTACGAGTCGGCCTCGAGCGGCGCGGCCGTGTCCCTCGACTGAGCGCCTCCGGGATCGGATCAGGCCAGGGTCGTCCAGACAGCTCCCTCGGTCAGGTCGGCCGACCCCAGATCCGCGTCGATCCGGCGCGCTCGGATCAAGCCGAGCACGACGCCCGCCTCGTGGCAAGCGGCGCCGGCGACCACCTGGGGCAAGGATGCGAAGAAGGTCCGGTCCGCGCTTCGCTCGTGGATCGCCTGGACGACGAGGCGCACGAGGTGGAACGTCATGTGGAAGGGCGACGCTGCGATCAAGGCCGCCCGCGCCGCCAGCCCGTAGTCGTAGTAGTGCACTCTCGCCGCGTTCGACGCGCTTGCGAACCGAGCCAGGCCGAAGAACGGTAGCCGAGGTGCCCCCGGGGCCACGTCCACGCGCATCGCCGGATCGAACCGGACGGGCCGGGCGCCGTACGCGGACAAGCGTCGGAACATCGCCATGCGACCACGGAACCCGCCGGTGCGCTGCGCCGCGCTCGTCAGGTACGCGCAGTTCGTGGGTGGATGGTCCTGCATCCACATGCCGGGCTGCTCCGGTCGCCACCCCCAGTGCCAGAGAACGCCAAGGGCACGCGCACGCGCGCCGCGGCGGTCGTGGCCAAAGGAGCCCCCGACTGCAAGGTCGCCGCGGCCGCTCGCTATGCGCACCCGGTCCAGCCAGCCCTCCACCGGTACCTCCCGCGCGCTGAGAAGGGCAAACATCGTCCCGCGTGCATTATCGAGCGCTGCTTGGGATTGGGCGCGTGGCCCGGCGCCGGCAACGGCCTGGAGGAACGTGGCGTGGGGTGGAAGCGTCTTCGGTCGCTCGTGGCCGACGACCAACAGCTCCCACCACGGCTCGGGCTCGGGCAGGCGCGACAGCGCCTCGGCGTCGTCGTCGGCTCCCAACACGACTGCGACGGTCACCTCGAACTCGGAGCCCGCAGGGTCGACCTCGAGCGCCACCGTGTTGCGGATCGAGTGGTGCGGTCCGCGCAGCAGGAAGAGCACCACACCCAACAGTGCTCCCGGCGGCGCGTACAGGTTCATCAGCGCGAGGTACGGCGCGGCTCGCAACGCGCCTCGGGGCTTCCAGTGCGCGGCGGCATACCTGAGAAAACCGAGATTCAGGGCCACCCAGCCGAGCAGGCCGGCGCCCACGATCGCCCCGCCGGCAAGCGGCGCGAACGGCAACGCGACGCCGCCGATCAGGCTCGCGTACAGCAGCAGCGACGATGCGACAGATGAGCTCCGGAGGTTGAGACAGACGGTGAAGGTCCGAAGCTCGAGCATGGCCTTCGTCCACGGGATGGCGCGGTGCAGGAGATCGGACATCACGATGCGCCGCAACGTGTAGCGCTTGTGGTGCATCACCTGTGCCGTCGGATCGAGCACGATCCTCTTGCCTGCGGCGGTCAGGCGGTAGCCAAGATGGATGTCCTCGACGTCGGCACTCCACGTGACCTTCGGATCGAAGCCCTTCACCTCGAAGAAGGCTTCGCGAGTGATGGCACTGAAGCCTGACCAGAACGTCGTGACGTCCCGCCCCCCACCCTGAAGATGGGTGAAGTGGTGGAGCAGGTTCTTGAAGATGGTGGGTCCGTTGCGCACGTGCTCGGGCGGCAGAGGAGAGTACGCGCCGAAAGCAGCGTCGGCGCCCTCATCGATGTGGCGCAGGATCTTCCCAACGGCCTCGGGCGTCACGGTGACATCGGAGTCCACGAAGAAGAAGACGTCGCCGGTGGCCCGAAGTGCCGCGTCGTTGCGCGCTCGCCCTGCGCCAGCCTGGCAGGCCCGCGATGCCACGACGTCGCCGAGCTTCAGCGCCAGCTGATGGGTGTCGTCCAGCGATGCGTCATCGACGATCACGATCTCGTGGTCGAAGGACGCCGCAGCCTCATGGATCGAGGAGACGGTGGCGGCCAACGTCGTAGACGCGTTGTACGCAGGAACGATGAACGAGCACGTCCCCCGCATCTTGGCTGCACCTCCGCCCGCGCGACCCGCCACGCCGGACAGGATCCCACTTTTCAGCAGCAGATGTCGCTGTGCGTGACCGAACCAACGGTTCGCACGACCACGGCCGAGCATGGGACAGATGTCACCATTTTGACCCATTGCGCCGATTCGTACCGTGGGGTTACGTTGCAGCGGTCGCAGCAGATGCGGCAGGTGGGGAGGCGGGGGGCGGGCGTCCCGTCATGCCGGTCGTTGTGGACCGGACAATCGTGCTCCCTCTAGGCAGGACACCATCAACTGAGAGAGGGCGATATGCGCAAGGTCATGAGATGGATCGAGGTGCTGGTGATCCTCGGGCTGCTGTTCGGGGCCGGCGTTGGGGTTGCATCAGCCGCCAGCGAGACAGCAGCCGAGCGCCCG
>CAYSAC010000136.1:0-7945 GCA_964428815.1 uncultured Acidimicrobiaceae bacterium | reverse complement strand
AAGAAGTCGGACGCCGTCCAAGATCTCCTCCTCACCCTCCACGAGCCGGAGACGGTGCTTGGGGACCGCGGCCCACTCAGCGACGGTGTACCCAGGTGCGCGCGCGGCCTCGTGCTCGACGACCTGCACGTAGACGGGTGCTCCGAGCAGGCCCTGTTGGCCGCAGTGATCGAAATGCAGGTGTGACAGGACCACGACCGCGATGTCGGCGATCTCGAGGCGAACAGCAGCCAATGCGTCGACGAGAGATGTCAGCTCAGGCCGATACCACTCGTCGATGGACTCGTCGATGGACTCGTGCCCGGCACCGATGCCGGTGTCGAGGAGG
The DNA here is from genome assembly GCA_964428815.1 of uncultured Acidimicrobiaceae bacterium. GTDB lineage: Bacteria > Actinomycetota > Acidimicrobiia > Acidimicrobiales > CAYSAC01 > CAYSAC01. Next base: position 7,617 of record CAYSAC010000136.1, on the reverse strand, counting down.
ACGTTGCCTGCCGGGTGACGGACGACCCATGCGTGCACTGGGAACGGCTCAAAGGTGGCGTGTTCCGGGTGCCACTCGGGGACCGCGGTCACACGCGCCAGTGTGAGACGTTCCACGACCGGCAGCGTGGAGAGCACCACGACGATGACGCTACGCCGGCCGCCACGGCCCCAGCTGAGCGACGAAGAGCACGACTGGGCTGTGAACCCGCACGCGGTGGTACCCCGCCGAACCCGCCTCGACCACACTGGCCCCTACCGGTCAGCCGTCGCCCCCGAGGTCGCCCGATCCGACGCCGAGCTTGGCCCCGAGGTCGCGCCCTTCGCAGCCCTGCTGCTGCGATCCGAGTCGGCAGCGTCGTCCCGAATCGAGAACCTCACCGCGTCCGCGAGGGCCATCGCCCTCGCCGAGCTCGGCGATCCCAGCCGCCGCAACGCCAACGTCATCGTGGCCAACACGCGGGCCATGCAGGCCGCCATCGAGCTGGCTGATCGCCTCGACGAGCAGGCGATCCTCGACATGCACGCTGCCCTCCTCGGCGCATCGAACCCCGAGATGGTCGGGCACTGGCGCGCGGAACAGGTGTGGATCGGTGGCAGCAGCTCCGGCCCCCACCCGGCGGGGTCGGCTCAGGTGGCGGCGAGCGCGGACAGGCGGTCGGTGAGCTCATCGAGGAACCGGTGAGCTGTAGCGGCGATCGGACCCGCGACCTCGTCCCCAACCGTGAGCGCCGCCAGGAGCTCCGTCACCGGTTCGTGGCCTGACTGCACCATCAGCAGGAAGATCGTCGCCTTGCCCTCGCTCACTCGACCTTCCTGGCTGGTGACACGCCAGGTCACCGGCATCCAGGCGTTGCTCGCTGAGACACGCACTGGTGCCGCGGCGTCCATGGTCACCCGTGCGTCTGTCGTCCCCGATGCCGCCCGGATGGCCGATCCGAGGATCTCATCGATCTCCGGCCGGGCAAACAGCGCGACGACATCGTCAAGGGCGAGGTCGAGGTAGGCGCTGAGCCGCATGCTGTGCTCGGCACTCGGGACCAGTTCGATCGCCTCCGCTGGAGTCGTTGCCACCGAAGCTCCTTCCCGTTGGGCCCATAACGACTATGAGCCAACGGATGGGCCCGCATCCAGAGTCCAAGGTCCCAATCGGAGCGAAGAAGGGGGCGACTTCGACGTGCACCGCTCACGCTGGCCCGGGTCTACGGCTGCTCGACCCGCAGAGCGGTGTGGCGAGCAAGGGCCTCGAAGTCTGCGTCGGCGTGCAGCACGGGCGCATCGGCTCGAATCGCCACCGCTGCGATGAGGCAGTCGATGAGCCTTCGCACGGTCTCACCACGCTGGCGGCACGTGCGGTACAAGGCCGCGGCGTCCTCGTAGTCGGTGGGTTCGGTCGAGACCAGCGATGCCCGAGCGAGCAACCTCCGGAGGTCGGTGAGGTGGCTGTCAGTCCGCGCACCAGCCAGCACCTCCATGCGGATCGGGTGGCAGGTCGCGACCTCAGCATCGAGGAGCTCATCCACCCGTCTGCAGACGGGACTGCCGGTGTCGCGCAGGAACTCGACCCAGGCCGAGGTGTCGACGAGGATCATCCGGCTCGGGCGGCTCGCATCTCGTCGAGGTCGCCGTCCCAGCCCGAGCCCCGCAGGCGCCGCGCCCCATCGCACACCGATCGACCTGTTCTTCGCCTACGACGCCTTCCATGATGCGGCCGGCGCAGCACGCCGGGTCGTGACCTTCGCGGACGGGTCGATCCCGATCCTGGCGCCAGAGCACCTCGTCGTGTGCAAGGCCGTGTTCAACCGGCCGAAGGACTGGGTCGACATCGACGCCATGCTCGCAGTCGACACGACGCTCGACGTGGCCGAGGTGCTGCGCTGGGTGGCTCGCATCGCGGGCGACGAAGACCCGCGCTACGAGCGCATCACCGGCGTGCTCACCCGCCGATAGTCATCGCCCGGCCTCTGCGTCTACCGACGAGTCACGTTTCCGCCGGTGTCATGCCCATGCTGCGCGGATCAGCAAACGGGTCGAAGTCGTCTCGCAGATCGCGGGCCGCGACCATCGCCGACCGGACGCCCGCCAGCTCCTTGCTTGCGGTGTAGAAGCGACCCCGCTTCACCCCGTGCGCAGCCAGGAGGCCGGCGTCGGTCAGCTGCTTGAGATCCCTGCTGGCGGCCTGCTCGGTGATCTCTTCGCCGATCTCCTCGAGGATGGCGCGGTAGGTCGCGTTTCGTACTCGGAACGCGCCCAGTCGCCACCGGAGCGATCAGGAGCGCCGGAGGTGGGCGGGGGTGCGGCGCTTGGCCGGAGTGGGCAGCTCGTCGGGCAGGTTGGCGATGCCGGCGCGCACGACGCCCAAGGCGTCGACGAGGGCGTGGAGGCCCTTGTCGTGGAGGGTGCCCATCAGCACCATGGCCAGCTGCTGCACCTCGGGGAGCACGCGATCGAGCACCTCTTGGGCCGCGGGGGTGATGTCGACCAGCACTCGGCGGCGGTCGTCGGGGTCGGCGAGACGTTGGATGTGGCCGTTGCGCTCGAGGGTGTCGAGCACGCTCGTCATCGTGCCGCTCGTGATGTGCATGCGGGCACCGACCTCGCCGGCCGCGATGGGCCCGCCCGCTCCCTCGATGACGGCGAGGGCGTTGAGGGCAGCGTGCGACAGCCCGTGGCCACGGCTGACCTTGGCGATGCGTGCCTCGATCATGGCGCCGACCACCTCGAGCTCGCGGAGGGCGCTGCTGGCCAGGTGGGACGAGCCGGGGTACTCGCGCTCGAACGCCTCGGCTTCGGGCAGGCGCGCCAAGGCGGCGCCCTTCGGACGGGCGCCGCCACGACGAGGTGCTGTGGTGCTCAGGTCAGGCCTCGACCGCGAGCTCGATGCGCGGCGCCCCGGTGACACCGGCGCGGCCCATCGCCTCGCGGAGCTCGTCGCTGCCGGCGAAGGCCTGGGCTTGCTCGAGGGAGGGGAAGCGGTGCAGCACGAACACGTCGTTCTTGTCGTTGGGGTCGACGAGCACCTCGGCGTCGGTGCAGCCGTGCTGCTGGCGGAGGGTCTCGACGGAGTCGTAGACCGACCGCCACGCGGCGTGATCTGCGACCTTGTGCCGGACGATCAAGGTGGTTGCTGCCATCGTGCTCTCCCCCTGTTGGTGCGACTGTCTTGGGAACAAGTCTCTTGATATCAAGATAATGGATACCAAGAGATAAGTCAACAGAAAATGTGAGTCTCCTGGCCAGACGAGGGATTCAAAGCCGAGTCGTCGAAGTACACCCCCATCGGACGCTGGGGGGAGATAGACCGATGACGCTGTCGATGCCAGAGCAGTACGACGCGCTCGCGCAGCAGGTGAGCCGCCGTCGCTTCATCACCGGCGCCGCGGCGGCCGGGGCGGCCAGCGCTCTCGGCGGACCGATGCTGTGGCGCCAGGCTGCTCGGGCCGACGAGGTCGCGGCGTTGGCACCGCACCTCCAGTACGGCGCCGACCCACGCACCGCCATGACCGTGTCCTGGTACACGCCCATGGCGGTGGCGGGCTCAGGCCTGCGCTATCGCCCCGTTGACGGCGACTGGAGCGACGCGCAGGCTGCTGAGGCCCGGGTCGTCCGGGCGCTCGGCAACCCGGCGTCCGCTTCCGAGTACCACCACGTCGCGCTGTCCGGTCTCACTGCAGGCACGACCTACGAGTACGTCCTCGGGAACCCGGGATCCGGCACGCCCGGTGGCACCTTCGCGACCGCTCCCGCCCCCGCCCTCGGCGAACCGTTCGCCTTCACGGCGTTCGGTGACCAGGGCACCGACGGCACCACCAACGGCACCCGCCCGTCCACCATGACCGCGGCCATCGCGATCGAGGAGGCCGCCTTCCACCTCCACGTGGGGGACCTCTGCTACGCCAACCGCGCGGGCATGGGCCACGACGATCGGATCCCCGACGAGTGGAACACCAGAGTCGTCGACCCGGCGACCTGGGACACCTGGCTCCGTGACATCACCCGGGTGGCCGCCGACCGGCCCTGGATGCCGGCCGTGGGCAACCACGAGATGGAGCCCGGCTACGGCATCCGTGGCTACGAGAGCATGGTCACGCGATTCACGCTGCCGGGCAACGGCGCGCCGCCAGCGGGCACCGATCCGATGGTCACGTACTCGTTCGACTACGGGAACGTGCGCGTCATCGCCCTCGATGCCAATGACGCCAACTACGAGATCCCGGCGAACCATGGCTACCTGGGCGCGGCGCAGGACGAGTGGCTGGAAGATCAGCTGCTGTCGGCGCGCGCCGAGGACAGCGGCATCGACTGGATCGTCGTCGGCTACCACCAGTGCAGCTACTGCACGAACCTGCTCCACTCCTCAGACCAGGGGATGCGTGACCGTTGGGACGGCCTGTTCGCCACCTACGACGTCGACCTGGTGGTCAACGGCCACAACCACTCCTACGAGCGGGCTCACCCGAAGCTTGCCGAGACCCTCGGATCGCTCAGCCTCGTCAAGCCCGAGGAGGTCGATCCCCGCACCGACGGCACGACGTTCATCACTGCCGGGTGTGGTGGCAGCCCGCGGGTCGAGGCCTCAGCCCACCCGATGTCCTACGTCAACATCGAGGGCGGCGCGCGCGTGCCGGAACCCGCGCCGTGGTCCGTGACGCGCTACCTCGATCTGTCCTACATCCGCGTCGAGGTCGACCCCGTCGCGAAGACGATGACCGTCGTGGCCAAGGCGCTCGCACCCATGCTGCCCCTCCCCGGCCGCACGCCTGGTGAGGTGGACCGGGTGACCCTGACCAGGGCATGACCGGTCGGTAGCCGCTTACCGTCGGCGGCGAGCGCCTCGCACCAGCACGCGCTGGTAGATCCCGGCGGGCAGGCGCGAGATGAGGTCGAGCAGCTTGGCGTCGGGGCCGATGAGCGCGCGGCGCTTGTCGTGCTCAACCGCGGCGAGGATCTGGCGGGCGGCCTTCTCCGGGCTCGTCATCGCGACCTTGTCGAACCGCCGCGCCGCCTCCTCCGCGCCTCCGGCGAGCTCGGCGACGCTCTCGTCGAACCGGGAGTTGCGGGCGATGTTGGTCTTGATGCCGCCGGGGTGGACGGTGGTGGACGAGACCGGCGCGCCCTCGATCTCGAGCTCCATCCTCAGCGCGTCGGTGAAGCCCCGCACGGCGAACTTGGCCGAGTTGTAGGCGGACTGGGCCGGGATGCTCATCAGGCCGAACACGCTCGACATGTTGACGACGTGGCCCTCACCCGACGCCTTGAGGCGCGGGAGGAACGCCTTGGTGCCGTGCACGACGCCCCAGAAGTTGATGCCCATCAGCCACTCGAGGTCGTCATACGACATGGCCTCGATGGTGGCGGCCAGCCCGACGCCGGCGTTGTTGAAGATGAGGTTGACCTTGCCGTGGTCCTCGACGACGCGGTCGGCCCACGCGAACACCGCGTCGCGGTCGGCGACGTCGAGGTGCTGCGACGTGACCTTCACGCCCAGGCCCTCGCACAGAGCGACCGTCTCGGCCAGCCCGACCTCGTCGATGTCGGACAGCGCGAGGTGGGCGTCCCGGCGAGCGAGCTCTTGCGCGAGCGCCCGTCCGATGCCTGACCCTGCACCGGTGATAGCGGCGACCCGCCCGTCGAAGTCCTTCATGCCGACACCGCTTCCTTCGCCGCGGGGCTGGAGAACACCATGGCGTCGTCGTCGATGCCCCTGAGCTTCAGCGATCGGTAGTCGCGCAGGTAGCTCTGGTGCACCTGCCACGGGAACACCGAGCCCTGCTTGGGGAAGAGGTGCGCCGACCGTTGCACGTAGCCCGACGTCAGCCCGAGCAGGGGCGCCGCGGTCACCGACGCGTCGTGGTTCACCGGGGTGCACTGCTGCTGGCTGGTCTCGTGCATGTGGTTGAGCAGGCGGGTCACGTAGCCGCAGGTGAGGTCGCACTTCAGCGTCCACGACGCGTTCGTGTAGCCGATGGCCAGCGCGAGGTTGGGCACGCCCTCGAGCATCATCCCCTTGTAGGTGAGCTTGCTGGCGAGGTCGAGCTTCTCGTCGTCGACCGACACCTCGATGCCGCCGATGAACAGCAGCTCGAGCCCGGTGGCGGTGACGATGATGTCGGCCTCGAGCTCTGCGCCCGACTCGAGCAGCAGGCCCTTCTCGGTGAAGGTGGCGATGTGGTCGGTGACCACCGACGCGCGGCCGGCCGTGATCGCCTTGAACAGGTCGCCGTTGGGGACGACGCAGAGCCGCTGGTCCCACGGGTCATAGCGAGGCGTGAAGTGCGTGTCGATGTCGTAGCCGCGCGGCAGCTGCCGTTTGACGCCGCCGCGAAGCACCCGCTTCACCAGGCCGGGACGGCGCTGGCTCAGCTGATAGAAGCCCTGCGTCATGAGGGCGTTGAACCAGCGGACGGCCCGGCCGCCCGTGCCGTCGGGCAGCACCTTGCGCAGCAGGTTGGCGATCGGGTTCTTCTCCGGCAGCGACGCGATGTAGCTCGGCGAGCGCTGCAGCATCGTGACGTGCGCGGCCGTCTCGGCCATCGACGGGATGAGCGTGATCGCTGTCGCGCCGCTTCCGATCACCACGACCCGCTTGCCGGCGTAGTCGAGGTCCTCCGGCCAGGCCTGCGGGTGGATGATCGTGCCCGCGAACCGGTCCATGCCGTCGAAGTCGGGCTGGTAGCCGTGGTCGTAGCGGTAGTAGCCGCTGCAGGAGAACACGAAGCCGGCCGTGAGCTCGATCGTCTCGCCGGTGTCGGTGCGCTCGGCGGCGATGCGCCAGCGGGCGTCGTCGCTCGACCAGTCGGCGGAGATGATCCGGTGCTGGAAGCGGATGTGGGTGTCGATGCCCTCCTCCGCGGCGGTGTCCTTGATGTACTGCAGGATCGACGCGCCATCGGCGATCGACTTCTCGCCGTCCCACGGGCGGAACGAGTAGCCGAGGGTGTACATGTCCGAGTCGCTGCGGATGCCCGGGTAGCGGAACAGGTCCCACGTGCCACCGATGGCGTCGCGCGCCTCGAAGATGGCGTAGCTGACCCACGGGCACTCGGCCTGGATGTAGTGGCCGGCGCCGATGCCGGACAGGCCGGCGCCGACGATGAGGACGTCGAGGTGCTCCACGGTCTGCTCGCTCATGCCGCTGAGCCGGCGAGCTTGTCGTTCAGCGTGCCCTGCGCGCCGAACAGCTCCTCGCGCCACTGCTCGACGAGCGGGGTCGTGTCGCGGTCGTCGGGGTGGAAGTCAGCTCGGTTGTAGTCGCGCAGCTGGCGCCAGAGCGCGCGCTGCATCACCGGCGAGCGGCGGAACTTGCGGAGGCTCTTGCGGAGGTTGCCGCGGCGGTAGGTCGCACGGTCGCCGAGCAGCGACACGATCACCTGGATCGTCATGCCGGCGATGAAGCCGAACGTGAGCAGGTTCATCGTGAACACCCGCGTGCGCTCGCTGCCGCCGACCGCCTTGTAGACGTCGAACGCGACCGCCTTGTGCTCTGACTCCTCGAGCGCGTGCCAGAGGAACAGGTCCTTGACCGCGGGGTGGCCGAACATCTCGCGCGTCTCCTCGCTCGAGAGGACGAGCTCGGCGAGCGTGGCGGTGAAGTGCTCGAGCGCGGCGGTGGCCGCGA
>CAYSAC010000135.1:0-7956 GCA_964428815.1 uncultured Acidimicrobiaceae bacterium | reverse complement strand
TTCGTGAGACCCCCCTCGACCTGCTCGACGACGAGCCGCTCGGTGGGGGTGAGGCTCTCCCATCCGAGCGTCGGGCGTTTGCGCTCACCCCGGGCCCGCTGGGCGTACTCGACCGCCTCGGCCGTCGACAGGGCGTAGCCCTCGGCCCAGGCGGCGTCATAGGCCTCGTCGCCGAGGGAGTCCCGGCAGGTGGCAAGCGCCTCGGCAAGCATCCTGTCGGCCAACCCCATCTCGGTGCGGATCGATCGCGCGGCGCGAAGCCGTTCCGCTGCCGCCGCCAGCCGCACACCCTCCACGGGCGACGACGCTGCCGCCGCAACGCACGCCAGCAGCTCGAGGCTCATCGCCGTCTCCCACGCGAAGTCGTGCACGAGCGCCAACGACAGCGCCTGGTGGGCGCGCCGCTCGGCCTCAGCGAGCTCGCTGTCGGCAAGCGCGACCACGCCGGAGAACACGTCGAGCCGCGCCACGCTGTACAGGGTCCCGCCCGTACGCACGCTGGGCTCGATCGCCAGCAGCAGCGTTCGGGCGCCCTCCTCGTCGCCGTCCTCGTAGCGCATCAACGCCGCGAACAAGTTGCCCATCGACACGAAGAGGCTCGCCCCGACCGTCGCGGCCTCCGCCGCCACCCGCTCGATCTCGACTCGAGCCTCGGGCCCAAGGTCGACGTACCGAGCGATCGCGAGGACCGTTCCGACGCCGACGGCCACGTAGTTCTGCCCCTCGGCGCGGCCGGCATCGACGATGGCCTGCGCCGCGGAGTAGTCGATCGGCCGCGCGCCCACCGCGCCGAGCCAGACGTGGCTGAACAGCGCGAGGTTGCCGGCCAGTGAGTTCCGCAAGAGGTAGGCCACCGGCAGCCGGGCCGCTCGCGCAAGCTCCTCCAAGCCTTGCTCGGCCGCGCCGAGTCGCGACGCGCCTTCTGCGTACTGGGCCTGCGCGCACAAGGCGTTCGCCGCAGAGCTGTGCAAGAGCGTCGCCAGGTATCGGCTGCCGATGCCGCGCACGGCCTCATCGGCTCTCGCCATCTCCTCCCAGCCGGCAACCATGTCGCCACGGGCGTTGATCGAAGGACGGACGTGGCTCGAGGTGGGCCTCGAGGAGGCCGCCGGTCGTCCGCCGACCACTGTCCGTGTCCGGGGGCTCGTCTGCTTGGCCTTCCTCGTCCTTCCGCGGGGCGAGGGCGACCGGGCGGTGGCCCTCCTCGAAGAGGCCCGCGCCGTCGCCGAGGCGATCGGCGACGTCACCGGCGCAGGTATGGCCTGCGAGGTCTTCGGGGTTCTCAAGTACTGGCGGGGCGAGGTCGACGCCGCCGAGGAGCTCCTGGAGGAGGCCCGCCGCCGATTCGACGCCGAGGACTGCGTCGGCGGGGCCTGGGCGTGCCGGTTCGACCTTGGGTGGCTCGCGCTGGCAAAGGGCGACCACCTGCGGGCCCGGATCGAGCTCGAGCGGTCGCTGGAGCTCAGCCGATCGTCAGGGAGCGAGGACCTGATCGCGCACTCCCTGGCGGCGCTGGCGCCGGTTGTCGCCCTGGCGGGGGATGCGAAGCAGGCGGAAACGCTGGCCGACGATGCCATCGACGTGGCCCGGGGCCTGGGTCTCCGCCTCTTCCTGGTGATGGCCCTCGTCCGGGCTGCGGAGGTGGCTGTCGCCCTCGGCCGAATGGACCGCGCCGAGGAGGTCCTGCTCGAATCGCTGAGCGTGCTCCGGGACATCGGCGGCCATGCCTGGGTGGCTGACGCGCTCGAGCTCGCCGCCCTCCTGCAGGCGAAGGCCGATCCCCGCCAGGCGGCCCGACACCTCGGGACCTGCCGGGCGCTCGCCGGGGCGTCGGATGAGGCGCCCAGCGTCCGTGCCGTGCGGGACCAGATCGAGCGGTGCCGGGCTGAAGTGTCCCAAGCCCTCGGGCCTGACATCTTCGCCGTCGAATGTGCCCGGGGTCAGGAGATGTCTATCGATGAGGCGATCCCGGACGCGCTGGCACAGTTGAATCAAAGAAGCGCGTCTACCGGCCCCACCGGTGGTGCTCGACGCTGATCACCACAAAGCGGCCATCAGGTCGTCGCGCGTTCAGTCTCCCCGTTGCGCGAGCCGAGCGTCGCCTTCCCGGGAATCGCCGTCGAGCCACACCGACTCGGATAGCGCATCGGCGCTCGACCGGTCGCGCCTACCGCGGCCTCTCGCCAGCCGGCGCAGCACCTGGACTGCCGATGTGCCCGATGATCGATCCGTGTCAGCGCCCGCGGGCGGGGCGCCGTTGCGACCGGCATCGAGGCAGTCGTTGAGCCGCTGATCGATCTCGTCGGCGACGTCGAGATCATCAAGCGGGGTCGCGTGCGCGTAGTGACGCAATGTGGTCGCGGGGTCCCGATGACCGAGCCTGGCCTGGGCTTTGAGGAGCTTGCCGTCAGCGACGAGATGGGTAGCGACGCTATGTCGGAATCGGTGCAACGCCGCGTCGGGCAGGCCGGCCTCCTCTCGAAGCCGGGAGAACCGGTGGGACAGCAGATCGGCGCGGGCGTAGGTGAGGCGCCGGAAGTCAGGAGCGAACACCCAGTCACCCTCTACGACCTCTGAGCCGGCCCGCTGCTGTTGAGCGCCATCGAGCGCTACCAGGCTAAGGCGGACGATCTGTCAGACGAGACCAAACTTGCGTCGTGTCCGGATTCGGGGACCTTTGGCCCTTCCCTGCCAAGGTCGCTCGGGATGACGATGGCAGCGTCGAGACGAAGGAGGGGCCATGGAAGCAAGCGTCGGTGATTGGCTCGTCGTCAACAGCCACCACGTGGGTGCTCCGGACCGCGAGGCCTTGGTTCTGGAGGTGCACGGCCAAACCGGTGCCGCGCCGTACAAGCGCCGCTGGAGCGATGGCCGCGAGAGCCTGTTCTCTCCGTCGTCGGACTGCTCCATCAAGCAGTCGTCAGGCGAACAGGAGAGGCGATCATGAGTGAGGCTCGCGTGTGGACCATTGACATCGCCTTCACCGAAAGCGAGGACCACACTCGCGCCGACGCCCTACTCGATGCCGGTGCCGAGCGATATCACGGTTGGGGCCGCGCCCGCCGGAACCCTCGCGACCCAGACCGACCCAAGATCGGTGAAGAGATCGCGGCCGCTCGCGCGCTCGAAAACCTCGTGGTGCAGTTGCGAGGTGCCGCCGAGCACGACATCGAGGACTTCGAAGGCCTCACCATCCACATCCACGTCTGACGCAACACGCGCCCACCCGAGGGGAGCTCAGCCATGGGCAACAGGAGCAAGATCGTCGCTGTCACCGCGGCCAGCGGCGCGCTCGGTCTCAGCGCGCTGAGGGCCCGGCGACGTGCCCGGCTCGAGCAGGCTGCCGAGGGGATTGTCGACGCGATCATGCCGTCGGTCGCCGACGACGCGCCGCCGAAACCCGCCCCCACCGCCGACGAAGCGCACGCTCCCGGCCACCAACATCTGCGCCGGACAGCGGCCACCGAGGAAGAGCCGACCGCGCCACGTCTGCGTGGGCGGCCATGGACCAAGCACGCGCACGGCCTCCGGCATCCCGGCCGCGGCTGACGTCTCCATGCAGATCTGCCGCTAGCGCGTGGTTCTCACCGCCTGCGGCGCCCTCATCGGCGGTGTGGTGATGCTCAGGCCGCCGCCCACACCTCGCGCCCGGCGACCACCGTGCGCATGACTGCGAGCTCCTCGTCGAGGACTGCGATGTCGGCCGGAGTGGCCGGCTGGAGCGTGGCCAACTCGGGCCGGCCGACGAGGCGAGCAGGAACAGCCGCCGCCCCTCGAACCGCGTCAGGGAGCGGTACGCCGAGGGACACCACATTGCGGATGGCCTGCGCCATGGTGAGCACGCTGCCCGCCAGCGTCCCGTCATCGAGTCGGGCCGCTTCGCTGATATGGATCATGCGGTCACCGAGCGTGAATGACATACCGGCTGGGGCCTCTGCCGCCGCGATCGCGTCCGTGACCAGCGCGACGCGTCCCGGTGCGGCCAGCCATGCCAGGAGCACTGTTTCGGGCGCGAGGTGAACGAAGTCGGCGATCAGGCCGACGGTGACGTCGGACCTCGTGAGGGCGACCGCCGACACACCGGGGTCGCGCGCTGTGAACCTCCGCTGCGCGTTGTGCAGATGGGTCAGCGCCCGCGCGCCGCGGTTGTAGGCCGCGTCCGCCGTGGCGGCGTCCGCATCGGTGTGGCCGAGGGCCACGGTGACCCCCCGCTCGACGAGGAAGGCCAGCAGTTCGAAGCCTCCTGGCAACTCGGGAGCGATCGTCATGAACGTCACGGGGCCGGCCGCGCACAAGCGCTTCGCCACATGGAGATCGGGTGGCAGCAGCCAGCGCTCGTCGTGCGCCCCCTTGAACTTCGGCGCGAGGAACGGGCCCTCGAGGTGGACGCCGAGGAGGCGAGGACCACCGGTCTCATGCTGGGCCTTGCCTGCCGTGACAACGGCATGTTCGGTGATGTCGACGGGTGAACTGACGATCGTCGGCTGATACGCGGTCACACCCGTGGCGGCCAGCGCCTGACCGGCTACGTGGTATCCGTCGACGTCGGTGGCCATGAAGTCGACGCCACCGAATCCGTTCACCTGCAGATCGACGAAGCCAGGTACAGCCAGGCCGCGCGCGCCGGCCGGCAGCACGCCGACCTGGGTGATGAGGCCGTCGTCGACGATCACATCGCCCCCCACTTGGTTACCGTCGATGAGTGCTGCACGAACACCTAGTCGCACAGCCCTGCCTCCTTCCTGGTTTGGGTGACGAGGTCGCAAGCGATCGAGCGCGCGGTGGCGGCATCTCTTGCCACGAGCGCGCGGGCCGCAGCCTGGCGACAGTCGTCGTGGTGTACGTGGCGCAGTGTGGCGCGCACCTCCGCAATGGCCGTGCCCTGCATCGACAACTCGGTCACGCCGAGGCCCACGGCGAGGCACGCCCAGGCTGGATCGCTCGCGGCCTCGCCGCACACGCCGACCCAGCATCGGTCACCCGCGTGCTCGCACACCATGGCGACCGCGCGCAACATCGCTGGGTGGAACGGACTCTGGAGCGCTGCCAGTTCGGGCTGGCGCCGGTCGGCCGCGTGCAGGTACTGCGCTAGGTCGTTGGTGCCGATCGACAGGAAGTCGACGCCAGCGGCCAACTCGCCGGCGAGGAGCACCGCCGAGGGGATCTCGACCATCAGTCCGATCTCGAGATCGTCACCCGCACCCGCCTTCTTCACGCGTTCGACGAACCACTCGGCCTCCTCGAGGGTCGCGATCATGGGCGCCATCACAGCTGTCCGGCCTTCAGCGGCGGCGATCACGACCGCCTGCAACTGGGCGTCGAGCAGTTCAGGATGCGCACGGGCCAGGCGCAAACCCCGCACGCCCAACTCGGGGTTGCGCTCGGGTCGCACTGGCAGGAAGGGAACCGACTTGTCGCTGCCGATGTCGAAGGTCCGTACCACGAGGCGGCGCGATTTGAGGAGGGCGCGCATCTCGCGCAGAAGCGTGACCTGCTCCTCGACCGTCGGCGGCCTGTCGCGGTCGATGAACAACAGCTCGGTGCGGAGGAGCCCGACTGCCTCCGCGCCTTCGGCCAGCGCCGTCCTGAGTTCCTCGACGCCTCGAATGTTGGCCGCCACCGCCACCGGGTGACCGTCGGCGGTGGCCGTCGGTCCGGACCCTGCACGGGCGCGGGCCGTCTCGTGGCGAGTGAGGCGAGCTGACGCGATCGCGTGCAAGTGCGACACCGTCTGCGCATCGGGTTCGATGTGCACGAGACCGCTCTGACCGTCGAGGCCGACGAGAGTGCCCATCTGGGTCGCGTCGAGTAGGCCGCGTACGCCGACGACGGCCGGTATTCCCAGACCGCGGGCGACAATCACTGTGTGACTGGTCGGGCTGCCGCCCAGGGTCGCGATCCCGAGCACGCGTGAGGTGTCCATCTGAGCGACTTCCGCCGGCATCAGATCGGCCGCCACGATCACGCTTGGTTCGGTCGGTCGAGGCGTCTGCCGGGGAGGCGCGCCGACCAACGCCCGACTCGCGAGGTCGCAGATATGGCGCACGTCAGCACCGCGTACGACGAGATAGGCGTTGGTGGTGGCCTCGAGGTCAGCCGCGAATCCTTCACCCGCGTTGACCAATGCCCGCGCCGCGGGCATACCGGCTTGTACGGCCTGTTCCGCGGTGGTGCGGAGCGCAGGATCGCGGGCCATCATCGCCTGGGCCCGAAGGATCTCGCGCACATCTCCGTCGGCGAGGGAAGCGGCCGCAGCGAGGTCTTCGGCCACCGCGTCGAGCGCGGCCCCGAGTGCGGCCCGCTCGCGGGCCGGGTCCTCGGCAGGGCCCTCGGGCAACTCGATGGCGTCAGGGAGGTGCACATAGGCCGGCCCGACCGCGGTACCGCCCGATGCCGGAGTGCCGTGCAGCAGTCTCATGGTGCCGTGAGGACTTCGGTCAGCTCGCGCACAGCGTCCGTCGCGTCAGCCCCGGTCGCGCTGACCACGACGCGATCACCCTGGCGAACATCAAGGGTCAACACGAGTAGCACCGACTTGGCGTCGACTTCGCGGCTGCCCTTTGCGATGGTGACCGACGACGCGAAGCGCGCGGCGCGCTCGGCGAACTCGGCTGCGGGGCGGACATGAAGTCCGAGCGCGCCAGCAACTTCGGCCTCTCCCGTGGCAAGGTCGTTCACGTGCGCGTCACTTTCGTCAGGCCGGGCGGCGCGTCAGGGTCGAGGCCGCGCCACACGGAGAAGGCGAGGGCGAGCTGTTGGGCCCTGACAGCCGCAGGGATCGCGATGAGCGGTTCGGGCAGGCCGGCGGGCACCCACAGGTCGGCGTCCGGTATGGGACCCGCGAGCACGACCGGCACGTGCTGCTCTTTGAGCCCGCGGACCAGGCGAAGCATGTCCTCGCCGATCTGCCCGGATGACGCGAACACCACCACCGGGAAGTCGTCGCCCGCTGCTGCGATGGGTCCATGACGGAAGGCCGACGCCGAGTAACCCGCGGCGGCCACGAGCGCGGCCTCTTGCAACTTGAGGGCGGCCTCGCGCGCCACGCCGAACAGGTGGCCGCGGCCGACCACCGCGACCCGCGTCGCTCCAGCAAGAGTTCGTGCCGCTCGGCCGGGCGCCACCATGTCCGCCACGACTCGCTCGACGACGACAGGGACGCGATCCCAGGCTTCTGGTCCCCACGTCTCCGACCCGACCGCCTCAGCGATCATGGCGAGAATGGCGAGTTCGGCCGTGAAGGTCTTTGTTGCCGGGATGGCCCGCTCGTAGCCCGTCGCGAGATCGATCGTGAGATCGGCGACGGTTGCCAACGGACTGGAGCTGTCGGCGGTAAGGGCGATGACGGTCGCACCCGCTCGATGTAAGGACGAGGCCGCCTCGACGATCTCCGGCGTTTGGCCCGACTGGCTAGCCACCACGGCGAGGTAGCCGCTGTAGTCGAGGGCGACGTCGTAGAAGGCGTGCTGGCTCAGTGCCACGAACGTGGCGGGCCGCCCGCTCGCGGCCTCGAGCAGGTAGCGCCCGAACTGCAGGCTGTTACAGGACGAACCCGCGCCCGCGAGCGCTATGCCCAGCAAGACTGGTGGCTGGACGCGCCGGATTGATCGCACGATGCCGTCGCGCGCTCCGACGAGGTCGCGAAGAACCGCCGGTTGCTGGGCGATCTCGGCCGCCATCAACGCCCCCGCCTTCGTCTTCTGGGGCCTCGTCGTCGGTGTCACAGCGCCGGTACCCGCGACCGGTAGGCAGCGAACAGCTCCTTGTTGCGCTCAGCACCGTGCTCAACGTTGGAACTCGTCCAGATCGGCAGCCGCACACCTTCGGCCGCGGCCAGGTCGGCCAGGCGAGCGAGGAGGAGGTTCCACAGGAACACGCCCGTCATCGATGACAGCCCAGCCGTGGCTACGCCGTCGCCGGCCGGGTAGGCGGCATCGCCGTACGGGACGAGCGTGT
>CAYSAC010000134.1:0-7960 GCA_964428815.1 uncultured Acidimicrobiaceae bacterium | reverse complement strand
CCACCGATCCGAGGAACTGCGACCCGAGGGGGCGGAGCACGCGGGTGAGGAACGGTTCGGCCAGCAGCTGCTGGAACTCATCGGCCTCCTCGTTGGTCATGTCCAGGCTGCGGAGGTACTCGCCGGCGTCGTCGAGGGCCGGCTCCTCGGACGCGGACAGCGCGAGCACGACGAACACGCCACCGATGGCCAAGAGGACGAGCGCGAGGAAAAGTTGCAGATCCATCAGACGTCCATCTTGACCATGCGGAGGATCCAGAGCATGCCGACCAGTATCGACACGCCGGCACCGGCGAGCCAGATCCAACCCCAGCCCTGGAACATCGGGTCCATGTAGCCGGGGTTGATCACCTGGATGGTGACCATCAGGAACACCGGCAGCGCGCCGAGCACGTAGGCGGAGAGCTTGCCTTCGGCGGTGAGGACGTCGATCTCGCGGCGGATCTCCTCGCGCGCCCGGATGAAGTCGGCGAGGGTGTGGAGCAGGTCGGCGAGCTTGCCGCCCACGGTCTGCTGGATGCGGATCGCCTGTACGACCCACTCGGCGTCACGGACCTCGAGGCGCTGGGCCATGCGATCGAGGGCGTCGACGAGCGGATCACCCAGCGAGGTCTCGTTCACGACCCGCCCGAACTCCTCGGAGATCGGCGGTTCGGCCTCCTCCATCATCATCTGGATCGACCGCAGGAACGTGTGCCCGGCCGACAGGGACGAGGCGATGAGCGTGAGCGCGTCGGGGAACTGGGCCTCGAACTTCTTCTTGCGCTTCGTGATGCGGCTGGTGAGGGCCCCCTTCGCCAGCAGGGGACTGGCCACGAACGCGGCGGCGCCGAACGCGACGTTGCCGGTGGCGGCGGCGACGATCGCCCCGAGGATGACGCCGCCGCCGATGACGAACAGCACGAACTCACCTGTGCGCACCGGCACCCGCGCCTGTTCGAGCAGCATCGGCAGCGAGCCCTTGGCATCGATCTGGTCGATCATCCGGCCGGCGACGCCGATCGTGCTCTCGACGAGGCTGCTGTGCTGCTCGACGACGTTTTCGAGGTCGACATCCTTCTCGCCCCAGGGCAGGTCGAGGATGTCCGCGAGCTGCTCCTCGCGCTCGTAGACCCGGCTGAGGATGCCAACGGCCAGGAGCGCGAGCCCACCACCCACGAGGAGCATGGCAGCGAGCTGCGAACCGCTCACCTCAAGCGCTCACGGTCGGCGATCTCTCGCGCGTCGGGCACGCGCGCTCGGCGGCGACCGCTGGTCGGGGCGTTGGTCACCCGGCCAGGCGACACACCCGGGGGCGCCTTGAACGCGGACGCCGGGATCTCGACGCCGAGCTCGTTCAGCTTGTCGACGAACTTCGGCCGGAGGCCGGTGGCGACGAGCTCGCCCTGGCTCTTGGTGCGCTCCGAGCCCGGCAGCGTGCGGTACTGGAAGATGTCCTGCATCAGGATGATGTCGCCCTCGAGGCCCTGCACCTCGGTGAGAGTTGTGATGACGCGCTTGCCGTCGGGCAGCCGGGTCACCTGCAGGATGAGGTCGATGGCCGATGCGATCTGCTCGCGGATGGCCCGCACCGGCAGATCGAAGCCGGCCATGAGCACCATCGTCTCCAGGCGGCTGATGGCGTCGCGCGCGCTGTTCGCGTGCACGGTGGTCAT
Source organism: uncultured Acidimicrobiaceae bacterium (assembly GCA_964428815.1). GTDB lineage: Bacteria > Actinomycetota > Acidimicrobiia > Acidimicrobiales > CAYSAC01 > CAYSAC01. The sequence goes on along the minus strand of CAYSAC010000134.1, from coordinate 6,305 downwards.
CGACCCTTCGTGACCGGTGTTCATCGCCTGGAGCATGTCGAGGGTCTCGGCCGAACGGCACTCGCCGACGATGATGCGGTCCGGGCGCATGCGGAGCGAGTTCTTGACGAGCTCGCGGATGCCCACGTCGCCCCGGTTCTCCGCGTTCGGCGGTCGCGTCTCGAGGGAGATCACGTGGGGCTGCTGCAGCTGCAGCTCGGCGGAGTCCTCGATCGTGATGATGCGCTCGCCGTCGGGGATGAACGCGGATAGCACGTTGAGGTTCGTCGTCTTGCCGGTGCCCGTGCCGCCCGAGCCGAGGATGTTGAGCTTGCCCTTGACGCAGGCCTCCATCACCGTGACCAGGTCGATCGTCCACGTCCCGAAGTTGATGAGGTCCTTGGCGGTGTAGGGGTCAGCGGCGAACTTCCGGATCGTCAGCACCGAGCCGTGGATGGACAGCGGAGGGATGATCGCGTTGACGCGGGACCCGTCGGGCAGGCGGGCATCGACCATGGGGGAGGCCTCGTCGACGCGGCGGCCGACGGCCGACACGATCTTGTCGATCACCTGGCGGTACTGCACGTCGTCGGTGAACGACGTCTCGGTGTGGAGGATCTTGCCCTCCTGCTCGATCCAGATGTCGTTGAAGGCGTTGCACATGATCTCGGTGACGGTGGCGTCCTGCAGGAGCGGGTCGAGCGGCCCGTAGCCGAGCGTGTCCGAGATCATCTCCTGGACGAACCGGCGCCGTTCGAGCGGCGTGACCTCGACGTCCTCGCGCTGGAGGATCTTGTCGAGCGCGGCACGCACCTCACCCTGGAGCGCCTCGCCCGTGAGGCCCTGCATCTTCGGCGCGACCTCGTCGAGCACGAGCTCGCGGACCTTGCGCTTGGTCGCGTCCCAGGTCCCTCCCGTGCCCCGGGCCTTCGCCGTGGCGCGCACGCGTTTGGGAGCACCGGGTCCAGCGGGAGCCGGTGCATCCTTGTTCTCTTCCTCTTCGAGTGCGGCCAGCTTCTCTGAGAGCTTCATCGCATGTCCCCTACGTCTTTTGGCGGCGGCGGAAGAGCCCGCCGGGCTTCTTCTTCATCGCGGTGTCGACGTCGACCTGGGCCTGGACGTCCATCGGCAGCAGCAGTTTCATGCCCGCGGCCATCAGCGAGCTGATCTCGGCCTGCGGTGATGCGGCCATGACCGGCATGCCGAGGTTGATCGAGCGGCTGACCTCCTTGGCGTAGGGCAGCACCGACTCGAAGCCCTGCGGGAAGAGCTTGGTCACCTGATCGATGTCGATGCCGACGTCGCTCTCGGCCTTGTTCAGGATGAGGCGGATGTTGTCGGTCGGCACCTTGAGCCGCTCGAGCGTGCTGAGGAACACGCTCATGTTGCGCACGCTCGGCAGGTCGAGCGTGGCCATGCTGTAGAGCATGTCGGAGAGGTCGAACGCGGCGAGCACCGTCTCGGCCAGCGCTGGCGGCGTGTCGACGACGATGTAGTCGAACCGGTTGCGGATGGCCTCGAGGATCCTCGTCACGTCGGGCGGCGTGATGCGGTCGGCCTCTGAGGGCTCGCGGGGCGCGGCGAGCACGAAGACACCGGTCTCGTGGGCGACGCAGTACTCCTCGATGTGGGCCTGCAGGTCGGCCTCGTCGGTGTCCTCCCGCTGGAGGGCGTCGAAGATCGTGTACTTCGGGCGGAGGCGGAGCGCGGTGCTCACCTCGCCGAACTGCAGGTCGAGGTCGACGATGCAGACCCGCTTGCCGGTGTAGCGCACGAGGAAGTAGGCGAGGTTGGTGGCGTAGAAGGTCTTGCCGCACCCGCCCGTGGCCGACGCGATCGTGTACACGGTGCCGGGGCCGTCGGGCTTGGTCGGGCTCGACGTCGGCGCGGCCGCGACCTCCACGCCTGCCGTGACGGGGACCACGACCGCGAACTCGAGGGCCCGCTCGAGGCTCTCGGCCAGCTCCTTGTCCTCGACCGGCAGCTGCAGCAGGTCGACCGCACCGGTGCGGACGATGTCACGCAGGCTCGCGTCGGGACGGCGGCTGAAGGCGAGGACCAGGCTCATCGCCGGCAGCTCCTCGCGGATCACCCGCAGCCGGGCGAGGCCGGAGCGGGTGCCGAGGCTCGGCCCCGCCACCAGCACGTCGAAAGGTCCGTCGCTCTCCAGCACCTCGCCCACCGAGCCGACGCGCGCGCACGGCACGATCTCCGGCCGGGGCGACACCTCCTCGGTGGCGGCACGCAGCTGGTCGGCCAGCGCTTCCCCACGGTCGAGGACGAGGATCTTCGGGGGGATCAACGGCGGCCCTAGTTTTCGAAGATGTTGAAGAGGTCGCGCCCGGGGGTCGGGCCGGCAAGCGGTGCCTGGTCGGCGGTCAATGTGGCGTACAAGCTCTGGAACGAGCTCTGGAAGATGACCTTCTCGACGTCGGCGGTGGGCAGAGCGAGCAGGTAGGTGACCGCCTCGCCGCCGGCCCGTGCGGGGGCCGCGGCGTTGGGGTCGGTCGCCGCCTGGGTGCGGCGGGGAGCGGTTTGGTTGGAGACGTCGAGCACGTCCACGTTGCTCAGCAGCAGCTGCGCTCGCGGCGTGTTGAACGGGCAGGCGATCGCGCGTCCCGCGGCGTCGGTGCACGACGTCAGGGCGGTGACCGCGTAGAGGTTGATCTTGTCGCCCGGCCCCACGTACTCGGCGGCGCCGGCGACGAAGTCGATCTGCACCGCGACCGCCTCGAAGCCCGCCGGGACGTCGAACCCACGCACGTTGGCGAGGCGGACCCCGGCCCCGTTGATCTGCTGGTTCTGCGCGAACCCGCTGATGAACACAGCGCCCTTCAACGAGGCGATGGAGCCGACCGAGTCGGCGAAGCGCTGGGCGATCGGGATGTCGATCTCCTTGAGGCTTCCGGCGGCGATGAGGTCGTCGCCCAGCGCACCTGGCTCGATGTCCTCGGTCGGCACGACCACTCGGGCGACACCCGGTTCGGCGGCCCCGCCGCCGCCGTCGTCGTCGCTCGTGACGAGGTAGACGAGCACGGCACCAACGAGGAGGAACGCGATCCCCAAGAGGACCATCAGGTTCGAGCGACGGCGCACAGGGCCTCCACGTTGTGTTTGATCGGCGGTCAGAGACCGTGAGGTCGCCGGTACCGTACCGCCACCTCATGCGCCGCGCCCCGGGGGCGCGACCGCTTGGGTGGTGGCGTTCCGCGCCGGGTCACCGCACTGTCCCTTGTTGGGGTGATTGTGGCCGTCGGGACCGGAACGCTCCATGGCCCGGCCAGGCCATCTTCGACTAGTCCATACGGACTAGTTCGGCGACCCCCATGCGAATGTGGTCAAGAACATGGGCCGTAGAGCCCGACTTCTTGGGTCAGTTCGGACGGGGCGCGCGGCCGAGCCACTCCGTGAGGTCCTCGCGCCGGTAGAGGTTGTGCATGGTCGGGTGCTGCGGGGACTTGCCGACGACCATGCCGTCCGGTGCCAGCCCCCACCAGCCCTCGTAGACCTTGCCCTCGCGGTGCGGATCCGGGACCGCCATGGCTGTCTGGTCGGTCACGGTCAGGCCGGCCGTGCGCGCCGCCGGCTCGTCGAGGAAGATCATGAGCCGGGGATGGCACGTCTGCACCGCCAGCGCGACGCGGGTCGCATCGTCGCCCACGTGCACCAGCGTCGTCAGCGCCAGCGCCTCGGCCGTGCTCCACTCCGGCTCCCACGCTCGGAACACCTGGATCGACCACCGCCTGACCTCCGCCCAGAAGCCGAGAGGGTCGGGGTAGAAGAACCCCTCGTGGGGCTCGCCGGCGGTCAGGGGCAGCTCCCGCCACGAGATGAGCGGGTCGCGCCAGGCCGGCGGCTTCGTCGTGCACAGGACGAGCCACGCGTTGAGCGAGCCGGGGGAATCGGGCGGCCAGCCGTCGGCGCGCTTGCGGAGCGCTCGGAGGGCACGATCGGACAGATCTCGTGCCGCGGCGAGGCGAGCCGCCGGACGGGCGGCGTAGAGGCTGTCGTCTGCGGCGATCACCCCACACTACGTTCGGCTTCTGTGATCCTCGTTGGCCTCACCGGTGGCATCGGCTCGGGGAAGTCGACGGTGTCCGCGATGCTCGCCGAGCGAGGTGCGCAGGTCATCGACGCGGACGCGATCACGCGAGCCCTGCAACGAGCGGGCGAGCCGATCTTCGATGCGATGGTCGAGCGCTTCGGCCGCGGCATCCTCGGCGAGGACGGAGAGCTGGACCGCCAGGCCGTTGCCGACATCGTGTTCAACGACCCGCAGGCGCTCGCCGACCTCAGCGCGATCGTGCACCCCGCGGTCGGCGAGGAGATCGCGAGGCGCATGGCCGAGCTGGCCGCCACCGACGACGTCGTGGTGCTCGACGTGCCATTGCTCGTCGAGTCGGGTCGCTCCGACCTCGTCGGCCTCATCGTCGTCGACGTCGACCCCGACATCGCGGTGCAGCGGGTCGTCGAGCAGCGAGGCATGCGCGAGGACGATGTGCGGGCGCGCATCGCCCGCCAGGCGACGCGGGAAGAACGTCTCGCGCGCGCCGACATGGTGGTCGACAACTCCGGCGCCCTCGAGCAGTTGCGCCAGCGGGTCGACGAGGTCTGGTCCTGGATCCAGGGGCAGCGGAGCTGACCGACGAGCGCGACGGCACCGACCGTTGGACGCTCTTCGTCGTCATGTGGGCGGTCGCCGCCCTGCTGCACCTCGTCGGCAACCAGGCCGTCGCGACCTCGACGGCGACCGTGCTCCTCGGCGCGGGGATCGCGATCGCGCTGCTGTTCCCCTCCCGGCCCTGGGCCATCGTGCCGCTGGCGGTCGCCGAGCTCGCGTCGGCCTGGCTGGAGGCGCCCGTCCTCGGCAATCACTGGCTGGTCACCGCGCTCGTGGCTGCGGCGGCGCTGCTCGTCGTCGGCCGCCGCGCCCTCAAGCGCCTGCCGCTCGACGGGGCGAGCACGATCGCCGACCTCGCGCCCGTCGCGCGGCTGATCCTGCTCGGGTTCTACGCGTTCGCGGCGTTCGCCAAGCTGAACACCGACTTCTTCGATCCGGCGGTCAGCTGCGCCAGCTTCTACTTCGAGGAGTCGACGGGATCGCTCGGGCTCGACGGGCTGCGCCTCGGCGACGCGGCGTGGATCGTGATCGTCGGGACCGCCGCGGTGGAGCTCTCGATCCCGGTGCTGCTGCTGTGGCGGCGCACCCGTCGCCTGTGGGTGCTGGTCGCGCTCGTGTTCCACGCCCTGCTCGCTGTGGATCTCACCCACCAGTTCTACGACTTCTCATCGATGCTGGCGGCGCTGTTCGTGCTCTTCCTGCCGCTCGAGTTCGCGGGGTGGGTGGGCGAGCGCGCGCGCCGTGTGCAGGACTGGCTCGTGCAGCGGGGCTCCTTGGTGCCGCGCCTTCTCCACCTCGTCGCGGTCGTTGGCGCCGTGGTTGCCGCAGTCCTCACGCGGGAGTGGCAGGACACGCCTGAGGCCTCGCGCCTGATCGACGCCGGCTACGTGCTGTGGTGGGCGTTCGCGCTGGCGACCATCGCCGCGGTCGTCGCGTTCCTCCGCACAGGTCAGCCGGTCGAGGCGCCGCGGCCGTTCCGCGTGGCGTCGCCGGTCCTCGCACTCGTCCCGCTGCTCGTGCTCCTCAACGGGCTCACGCCCTACCTCGAGATCAAGACCGGCTACGGCTTCAACATGTACGCCAACCTCCGCACTGTCGACGGGGAGACGAACCACCTGCTGCTCCCGACCACGTTCCCGCTCACCGACGAGCAGGACGAGGTCGTGCGCATCATCGAGTCCGATGACCCCGTGCTCCGTGACTACGCCGAGCGCGGGTACGGCCTCACGCCCCGCCAGCTGCGGGCTTACCTGTCCGACCACCCAGACGTTGGTCTCACCTACGAGCAGGGCGAGGAGCGGGTCGAGGTCGACCGCGCCGCCGACCGCCCGGAGCTCGTCGAGCCGGTCCCGCTGTGGGTGGAGAAGCTGCTCCTCTTCCGGGCCGTCGACCTAGGCGACAAGGAGCGCTGCGTCCCCGCCTTCGGCCCGGCCCGCTGACCGGCGTTCTCCATGCGCCAACCCGTCGCTGGCACGGTCGGGCGCACGCAGATGGGTTGGCGCACGCGGTTCGGGCGGCGCGGTCACGGACCGTCGGTAGCCTTCCGTCGTGCCCGAGTTCCGGATGGTGTCCGACTTCGAGCCCGCGGGCGACCAGCCGGAGGCCATCGCCGCGCTCGCGGAGGGCGTGAAGCGGGGCGACCGGTTCCAAACCCTGCTGGGCATCACCGGCAGCGGCAAGAGCGCCACGATCGCGTGGACGATCC
>CAYSAC010000133.1:0-7970 GCA_964428815.1 uncultured Acidimicrobiaceae bacterium | reverse complement strand
TCAAGGGTCGCCCGCAAGCCGAGCGAGGACACGGAGCGCAGCGGAGTCCCGCAGCCACCCTTGACGGCCCGGGTCAGCCCCGGCGCCGTCCCCCGAGGTTCGGGGCACCCGAGCACCTCAGCGGTACGTATGCGCCCCCAACCTCCGCGGGTCGCCAGGTTGGGGGCATCGGTGCACCGTGCCGGTACCTGCATGCCCCCAACCTCGCCGGGTCGGGTCAGCTTCGCAACGGTCTTGTTTACGAAGTGCCGCAGGAACGCGAGGTCAGACCGCGGCAAAGAGGGCGAGCGCTTGCGGGAGCGGGCACTCGATCACACCGGGCTCGGCAGCGACGGCAGCCAGCCACTCGGGCCGGTTCACTCCGCTGACCGCGATGGCGTTGTCCAGCCCGGAGAACGTGCTCGCCTGACGGGCGAAGGTCGTCGCGTAGTCGGGCGGGCGGAGGTCGCGCGCTAGCTCGGCGAGCGCGAACTGGTCCGGTGTCGCATCGGATTGTTCGATGCCGGTGAGCACGACGGGTGAGCCCGGCGAGGGGCCGCCGCCGGCGATGCCAGGCCCGTCGAAGAGGATGGCGCCGCGAACGAGCTCGGGGCGGGCGCCGGCGATGAGCAGCGCGACGTAGGCCCCGAGGCCGCGGCCGAACACGGTGGCCTCACCGAGGTGGGCGAGCGCGGTGTCGGCGTCGCCCATGAGCACCTCCGCGAAGTAGCCGCCACCTCGGGGGATCGAGGAGTCGCCGTGTCCGGTGAGGTCGAGCGCCCACACCGGGCCGGGCCATGCTTCGAGGTGAGCGGGCACCGCGTCCGGCGATCGCTCGCCGAGCCCGTGAAGGTGCAGCAGCGGGCGCCCCGTACCGGCGCGCAGTTCGTGCAGCGCGAGCGACACCTTGTTGTGCTGCAGCAGAACAGTCATGCCTGCTCCTCAGGGTCCAGCGGGCAGGCGAACGGGTCCAGCCGTAGCTCCGCCAGGCGGCCGCAAAGCTCCAGCGGGTCGGCATTGGGATCGACAGGGTTCGGCACGGCGTCGTCGGTCAACGAGGCCCAGCGGGTGCCGGACGGTTTCGACCAGCCAGCGAGCAGCCGACAACGACGACGCCGAAGGCGTGTCGAAGTCATGCGAGCCACGCGAGCGCCATCGCGGCGACCTCGTGGGGGCGCTCGATGTGCACGAAGTGCCCGGTGTCCTCGAGGCACTCGAGCCTGCCGCCCGGCGGCAGGTACGGCAAGACATCTTCGGAGTTGGTGCCCCAGCCCATCTCCTCGACGACCATCCCGAGCACGGCGAGCACCGGCACACCGACATCGGGGAGGCGCATCATCGACCACTCGGGCCGCCACGGGCCGAAACCGCCGAAGCGCATCACCGGATCGATCTTCCACCGCCAGCCGTCCTCGCCCTCCTTGGCACCGATCGAGACCAGGTAGCGCAGCCACCCCTGGGACAGCCGGGGGTTCATGCGCGCCCGCCGGCGGGCGAGCTCGTCGATCGTCCCCGGCTTACGGCTTGTGTCGACCAGCTCGCGGCGATGGTCGAGCCACGCGGCGAGCTCGCCTCGCATCAGCTTGGTGCGCTGGTGGTCCGGGAGGTCAGGCCAGCTGCGGCGGGACGGCAACCCGTCCAGGTTCACGAGGTGGGTCACGCGGTGCGGCAGCGCGCCCGCGAGCTGGAGCATGAGGCTGCCGCCCTTGGAGTGGCCCATCACGGGCATGGGCGCGGGACCGATCGAGTCCATCACCGCAGCCGCGTCGCGGATGTCAGCCTCCCAGCTGTACAGCGCGGCGTGCTCGGAGTCGCCGTGGCCGCGCTGGTCCCACGAGACGACGCGCCAGCCCCCGTCCGCGAGCAGCGGGGCGAACACATCGAAGGTGCCAGCGAAGTCGAAGCCGCCGTGCGCGAGCAGCAGTGGGTTTGCCCCCTCGTCGCCCCACTCGTACACGGCCAGTCGCAGCCCGTGGGAGGACACCGCGCGCGCGCGGTCGGGGCGCCGGGCCCCCTCGTGGGTGATCTGCACGGCGCCACCTTCACCGGCGGACAGACCCGCTCGCAACCTCGTGACCGCGGGCACATGTGCCCGATGTCATCTGGACGACTGGGCGGGGACCGTGGTCACCTGAGCGGAACGTAACGCCGTTACGCAAAGGGGATGCCCGTGCTCGCTCGCCTCGCCCAGCTGACTGTTCGCCGGCGGCGGCTTGTGCTCGTGCTCGCTGGAGTGCTGTTCGTCGTGTCGGGCGCGCTCGGCGGCGGGGTGGCCGAGCAGCTCTCCTCCGGCGGGTTCGAGGACCCGGGCGCGGAGTCGACCAAGGCGGAGGACTTCCTCCTGGATCGGTTCCAGGGGGCGGGCACGCCGAACATCATCCTGCTCGTCACCGTCGAGGACGCCCGCACGGTCGACGACCCCGCGGTGGCCGCCACCGGCCAGGCGCTGACAGCCGAGCTGCAGGGCGAGGCCGACATGGCCTACGTCGCGTCCTACTGGAGCCTCGGCGGACCCCCGCCGCTCAAGACCGAGACCGGCACCCGCGCGCTCGTGTTCGCGCGCTACGCCGGCACCCAGGACGAGCTCAACGACCTCATGGGCGAGCTCGGCCCGAAGTACACGCGCGACGAGGGTGGCGTTCGGGTCGAGGTCGGCGGCTTCGGTCAGGTGTTCCGCGAGGTGGGCAAGACCATCGAGTCCGACCTCATCAAGGCTGAGTCGATCGCGGTGCCGATCACCCTTCTGCTCCTGCTGCTCGTGTTCGGCAGCGTCGTCGCCGCCGCGCTGCCCCTCGCGATCGGCGCGCTGTCGGTCGTCGGCACCTTCATGGTGCTGCTGCTCCTCAGCCAGGTGACTGAGGTCTCGGTCTTCGCGCTGAACCTCACGACCGCGATGGGCCTCGGCTTGGCCATCGACTACAGCCTCTTCATCGTGTCGCGGTACCGCGAGGAGCTGCACGCCGGGCACGAGCCCCACGCTGCGGTCGTGCGCACGGTGCGCACGGCCGGCCGGACGGTCGCCTTCAGCGCGCTCACCGTCGCCGCGTCGCTGTGCGCGCTGCTCGTGTTTCCGTTGGCGTTCCTGCGCTCCTTCGCGTACGCGGGGGTCGCCGTCGCCCTGCTCGCGGGCGTCTACGCGGTCGTCGTGCTACCCGCGATCCTCGCCGCCCTCGGCCATCGCATCGACAAGCTCACGCTCTGGAAGCGGTCCACTGCGCCGAGGGAGGGCGGGTTCTGGCACGACATGGCGATCCGCGTGATGCGACGGCCGGTGCCGTTCGCCACGATCGCGATCCTGCTGCTGCTCTTCCTGGGCAGCCCGTTCCTGCGCATGGAGCTCGGCCTCCCCGACGACCGGGTGCTGCCGCCGTCGGCGCCGAGCCGCGCCGTCAGTGACGTCATCCGCGCGGAGTTCACCTCGGAGGAGGCCGGCGCGCTGTCGGTCGTCGCGCCTGACGTCGGCGACCCTGCGGCCCGTGCCGCGGAGATCGACGCGTACGCGGCCGGGCTGGCGCGCCTCGACGGCGTCTCGCGCGTCGACGCCCTCACCGGCACCTATTGCGCTGCCGGGCTGGCGGCGGACGTCGGCTGCGTGCCGGGTCAGCTGGTCCTGCCGGGTGGCGATCCCGCGCACCTGCGCTTTTCCGGTGACGGCGCGACCTACCTCTCCGTCGTCCCCGCCGTCGAGCCGTTCTCCGACGCGGGCGAGGACCTCGTACGCGAGATCCGCGCCGTTGAGGCGCCGTTCGACGTCGCAGTCGGCGGTCAGTCCGCCATGCTCGTCGACTCAAAGTCGTCGCTGCTCGGCAAGCTGCCGCTCGCGGCCGGAATCATCACCGTGATCACGTTCGCGCTGCTGTTCATGATGTTCGGCAGCATCATCGTCCCCCTCAAGGCCGTCGTCCTCAACCTCCTCAGCCTCAGCGCGACGTTCGGGGCGATGGTCTGGATCTTCCAGGACGGCCACCTGTCGGGGACACTGGACTTCACCCCGACCGGCGCGGTCGATGCGACGACGCCGATCCTGATGTTCTGCATCGCGTTCGGGCTGTCGATGGACTACGAGGTGTTCCTGCTCTCGCGCATCAAGGAGGAGCACGACCGCATCGGCGACAACGTGCGCTCCGTGGCTATCGGCCTCGAGCGCACCGGCCGGATCGTCACCGCGTCAGCGCTGCTCATCTCGATCGTGTTCCTGGCGTTCGCCACGAGCCAGGTGTCCTTCATCAAGCTGTTCGGCATCGGCCTCACGCTCGCGGTCCTGATGGACGCCTTCGTCATCCGCGGCACGCTCGTGCCCGCCTTCATGCGCCTGGCCGGCGAGCTCAACTGGTGGGCGCCGGCACCCATGCGACGGTTCTACGAGCGCTTCGGCGTCTCCGAGAACATCGATCTCGACGACGAGGAGGGCGTGGACGACCGCCCAACCGCGAACGTGCGACAGCCAGTGGAGGTCTTCTCCACCAGCGGACGCATGTTCGGCTCAGTGCACCTGCTCGGCGGCGCGATCGGCATCGTCCTGCTCGCCGGCATATGCGCTGCCATCATGGCGTGATGCCCCTCGCCGCGAAGCGCCGCCCCACCGGCGACGAGCAGCGCGCGCAGATCCTCGCCGTCACCGAGGCGCTGCTGATCGAGACCGGCTCCGAGGACGCTGTCTCGATACGCGCCGTGGCCGACGCCGCAGGCGTGACCGCCCCGACGATCTACCGGCACTTCACCGACAAGACCCACCTCGTCTTCGAGGTCTGCGCGCGCCACTTCGAGGCGATGGACCGCTTCATCATGGAGACGACGGGCTACATCGACGACCCGGTCGAGGCACTCGTGGTGAGAGGCCGCGCCTATGTGCACTTCGGGATGGCCAACCCCGAGCACTACCGGATCATGTTCATGAGCCGGGCCGAGATCACACCGGAGCAGTACGCCGGCGAGATGCTGTCGGCAACCAGCGCGTTCGGGCACCTCGTGGAGAACGTGCGCGCCTGCGTCGACGCCGGACGCCTCCGGGCCGGCGATCCGTTCGAGCTCGCGCTGATCCTGTGGGCCAGCGTGCACGGGCTCACGTCGCTGCTCGTCGCCAAGCCCGAGCTGCCCTGGCCCGACATCGACCGCCTGATCGACGAGCACGTGGCAACGGTGCTCCGCGGCCTGTCCGCCTGACCCCCGACCCGAGGCAATACCTGTCGAATCGCACGCCCGAGGCAATACCTCGCGCATACGCAAGGTATTGCCTCGAGTCCGTGGGACCGCTCGGACGCCGTCAGTCGCTCAGTGCTGACCAGAGGCCGACGTACGATCCGGCGGTGCTCGACCTCCGCCGGTGGACCGCCCACCACCGGCACCTCCTCACCGGGTCGGCCGTCCTCGTCGTCGGTGCAGGTGTGCAGGCCATCACCGGATCGCTCTTCTGGTTGATCGCCGCCCGCCAGGACACCAGCGCCGAGGTCGGGCGCGCGACCGCGCTGTTCACCTCTGTGCTCTTCGTCACCTACGCGACCGGCCTGGGGCTCCCCGTCGCGCTTGCGCGCTATGCCGCAGGACGGGACCGCGACTCCCACGTGACGTTCGCGTGGGGCGTCGCCGCGACCGCGGCCGCGGCGACAGTGGGGTCGGTCGCGTACCTCGGGTTGGTCCACTCCGCTGCCGTCGACGAGCTGCTCGACTGGGGCGGCGTGCTGGGCCTCGCGCTGTTCGCCGTGCTCGTGATCGGGTCCGGGTTCTCGCTGCTGGTCGATGTGCGGTGGATGACGGTGCGGCACTGGAACCTGATCTTCTCGCGCATCGCCGTCACCGGCCTCGTGCGCCTTCCCCTTCTGCTGCTGCCGCTCGACGACCACCGCGCGGTCTGGCTCTTCGTGCTGGCGATGGCCCCGACCGCGCTGTCCGGCTACGTCGGGATCGCAACGCTCCCGTGGGTCACCGGTGAACGCCATCGGCTCGGCCCCCGTCCCGCCGATGGCCGGCGGGCCGTGCGCTTCGCCGGAGTCAGCTACTTGTCGACGCTCGCCTACCAGGCGCCGTCGTTCATCCTCCCCGTCATCGTGCTGGTCAACGTCGACCCCGACGTCAACGCCAGCTTCTACGTGGCGTGGGGCATCACGACGCTCGCCTTCTACGTCCCGATGGCGATCGGTCAAGCCCTCCTCGCCGAAGGCGGGCGCGATGGCGCGCACCTGCGGAGTCAGGTCCGCCTCGCGGTCGGCCTCGCCCTCGGGTTGATGCTCGTGGCCGCGCTCGCGGCACAGATTGGCCGAGATCTGGTCACCACGGTGTACGGCGACGAGTACTCGAAGGCGGCGCGCATCCTGCCCGCGCTGATCGCGGCCGGGGTGCCTTGGGTGCTGAGCTCGATCTACCTCACCGAGGCGCGAGTCCTGCACCGGCACGGAGCCACCGTCGCCATCACGGTGACGCTCACCGTCGCCATCCTCGTGCCCGCGCTCGTGCTGGTCCCCCGCGAAGGCCTCGACGGCGCGGCGATGTCGTTCATGGTCGGGAACCTGCTCGCGGGCCTCGTCGCCTTCGGCGCGCACGTCGCGATGGGCGAGCGCTCCAATCCGGGCGACCCGGTCGACGAGCTGGCGTCCGCGTGTTGACGCCTACGCCCGTCCCCCGCCCGCCGGACTGGCGGGTCCAGCTCCTCTCGATCCTGATCCCGATCGTGGCGCTCAGCGGTGTGCTGGCCGCGGTCGGACGGTCGCAGGAGGAGAGCGGGCCGCCCCACCCTGATGCCTGGGACCCGAGGGTCGCCGACATCGCCACCTTCGTGGAGGACGATCGTGGCCTTCACTTCGACCACCCGGTCTTCGTCGACTTCCTGACCGCCGAGCAGTACACGTCCGAGAGCACGGCGACCACCAGCGACATCACCGCTGACGAGCGGGAGGCCTTCGAGCAAGACGAGGCCGAGCTGCGCGCGCTCGGGCTGCTGCGCGGCGACGTCGACCTCGTGGGCGCGTTCAACACCGTGACCGACAGCGGGACCCTCGCGTTCTACAGCTCAGAGGACGAGCGAGTCCGAGTACGCGGGACCGACATCACGCCCGCCCTTCGGGTGACACTCGCCCATGAGCTCACCCACGCGCTGCAGGACCAGACCTTCGACCTCGAGCGGCTGTTCGAGGCGGGGAGCTCGCAGGCGGCTGGCGCGCTGCGCGCGCTGGCCGAAGGCGACTCCATCCGGGTCGAGAACAACTACATCGAGGACAAGCTCACCGACGACGAGCGCGCCGCGTACGAGGACGACTACCTCGGCACGGTCGAGGACACCGAGGAGGCCCTGGACGCTGTCCCGCCGGCGATCAACGCCGCGTTCGCGGCCCCGTACTTCCTCGGCGAGCCGTTCGTCCTCGCGCTCGAGGCCACCGACGGCAACGATGGCGTCGATGACGCGTTCGGCCATCCACCGACGACCGACGAGCATCTCCTGTCACCTCTCAAGTACCTCGACGGCGACGAGGCCGAGGTGCTCCCGGAGGTCACCCTCGACGAGGGCGCGAAGGTCGTGGCGACAGGCGACTTCGGGGCCCTCGCGTGGTACGTGATGCTGGCCGAGCGCATCGACCCCCGGCTCGCCCTCACCGCGGTCGACGGCTGGGGCGGCGACACCAAGACCACCTTCACGCGGGATGGCGTGCTGTGCGTGCGCGCCGCGTTTGCTGGCGACGAGAAGACCGACGACGAGGAGATGACGGCCGCGCTGGACGCGTGGGTCGCGGCGATGCCAGGCAACGCCCGCCGGACCGAGGACGCTGGCCGGCTCGCCTTCGAGTCGTGCGATCCGGGCGTCGATGCTCAGTTCGAGGTGCTCGGCCGGTCGCTCGAGGTGCTGACCCTGCCGACGTTGCGCAGCGTGCTGATCGCCGACGCGCTAAGCGTCTTCAGTCCAGAGGATGCGACGTGCTACAGCGCTGCGGTGCTGGGCCGGTTCACCACCGAGGAGCTGCTCGACCCTGAGGGCAAGGCGTTCACCGAGGAGCGCTTCGGGC
>CAYSAC010000132.1:0-8017 GCA_964428815.1 uncultured Acidimicrobiaceae bacterium | reverse complement strand
TCCTCACGACGCACTACCTCGACGAGGTGGAAGCCCTGGCCGACCGGCTCGCCATTCTGCGCGACGGCCGCATCATCACCGGTGGCACGCCCGCTGAGGTGGTCGGCAGCCATCCGACCCGCATCCGGTTCCGCGCGTCGCCCTCCGTCGCCGCCGCGCTGATCCACGTCCACCCGACGATCACGATCGACGGCGATCTCGTCGAGCTGCGAACCGACGACCCGACGACCGCGTTGCACGCACTGACCTCGTGGGCGCTGGCGAACGGGCACGAGCTCGTCGACCTGCGGGTCGGGCGGCCGCGGCTCGAGGACGTCTACCTGTCGCTGCTGGACGCTCGTGATGCGTGAGCTGCGCGCGCTCGGCCGAGAGGTCGCCATGCAGCTGCGACTGGTGCTGCGCACGCCGTCCGGCATCCTCTTCACGGTCGCGCTGCCGCTGCTGATGATCCCGCTCCTGCACTCGCTGAACCGCGGTGTCGTCGTCTTCCTGCGCGGCGGCACCGCGCCGCTGACGCGTGACCAGTACTACGTGCCTGCGGTCGCGGCGTTCTCGGTGGCGTCGTGCTGCTTCGGCCAGCTCGCGGTGCGGACCACGATCGCCCGCGAGCAGGGCATCCTGAAGCGGCTCCGCGGGTCCCCCGTCACTCCGGCCACCCATCTCGCAGCGCGGATCCTGTCGGTGATGACCCTCGGTCTCGCCGTCGTGGCCGTCTCGATCGCGCTCGGCGTCGGCGCCTACGACGTCGAGCTCGGTGACGGATGGCTCGGTCCGACGCTCGTCGTCACGCTGCTCGGCGCGGCGACGTGCAGCGCGCTCGGGCTGGCGGCGTCCCGCCTGGCAACGACGACCGATGCCGCGCCCGCGGTGACCTCCGCCATCCTCATCCCGGTCGCGTTCGTGTCGAGCACCTTCTACCCGGCCCACCTGACGCCGCGCTGGATGGCCGACATCGGTGCGTGGCTGCCGCTGCAGCCGTTCACCGTCGCGCTCACGCACGCGCTCGACCCCGCGTCGGGCGCGATCCCTCGTTGGGACCTCGGCCGGCTGGTCGCGTGGCTCGTCGGCGGCGCGGTCCTCGCCACCGTCACGTTCACCTGGGTGCCCGCCGCTGAACGACGAGGCGGGCGTCGCACCGTCGTCATCGCGCTCGGCGCCGTGGTGGTCGTCGGGATCGCCGCCATCGCGCTGCACGCCGACGAGGACAGCGGCGGCATCCGCGGCTTCACGAGCAGCGGCACGATCAGCGACGACCCGGTCCCGTTGGACGTGACGCGCGCGGACGTCGAGGAGGCGGGCGTGCTCGCGACCGACGCGACGGTCGGACAGGAGTCGGGCTCGTACGCGCTCCCGATCGTCCTCGTCGACGACGACGGAGACATTCGCGGGTTCTACTTCGACCGTCTCTGCCAGCCGGTGCTCACCGATGTTGTGGACCCCGCTTGGCTCGGGAGCATCACCACCGAATCAGCGGACGCGCTCTTCGTCGGGCTCTGCATGGGCGCCGCGTTCGATGGCGGCGGACGGTGCCTCGACCCGTGCACGGCCGATCTCACCCCCGTCGACGTCATCGAAGGTGCAGCCGGAGCTCTCGAGGTGCGGCCGGCGAACGACATCAGCTATGCCGGCTGGCAGGCGCCGACGGCAGTCGTCAGTTACCTCGACGCCGCGGGGCGACCTGCGTCGCTCGTCACCGATGGCACGGGCCTGCTGCTGTCCGCGGCCGGTGTGACGGTACAGCTCGAAGCTCCGGGACGCGGCGGCTTGCTCACGAGCATCCAGATCGGTGAGCACACCGTGCAGGCCGAGGACGTCATTGGCACACCGTGGCTCAGCCTTCCCCTCGGCGAGTCCGGCGTTGACGCCGACATCCGCACCGAGCACCTCGCCGACGGGACGTGGGTCGCCGAGTCGGGCGACCTGCGCGTCGAGCTGCGCGGTTCAGGACCGGTCCTCGCGTGGGACCAGCTGTCGGTCGTGATCGTCGACGGTGGCCAGCGCACCGCCATCGAGCTTCGCCGGCCCTGATAAGCAGGCGGTCGTGGAGTACCGACAGCTCGGCAACAGCGACCTGCACGTGTCAGAGATCAGCCTCGGCTCGTGGCTCACCTACGGCGTGGGCGTCGAGCGCGACGCGGCCGAGGGCTGCCTCCGCCAAGCCTTCGACGAGGGCATCAACCTCATCGACACCGCCAACGGCTACGGCCGCGGCGCGGCCGAGAAGGTGCTCGGCGAGATGCTCAAGGACAAGCCCCGCGACAGCTACATCCTCGCGACCAAGGTGTTCATGCCGATGTCGAGGTCCGACAGCGGGTTGTCGCGCGAGCAGATCCTCAAGCAGTGCGACGCTTCGCTCGAGCGGCTCGGACTCGATCACATCGACCTGTACCAGTGCCACCGCTACGACAAGAACGTGCCGCTCGAGGAGACGATGGGCGCGCTCAGCGAGGTCGTCCGCTCCGGCAAGGTCCGCTACATCGGGTTCAGCGAGTGGGCGCCCGATCACGTGCGCGCCGCGGTCGATCTCGTCGGCTCGGCCGGGGTCGAGCCGTTCGTGTCGAGCCAACCCCAGTACTCGATGCTGTGGCGTCGCCCCGAGAAGGAGATCCTCGGGCTGTGCGACGCGAACGGCATCGGCCAGATCGTCTGGTCACCGCTCGCGCAGGGCGTGCTGACCGGCAAGTACCGACCCGGTGAGCCGCCGCCCGAGGACTCCCGCGCCGCCAGCGAGTCCATGGGCCAGATGATGGGCGACTACAGCAGCGACCGCGTGCTCGACGCGGTCCAGGGCCTGAAGCCGGTCGCCGACGGGCTCGGCCTGACGATGGCCCAGCTCGCGCTGGCGTGGGTGCTGCGCCAGCCCAACGTGTCGAGCGCCATCATCGGCGCGTCCCGGCCCGAGCAGGTCACCGACAACTGCGCCGCCAGCGGCATCAAGCTCGATGACGCGACGCTCGTCGCGATCGACGCCGCGCTCGAGGGCGTCATCGGCGGGCTCTAGCACGATGGCCGACTGGCTCGACGAGCTCGCGCTCGAGCCCGGTCCCCCGTTCCTATCGATGGGCGTGCACACCCTCGACCTCGACCGCTGGCTGATCGTCGACGATGCGCGCGCCACCGACCTCGCGCTCAAGCGTGCGCTGCTGGACGAGCGCCACGACGAGGTCTTCGCCGCGCTGCCCGGGTTTGACGATGCCGCGGTGGAGGTCCTCGCGCTGGTCGAAGCCTGGCTCGCGTCGCACGACATCCCGTCGGCCGTCGACTCGTCGCTGCACCCGCTCGACGCTGCCGGCCGGCTCGTGCAGGAGGACCTCGTCGTCCTCGACGGCCCCGACCACCGCGTCGTCGCCGCCTCGTTGTGCTTCCCGTCGTACTGGCGCCTGCACGACAAGCTCGGCCGGCCGCTCACCGAGGTCCACGGCCCGGTCGCCCACTACGCCGACGAGCTCGCCACCAAGGTCGACCGGTTCATGGGGCGGCTGACCCCCGAGCGGCCGGTCTGGCGCCGCAACTGGTCGGTGCACGACGACCCCTCGTACTTCCTTCCATCACCGACGCCGCCACAGCAGGTCGACGGCCGAGACGCGGCCTGGCGGCTGTGGCTGCGCAGCGAGCGCCAGACCCTGCGCCGCCTGCCCGCCTCTGGCGCCATCCTGTTCACCATCCGAACCCAGCAGGTGATGCTCAGCGCCCTGGCGCTGCGGCCGGACGTGGCCCGACGGCTGGCGGCAGTCGTGCGGGGCTGGTCACCGGACCTGGCGGCCTACAAGGGCCGCCACGCCGAGGGTGAAGGCCTCCTTACCTGGCTCGACCGTGTGGCCCGATGACCCGATCTGGCCCAATTCATCAGGATTGACGATGTCATCGCACCACCCCGGTGCCAGCATCGACGGACGCGCGGTGGCGGGCCGCGCCCACGGCGATGATGCGGAACGAGACCCCGATGAACCGGCTCCCGAGAGCACGAGGTGACCGCGGCGCTGCCGCGGTCGAGTTCGCGCTGCTCCTGCCGTTCCTCGCCATGCTCGTCTGCGGCACGATCGACCTCGGCCGCTGGTACAGCGCCTGGAACGAGACCAAGAACGCCGCCCGAGAAGGCGCGCTCTACGGCCAGACGTTCCCGAACCAGCAGGACGACTACGGCGGCGCCTGCGCCTCGCCCAACAACATCAAGGCCCGGACACGGCAGGAGCTCGGCTTCTCGCCGTCGGACACCAAGTTCGTTGTGACCGTGACCCACAAGCTCCCCGCCAACGCGACCTGGCTCAGCTCCGGCTCAGGTTGTCCGCCGACGACCAACCCGGTCGCGCTCGGTGAGGAGATCCGGGTTCAGGTCACGCGCGACGTCCCGCTCATCACCCCGATCGTGAGCAACCTTCTCGCCGGAGTGAAGATCAAGGCCGAGGTCATTGCGACGGTGCTGGGATGATCGGCTCCCGCTGGCGCAGGCGCAACCGTGAGGGCGGCGCGACGCTCGTCGAGTTCGCGTTCGTCGCACCTGTTCTGTTCCTGATGCTGGGTGCGATGCTCGACATCGGCCTCATCGTGCTCGGCACGTCTGTCGCGTCTGGTGCCGCAAGGGATGGGGCGCGCGTCGGCATCATCAACTACCTCAACGCTGACAACCCAGCGTCGTCGAACTACACCCTCGTGAAGAACGCAGTGCAGTCCAAGCTCGTTGGACTCATCCGCCCGGCGAGCGACGGTGTGATCGTCAGCGTCCGATGCGTCTCGGGTGGAACGGAGACGACGAAGGCGTGTGGCTCGACGATCCAGGTCGACTTCGACCAGATCGAGGTCACGGTGAGATGGCAGGGCATCTCCGCGACCGGCGCCTTCATCACCCCGGGCAACCGCACCAACAAGGCAAAGATGGTCATCACCGGTGGCGGCACGGCTGGCACTGTGATCCCGCCGGTGAGCAGCGGCAACTTCACGTGGGACGCAACCTCGATCAACAAGTCGGTCGCTGAGGGTAACTCCAGCAACGACATCACTCTTCGGATCAACCGCCAGGTGAGCACGAGCTTCGCCTCCGTCAACTATCAGTCGTCCGGTGGGAGTGCGACCGCGGGAAATGACTACACAGCGGTGAACGCCATCGCGATCTTCGGTGCTGGCGTGCCGTTCGTTGACATCCCGATCACGCTCCTGGGCGATACCACCAACGAGCCGAACGAGACGTTCAACGTGACGCTTTCTGGTCCAGTCAATGGCACCGTCGGAAGCCCGCCGGCGACAACCGTGACGCTCACAAACGACGACGCGCCAGCCGACACAACGCCGCCGACGTGGACCCTGCTCCAGATGCGCGACATCGACTTCGACGGCAAGGTCGACCAGGTAACCGTGACGTTCAACGAGCCGCTGCAACCGACCTGTAACACGCCGTCCGCGTTCACCTTCAGCGGGGCGCCCTCGGGTGGAACGCCGGGCGCTGTCTCGATCACCAGCCCGACGGTCACCTTGACCGTGAACGAGGGGACGGACGCTCCCGACACGGCGGTCGACCGGCCCGCTTCGTTGCCTGCACGGAACTTCCGGATCAGCCTCGCAACCGATTGCGTGAAGGACACCACTGGAAACTCGGCAACGTTCACGAGTCAGAAGCCCACCGACTTCGCTCGACCAGCGCTCGTTGCGGTGACGGACACCAATGTCGGCACTGACGGGAAGCCGGAGAACAACGACACGCTCGTGCTCGTATTCAGCGAGGTCCTCGTCAGCCCACCCACGCTGACCAACGTGGTGATCACCGAGACGAAGAGCAACCAAGTTGGCCAGTTGAGCATGAGCGGCATCATCATCACCACCAACCTGAACACGACCATCGGCGGGTATGCGTCCAAGGATCTGACGTTCAACAATTCGACGGTCGCCGCTACGAACGCGGTGACGGCCACGTCTGCTGGAACGACCTTGACCGTCACGCTCAAGAATTGCAGCAGCTCACCGAGCTGTAGTTCGAACGCGGCAGTGGGCTCCAGCAGCACGCTCACGATCGCGCCGGCGAGCAGCCTGAACGACGGCCTCACCAACGGCGCTTCAGGCTCGGTGACCAAGGGCACCCTTGCCCCGCCGCCGGCTGTCCCCTTCAAGCTCTTCTGAGGAGCGACATGAGACGTTTCCATCGCAATGACGAGCGAGGCGCTACGGCCGTGCTCATCGCGATCTGCTCGGTGGGGCTGATCATCTTCGCCGGGCTGGTGCTGGACGGCGGCAACGCCTACGCGCAGCGGCGACAGATGCAAAACGCTGCCGATTCGTCGTCGCTCGCTGGCGTGAACGCGCTGTACAAGTACAAGACCGTCGCCGGAACCCAAGCGAACACCGTCTACCTCGCGGCGCTCGACAAGGCGACCGACAACGGCGCCAAGGTCTCCACCTTCGTCTGCAAGCTGGTGCTGTACACGGCCGACGTCGAGTCCGGGACGACAGATTGCCCTACCGCCACAGGTGCCACGATCCTCCCCAACGCGTGGAAGGTGAGGGTGACCCTCGACAGCGACCATGGCACGCAGTTCATGTCGATCGTCGGCATCAACTCGTTCACGGCACGCGGCAACGCGGCCGCTTCCCTCCTCGCCGGGACGATCGGCAACTCGCCCTTCGTCATTTGCACGACCCGACGCATCTGGACCCCTCCTGAGGTGCCAATCCTGCTTCTTGATCCGTTGGATCCGACCGGCTGGAGCATCAACCCCGCCGCGATCTGGACGCCGGCGAACAACGTGACCTACGACATCTGGGGCAACGACCTGAAGAACGGCAAGGACTGCAACCTCCAGGGTCAAGACTTCCGCGGGCTCACTGACAACGGGAAGAAGAACGAGGACGTCATCGCTACCTACACGATCCCGGGTGAGTGGCCCGTGTTGTCTGGCAACAAGGCCGGCCGGCAGGTGCCGTCCGCATTGATCGGCGGTTGCATCGCCGACAACGACGACTCCAAGATCAAAGACATCCCGGATGGAACGCCCCCACCGTCCTGCACGTTCGCAATCCCGCTGTGCGACTACAAGGTCGGGAACGACGCGCTGCACTGCGTGAAGATCGGCGTGTTCGAGACCGTGGACTCCCCCGGAACGACCAGCCTCCGAGCGAAGTTCCTCGGGGGTGGCCTCGTGACCGGTGGTGCCGCCGGCGGGATACCGGAGCAGGGCGAAGTCATGGTGATCAAGCTGAGCGAGTAGCCCCGGGACTGTCACACCCCCTGGAGATAATGGGGGGATGTTCGAACGGGTCGACGCCGCCGTGGGTGCGCTGATCGATGTCGATCCCGCGACCCTGACCGACGCGGAGCTGTCGGCGTTGCTGGTGGAGGGCGAGCGGGTCCGGGCGCGGATGGACGCTGCCATGACCCGGTTCGCCTCGGAGTGGGACCGGCGGCGCGCCTGGGATGCCGATGACGCAAAGAGCGGCGCTGCCTGGCTGGCGCACTCCTGCACCAAGCCGATCGGCGAGGCGCGCCAGCAGCTCAAGCTCGCACGGGCGCTGCGGCATCTTCCGCATCTGGCTGCAGCCTTCGAGGCGGGTGAGATCAACTCCGCCCATGTGCGGGTGCTGTGCGCGGTGATGAACCCACGCACCGAGGTACGGCTCATCGAGGATCAGAAGGTGCTGCTCGACGCGGCCCGCGAGCTCGGCTTCGACGGGTTCGTGACCGCCGTGCGCTACTGGGCGCAGCTGGCGGATCCCGACGGCACCGAGGACGACGCCGAGCGTCAGCTCGCCAGGCGGGGGTTCTCGCTGGCGCAGAGCTTCGGCGGCATCTGGTTCGGCAAGATCACGTTGTCAGCGATCGCGGGGATGATCGTCGCCAACGTCATCGCTGCGATCGAGCAAGAGCTGTTCGAGGCGGACTGGGCGGAGGCGCGGGCCCGCCTTGGCGACGCGGCCATGCCCGGCGACCTCCGCCGCACCCGTGCGCAGCGCCACGCTGACGCGCTGGTCGAGATGGCGATCAGGGCCTCCACGGCACCCGCTGACGGGAAGCGGCCGGCGCCGCTGTTCACCG
>CAYSAC010000131.1:0-8034 GCA_964428815.1 uncultured Acidimicrobiaceae bacterium | reverse complement strand
CCTCGACGCTACGAACCAGTCGCAGCGCCTGCCTCACAGACAATCAGGCGCGTCGCGAGCGCGTTCGACACGATAAGACTGCGTTCGTGGCCGAGGTCGCTGTCAGGCCAGCGGAGCCGAGAGATGCTCAGGGCATAGCGCGAGTTCACTCATCAGCGTGGCGGACCGCCTTCACGTTCCTTCCGGCACGCTTCCTCGAGGGATCCACGCCGAGTGCCGTACTCGAGCAGTGGAACGGCGCCGTCGCCGATCCGGCAGCGTCGATGTTTGTCGCGGTTTGACGACGACGTGGTTGGTTTCGTCCAACTCCGCGCGGATGGGTCCCAAGGCGAGGTGATGGCCCTGTACATCGACCCGCCACAGTGGAATCGAGGAGTGGGGTCGACCTTGCGTGCTCTCGGCGAGGAGCGATTGGCGGCCAATGGGGTTGACGTCGCCGTGCTGTGGACGGCGAAGCACAGCGATCAGTCCCGGCGCTTCTATGAACGCCGCGGATGGATCGCCAGTGGCGATGAACAGACCCAGCAACTGGGTCCCACTGCCGTCGCGCTCCATGAAGTCGAATATCGAAAGGCTCTGGCGTAGACGGATTCGGAAGCGCCGACCGGAGTGGTGGCCACGCAGAACGCGCGCTCAATAGCGCGCCGCCACAGGCGAGGTGATGCACGCCGATCGGCGCGTCTTCGCGCTGATCAGCTGCGACGGACGTGGCCGAAGCCGCCGAAGATGCGGCAATCTGTGCGGGTGCGATCTCGCGCGCTAGGCACAGTTCTCGGTCTGGCAGCGCTCGGTGCATGCTCCTCCGGCGGGGACGAGCAGAGTGCCGTCCCAAGTAGATGCCGCTCGTCCGTGGCGACTGCTCACGAGGCTGCATTCGAGGGCGCACAGCTCGACGAGATTGTGAGCGCGAACACCTTCGTGGCGACGCTCGACGAGATCGAGGACGCGCAGGGAGAGCCGTTCCAACACCGGCCGGACGACATGCAGGCGGTGATGTGCGTGTTCGTCCTTCGAGGGGCTCGGCCCGACCCGTCCCGCGATGCCGTCACGGTCGTCGTCCTCAACCCTGAGTTCCCGCCTGATCCACCCGATGCGGGAGCAGGCTTCTTCTTCACCGAAACACGCGACGGCGAAGACGTTCCACCCTGGGTCGGGCGACTGGAATCGGCGAATACCTGAGTGCCACTCGATCGCGGTCACCTTCCGGCGCCGGGCCAACGCGCAGAACCGAACGCGCGGACATAACGACGAGGGCCGACGCCGACAGAGGCGCGGAGATCGGCGCATATGCGGGGCCTGGGCAACGAGGCGTTCGCAGCGATGCATGAACTGAGGGATGTGCGCTGGGGCGGTCTAGGTGAGGTCGACGACAGAGTCGCTTCCGCCGAAGTCGTTGTCGACGTAGCGGTCGGCTTTCCGGTCGTTCTCCCATCGGGTGTCGTCTAGCAGGTACCGGAACCGGAAGGAGCGGCCTGGCGTCAAGGCGAGGGTGGCTTCGAAGCCGGCGTCGGTGCGAACCATTGGTGTGGATTCCGGGGTCCAGTCGTTGAAGTCACCGGCGACACCGACCTGAGTGGCGCCGGAGTCGTCAGGTAGGTGGAACGTAACTTGGACGTGGCCGTCTGGCAGGTGCTTGCGGGTGATCATCGTGTCTCTCTCGCGCGTGTGACACCTGACACCGAGAACCGCGCCGCGATTTCCGACGCGGTCACCAGTGACGCCGGCACCTTGTGGCGACTGCCGGCCGGGTCAGCGCTCGGCGGGGTCAAGGGCGTCGGCTGCGTCGTCGGCGTGGGGGTGGCGGCCGCCGCTGTCGCGACGGTCGGCTCGCAGGCTGGCGGTGATGGTGACGGTGAGGACGGCGGCGATGATGGCGAGGCTGGCGAAGGTCGGGATGTGGAGGATCTCGAGGAGGAGCATCTTGACGCCGACGAAGGCGAGGATGACCCCGAGGCCCTGGTTGAGGTAGCGGAACCGGTCGGCCATGCCGGCCAGGCAGAAGTACAGGGCCCGCAGCCCGAGGATGGCGAACGCGTTCGAGGCGAACACGATGAACGGTTCCCGGGACACGGCGAGGATGGCGGGGATCGAGTCGACGGCGAACACGACGTCGGTGGTCTCGATGAGGACGAGCACCGCGAACAGCGGGGTGGCGAGGATGGTGCCGGAGCGTCGGGTGAGGAGTTTCTGGCCGTCGTAGTCCGGTGTCGATGGCACGACCCGGCGCACGAGGCGGAGTACAGGGTTGTGCTCGGGGTGGACCTCGGTGCCGGAATGGCGGGCGATCTTGACGGCGGTGAAAACGAGGAACGCGCCGAAGACGTAGAGGATCCAGTCGAAGGCCTCGATGAGGGCGACACCGGCGAAGATGAAGATCGCTCGCAGGACCAGGGCGCCGAAGATGCCCCAGAACAGCACGCGGAACTGGTACTTCGGGGGGACGCCGAAGTAACCGAAGATCACCGCCCACACGAACACGTTGTCGATCGACAGGCTCTTCTCGATCAGGTACCCGGACAGGTACTCGCCGGCGGCGCCGCCGCCGAACCACCAGCCGAGCACGACCGCGAACGCAAGCCCGATGGCGATCCACACCGCCGACTCCACCGCCGCGGCACGGAAGGTGACCTCGTGGGGGGTGCGATGCACCAGCACCAGGTCGGCAACGAGCATCACCACGATCGCAGCGACGAGAGCGACCCACGCCCACCCGGGCACGTCGAGGGCGACGAAATCCTCCGACCCGGGTGAGCTCGCGGCTAGCACCGCGATCACGGGGCGCTCCGCAGCCGGGCGACCCTCTCGTCGGTGGTCGGGTGGGTGCGGAACAGGTTGCCGAAGCTGACCTTCCGGCCGGTCAACGGGTTCACGATGAACGCCTGGGCCTGTGCCGGTTGGATGTTCATCGGGACGCGGTGGGCGTGAACCTCGAGCTTCTCCAACGCTCGGGCCAACGGCTCACCGTCGCCGATCAGCTCGGATCCGAAGCGGTCAGCTTCGAACTCGCGACTGCGTGACAGCGCCATCTGCAGCAGCGACGCCGCGATTGGTGCCAGCAGCGCGGTGGCGATCAGGGCGATGGGGTTGGCGTGCTCGTCGTCATCGCGACCGCCGCCGAACATCGCACCCCACATCGCCATGTTGGCCACGAAGGAGATCCCGGTGGCCACCGCGGCTGCGACCGAGCCGATGAGGATGTCGCGGTTGCGGACATGGCCGAGCTCATGCGCGAGCACGCCCCGGACCTCGTCCCAGCTGCACGCCACCAACAGCCCCTCGGTCACCGCGACGGCGGCGTGGTTGGGGTTGCGGCCGGTCGCGAACGCGTTGGGCTGGGGCTCAGGGGAGATGTAGAGCCGCGGCATCGGCATGCCCGCCTTGGCTGCCAGCTCGCGCACAGTCGCGAAGTACTCGGGGTGCGTGGTCTCGTCGGCGGGGACGGCGTGGGCGGCGCGTATGGCCAGGGCGTCGCTCTTCCAGTAGGAGAAGCCGACGATGGCGAATCCGAGGCCGAGGCCGATTACGGCGCCGCCTCGCCCGAATAGTGAACCGATCGCCACCATGAGCCCGCCGAGGCCGGCGAGCAGGATCGTGGTCTTGATGGTGTTGCGGAACATCGTTGTCATCGCTCCTTCGCGGTGATCGCGTTGATCGCGGGCACTGGGACCGGATCGTTGGTGGCTTCGTGGACACGGACTTCGGTGATGGCTCGCCGGTCGACGGCGGTGACCTCGAACGTCCAGTCGCCGACGGTCACCTGGCCTCCCGGGGTGTCGGGAATGTGGCCGAGGTGGTCGAGGACGAGACCGGCGACGGTCGCGTACGCGCCCTCCGGTATGTCATCGACGCCGATGTCGATGAGGTCGTGGATGGGGAAGCCGCCCGCCAGCACCATCGAACCGTCGGCGTCGTGACCTACGGCGATGACGTCGCGGTCGGTCTCGTCGTAGATCTCGCCTACGAGCTCTTCGATGAGGTCCTCGATGGTGATGATCCCGGCGATCGAGCCGTGCTCGTCGACGACGACCGCTATCTGCTCCCGGCGCGCTTGGAGCTCGTGCAGGGCGTCGAGCACAGCCACCGTTTCGGGAAACGCGCAGAGCTCGGTGGTGACCTCACGAACCGGACGGTCCCCGTTGGTGAGAAGGTCGCGGAGATGCACCACGCCGACTACGTCGTCCAGGGCGCCGCCCGCACCGACCGGCGCCCGCGAGTGGCCCGACGCTGCGAGCTGGTCGAGCGCTACGTTCGACGGCGCGTCGGCGTCGAGCACGAACACCTCACGGCGGGGGCGGAGCACCTCAAGCAGGGTCCGCTCGGCGATCTCGAACGCGCCGTTGATGATGAGCCGCTGCTTGTCGGTGAACGTCGCCTGCGCCGCGACCATGTCGCGCAGCTCCTCCTCGGTCACCGCCTCACGCTGGCGGGACGGGTCGCCGCCCATCAGCCGCACGGCGACGTCGGTCGAGCGCGACAGCAGCCACACCGCTGGGCGTGTCAGCGACGACATCGCCGCTAGCGGCCGAGCGGCCAGCAGCCCCCACCGTTCGGCGCGCTGCATCGCTACCCGCTTGGGCGCGAGCTCGCCGAGCACCAGCGTCACGTAGGCCAACACCAACGTGACCGCTATCACCGCCGCCGCCGAGGCTGCGCCGCCCAGGAACGAAAGGGGCTGCTCCAACGGCTCTGCCAACGACACCGCGGCGGCGGCAGAAGCCAGGAACCCGGCGAGGGTGATCCCGATCTGGATCGTGGCCAGGAACCGGTTCGGTTCCCGCGCCAGACGTGCGAGCACCGCCCCGGTTGAGGACCTCTGTTCCAGACGTTGGAGCTGGCCCTCCCGGAGCGACAGCAGTGCCATCTCCGTCCCAGCGAACGCCGCGTTCAGAGCTACGAGCACCGCAACCAACCCGAGTTGGGGTAGCACACCATCCACGAAGACCACTCCTCAGAGCGAACGCTCGGCGTCACCGATCTGGCGCGCCGATACCTCAGCTGCGCCCCATGTGCGGGCGCGCCGGATCAGACCGTGAGGAGAAGCGCGGGTGGTCCTCGTAGTGGCGTCAGTCGCCAAGCCGGCGTCGGCGCCGGAATCGCCAGAGGACTCCGCCGCCTCGTCGTCGCCGTGCCGTTTCTTGGCCGCCACCACGCATGCGAGCGCCGTGATCGACGTGCAACCCGTTCGTTGCGAGGTTTGGAGACCGCCTCACCCACCGCGGCGTCGTCGGGGGCAGACTCCGCCGCCGACGCCGTCGAGACTGACGACGCCGCACCTGCCGAGCCACCGAACAGCAGCGCGAACGCGCCGAGCGCTGCAACGAGCAACGCGGTCAGACGGTGAGATGGAGGATCGTCGTGTTCCACAGGAATCGGGCAGCAGCCTACCCGCTGATATCAGCAGGCGAGACGCGCCCAGGCTCAGCGCTTGAAGCGCCGACGCAGGACACCCGTCCGCTCACCGAGCACCACCAGCACGACCGATGCGGCGACCGCGACGAGCGAACCCAGGAGGTTCGACTCGAGGACGTCTCCGGTGCCGAGCGCGTTGGCGACGACACCCCCGACCACGGACCCGACCACCCCGAGCAGCAACGTCATGCCGAGGCTCAGCTCCTGGCGTCCGGGCACCAGCAAGCGTGCGAGCACCCCCACGACCAAGCCGAACACGATGAAGCCGATCATCGCCTAGCTCCTCCCCGAGGCTGACGATCCAGTCTGGCTCATGTGACGCGACGACAGGGACAGCCCTTGGGACGGTGGCAGAAGATCGCCCTCGGCAGAGCAATGCTGCGAAAGACCCCGTTGCTACTCGTGCTGGACGAGCCCACCGCAAGCCTCGACGCACCCACCGAACACGCGCTCTTCGAACGGTTCGCCGGAGCCGCCAAGGACGTGGCCGAAGCCACCGGCGGAGTCACCCTGCTCATCAGCCACCGCTTTTCCACCGTCCGCATGGCCGACCTGATCGTCGTCGTCGCCGATGGACAGATCATCGAGACCGGTACCCACGACGAGCTGATCCGAGCGAAGGGCACCTACGCCGAGCTGTACACCCTTCAGGCACGGGCGTACCGCGTCCACTAACCGCACCGGCGCGTGTCCCACCGCTCGATCGGGACGCGACGAGCCCACCTCCAGAAGCTTGGGTCACATCGGAGTGTGCTTCGGTGTCTGTACCTGTATTGGACGAACGGACGGTTTCTTGTCATTGGACGATGACGAACAGCTGTTGGTGTTGCTGTACGGCGATCTGCGGCGTTTCGCGGCGGTGGTCGGGCCGATCGATGTCGAACCTGACGACCTGGTCCAGGAGGCGGTTGCGCGTGCGCTGGCCCGTGGGCCGCTGGTTCGGCTGTCGAACCCCGGCGCGTACTTGCGCACGACTGTCGTGCGGCTCGCGTCCAATCGCCGCCGTTCGGCTGAGCGTGCAGACCGTGCGGTGATGAGGATGCGGGCGAGCGCGAAGTCGGGGTCGCTCGACGTGTATCCGTCTGACCTTGACGACCTCAACAGCCTGACCGTGAGCGATCGAGCCGTGCTCTATCTCTCGCTCGTCGAGCAGCAGTCGAACGCCGACATCGCGCAGCTCCTGGGGATCCCGGCGGCGACCGTTCGCAAACGGAGGTCGCGTGCGCTCGAGCGGCTCCGTCGAGCAATCGCGATATCGGAGGAAGACCATGCCTGATCTCGTCTCGCAGCTGGAGCGCCGCGCCGAACGCGGTGACGTTCGGGGGGCGACCACCGTGTTGCGGGAGGCGCGGGCGGGCGCGGACCGGCGGGCGGCGACCCGGCGACGCGCTCTCCGACTGGTGGCCGCTGCTGCGGCGACAATCGTCATCGCGGGCGGACTGGCTGTGGCAGTCGACCGACGCGACCCCGCCCGACCCGAGCTCCGCGCGGTCGGCGGTACCGCCGACGCGCTCGCAACGGAGGGAACCGGGTCGGCTCTCGTGTGGACTGCCGGCGACGCCCTCTTCCGCGGCGACCCGTCCACCGGCACCGTTCGGCAGTTCGCACCCCTGGGACACAACTGCGGCACTTGCCCGATCCTGAGGGTCGGCCGATCGCTGTTCGTCGGTGATGACAACGGGTTGCAACGGCTCGACGGCTCGGGTAATCCGACCCGCCGGATCGCCGAAGGCGACATCGTGTTCCGGTCGACTCGCGACGACGAACTGTTCGTAGCGACGCGCTCACGCCTGGCACCGCTCGGAGCCGACGTCACGCTCATCGACCTCAACGGCACCGTGCTAGACGGGCCCTGGCAGCTTCCTGCCGGCTACGAGCTCACCAATCCACCGCGTGCCACCAGCCGTGGCATCCTCGTTCAGTCACCACCGAACACGTTCCCGCACAGCTTCGCGCTGTGGGATCCGCGCACCGGTGCCGTCGCTCCCGCATTCGGTGAAGGTGGCACGCTGATCGACACGTTCACCTCACCGGACCACAGCCTGGTCGCGTGGACCAACAACGGCTGCGCCACCGATGCCTGCGAGTTGTTCATCACCGACATCGAGACAGGCAAGACGAAGGAGATCTCCGCACCGAAGGGCGACGTTGGGTTCCTGGGCGGCGGCGCGTTCTCTCCCGACGGTTCCAGGCTCGCGGTCTTCGCGATCCTCGACCGCGGCGACGTTGGCGGCGACGCGGGTGGTCGGCGCATGGAACTGGTGATCGTCGATGTGGCGTCGAGCGACGCGACCCGCGTCTCGCGGTCCGAGGACGAGTTCGGCGAGACCTACGGGTTCGCGACGTGGTCGCCCAACGGCCAGTGGCTGTTCTTCGGTGGAATACGGCAGGTGCATGCCCACCGCCTCGGAACACCCGACGCGGTCGCCCTCGAGCTGCCCGCCGAGTACTCGACGGTCGCGGTCGACGAGTCGTTCTGAATGCCATCAGTCGGATACGGATCGAACGATCCGGCGGTAGGGGATGCCTTACGCGTCAGCTCACAGGAGTCGGAATAGACGACAATGCGGCGGCGCAACTTCGCTCTGCCTGGTCACAGGCCTGCGGCTCGTGTGGGGGATTAGC
>CAYSAC010000130.1:0-8138 GCA_964428815.1 uncultured Acidimicrobiaceae bacterium | reverse complement strand
GTGATCCGGTCGGCGACCGCGAGCACCTCGCGCAGCTTGTGGGTGATGAAGATGATCGACTTGCCCTGCTGCACGAGGCTGCGCACGACGTCGAACAGCTCGTCGACCTCGCCCGGCGTGAGCACAGCCGTCGGCTCGTCGAGGATGAGGATGTCGGCGTCACGGAACAGCGCCTTGATGAGCTCGACCCGCTGCTGCTCGCCGACCGACAGGTCGGAGATGAGCGCGTCGGGATCGATCTCCAGGCCGTACCGTGTGCCGAGCTCTCGGATGCGAGCGCGGGCAGCGTCGAGGTCGAGCAGCGGTCCCCGCCGGATCTCGTTCCCGAGCACCACGTTCTCCGCGACGGTGAAAACCGGGATGAGCTGGAAGTGCTGGTGCACCATCCCGATGCCGTGGGCGATCGCGTCAGCGGAGGTCTCGAACCGCACCGGCTCGCCGCGCACGAGGATCTCTCCGGCGTCTGGTTGGTACAGCCCGAACACCGTGTTCATGAGCGTGCTCTTGCCGGCGCCGTTCTCGCCGAGCAGGCAGTGGATCTCCCCGTGCCGCAGCGTGAAGTCGACATTCTGGTTGGCGATCACGCCAGGGAAGGTCTTGGTGAGGCGGCGCGCCTCAAGGACCACGTCGCGCTGGTCATCGGCGCTCATGGAGCTGCCCCTCTCGGGCGGCGGTGTGGCCCTACAGCGGGAGACCGGTGGCCGGGTCGATGCCGGTCTCGATCGATCCGTCGGCCAAGCCCTTGCGGACTTCTTCGAGCTTCGCCGCGACGTCATCGGGGATGTCAGCGTCGTGGAACGGTGCGTAGGTGATGCCCGCGTTCTCGGCAGTCAACGCGTAGATGCCGCCCTTGAAGCTGCCGTCCAGTGCGGCGACGATGTTGCGGAAGACCGCGAGGTCGACGCGCTTGACTGCAGAGGTTGCGAGCTTGTCGGCGCCAGGCGCATCTCCGCCGTTGAAGGTGGTGAAGTACTCGTCCTGGTCGACGCCGATGCCCCACTTGCCCTGCTTGGTGGCCTCGGCCACACCGCCGGAGCCGGTCTTGCCGCCGGCGCCGAAGATGACGTCAGCGCCGTCGCCGATGAACTGCTGGGCGTCGGACGCGCCCTTGGCCGGGTCGGTGAAGGACTCGTTGTAGATCGACAGCACGCGGATGTCGGGGTTGATCGACTTGGCGCCGGCCTCGTAGCCGTTGACCAGCTTGACCACCGGGGGCACGTCCTCGCGGCCGCCGACGACGCCGATCACGCCGCTCTCGGAGAGCTGGGCCGCCATGACGCCCGCGAGGTAGCCGCCTTCGTGCTCGTTGAAGAGCACGCCGATGTAGTTGTCGGGGAACTCCTCTTGGAACTGGTCGATGCCGAGGAACTTGGTGTCCGGGTTGGCTTGGGCGGCAGCGAGGGTGTCGGTGCCGAGGAGGAAGCCGATGGTCAGAAGCATGTCGGGGCCACCCTCGAGCGACGTGGCGATGTTCTTCGCGTAATCCGCCTCTGACGCCGTCTCGATGAAGCTGGTCTCGAAGCCGAAGCAATCCTCGGTGGCCTTCATGCCGTCGTAGGCGTACTGGTTGAAGGTGCCGTCGTCGACCTTGCCGATGTCGGTGACCAGTCGCACGGTGAAGCCGTCGGGAGCCGTGACGCCGGCGTCCTTGGCCTCCTGGCAGACCGTGTCGAGCGAGACGAGCGCGTCGCTGGTGCCATCGTCGCCGGTGGTGTCCGCGGTCGTGTCTCCGGTGGTGTCCGCGGTCGTGTCCTCCGTGGACGCTTTGTTGTCGTCACCGCAGGCCGCTCCAAGGAGCGAGAGACCGAGCAGGATCGCAAGGACCCTCCACCAACGTCGTTGCTGCATGCACCCTCCTGAATGTCTGGGAAGCGGCGGTCGATGCCGCTCGAAGAGTGAACCTAGACCCCAGCGCTGACCGGCGCGCTGGGATGGTCCTGGTCAGAGCTGGGAGCGGCCGCGCGCTATGACGGCCTTGCGGCGCTCCTCGATGGCGGCGGGGTCGAGCCCGCCGGCCTGCCATTCCTTGGACACGGCCGCCTCGAGGTCCCACGCGCCGGCGCCCGTGAGGAGCGCGCCCTCGTCGTAGGTGGCCAGCATCCGCCGGACCCCGGCCTGGTCGTTCGAGGCGATGTCGGCCGCCAGCGAACGGCAGAA
Source organism: uncultured Acidimicrobiaceae bacterium (assembly GCA_964428815.1). Classification (GTDB taxonomy): domain Bacteria; phylum Actinomycetota; class Acidimicrobiia; order Acidimicrobiales; family CAYSAC01; genus CAYSAC01. The sequence continues at coordinate 5,981 of CAYSAC010000130.1, read as the reverse complement.
CGGGACGAGCTCGTCGTGGGGCACGACGTGGTTCACGAGTCCCCAGGCCAGCGCTGTTGGTGCGTCGACGAAGTTCCCGGTCGTGCTCATCTCCTTCGCGCGACGGACGCCGATCGCCTGCGGCAGCAGTACTGTCAGTCCCCAGCCCGGCATGATCCCCATGCGGGCGTGCGTGTCGGCGAAGCGCGCTCGCTCGGACGCGATCAGGAAGTCGCACGCCAGCGCGACCTCGAAGCCGCCGGTGATGGCGACTCCGTTGATGGCGCCGATGACCGGCTTTGTCATCTCCGGGAACGGGCCGCGCGCGTCGCGAGGCGCGTCACCTGTCGCTCCGGTCTCGCGCAGCGCGTCGTCGCCGGCTGCGAGCTCTTTGAGGTCGAGGCCCGCGCAGAACGCGGGGTCGGCGCCGGTGAGCACCACGGCATCGACGTCGGCGTCGGCATCGATCGCCCGCAGCGCAGCAGGCAGCGCGCGGCGCATGTCCCGGTTGAGCGCGTTGCGGCTGTCGGGTCGGTTGAGCGTCACGGTCGCGATGCGATCGGCGACCTCGACGAGGACGATGTCTGTCATGGATCCTCCTAGGGCTCTTCCTCAGGCGGCAGGAACTCGAAGGTCAGGTCGCCCAAGCGGACGAGCGTGGACGCGATCCAGCCGCCCATCGCGCTGAAGTGATCGTCGAGGATCGACCCGTCCGCCAGCGTGGCTTCGTCGAGCTGGTAGCTGCCCTCGTAGGAGACCTCGATGGCGAAGTCGGCGTCGGTCAGGTCGGCGTTGTACACCGTCTCGATCGTCGGGCCGGATCGCTCGAGCCGCTCGGTGCCGATGGGCGGGCTCGTCTCCGGCAGGACCGCGAGGACCTCGCGCGGATCGGGCAGCGCTGCCAGCCGCTGGATGCGGAGCACGATCTCGATCTCGATGCGCGGTCCGTCGTCGAAGGGCTCGCCGATGTACCACGACCGGTACGCGGTTTGCGCCCACGTCGGCCAGTCCAGCGTGATGTCGGCCTGCACCCGCGGAGGCATGCCCTCACCTGGCAGCCCGTACGACGTCTCCCACGTCGTGTCGCCGAGCAGCACGTCGACCTGGAACCGCTCTTCGAACGCCTGCCGTTCGAGCATCGCCTTCTCGAAGGTGTCGCGGAGCGCGCCGATGGCGTCGGTGAAAACGTGGTCGAGCATGAACGCCTGAGGCTACGGCCTGTACCCGCGTGCGGTTGCACCGGGCTGCCGCAGCGGGGCCGCCAGCGCGGCGAACTCGCACAGCAGTGGACGGGTGTCCCGCGGGTCGATGATCTCCTCGATGAGGAACGCCTCCGCGGTCTTGAACGGCGACCGGACCCGCTCCATCCGCGAGGTGATCTCCGCGAGGAGCGCCTCGCGGTCGTCGGCCGCGTCGAGCTGGGCGCGGAACGCAGCTTCGATGCCGCCCTCCAACGGCAGCGAGCCCCAGTCGCCGGACGGCCACGCGTATCGGTAGGAGAGGCGCGATGCGTTCTGGTGCGCGGCGCCGGCGACGCCGAAGACCTTCCGCAGCACGACCGAACACCACGGGACCTCCGCCTGGTACACCGCGGCCAGGGTGCGCGCGCCTCGACGGATCGTGCCGGCTCGCTCGGCCTCGGTGCCGATGACGAAGCCGGGCTGGTCGACCAGGTGCACCACCGGCAGGTGGAAGGTGTCGGCGAGATCGACGAAGCGCGTCACCTTGTCGGAAGCGTCCGCGGTCCAGCCTGCGCCGTAGAAGTACGGGTCGCCGGCGAGCACCGCGACGGGCCAGCCGTCGAGCCTCGCCAGCCCGGTCACCGCGGAACGCCCGCTGAGCCGCCCGATCTCGAACCACGACCCTCGATCGACGAGCGACTCGATGATCGGCCGGACCGCGTAGACCTTGCGGCGGTCCTTGGGGATGGCGCCGATGAGCCAGTCGTCGCGCCGATCCGGGTCGTCCTCGACGAGGCCGCGCGGCGGCACGTCGTGCACCGACGACGGCAGGTAGGAGAGGAAGCGACGGGCCCGGTCGAACGCCTCCTCCTCGTCCTCGACCTCGTCATCTACGACGCCGTTGCGGGCGTGAATGTGGCTGCCGCCCAGCTCCTCCTTGTCCACCACCTCACCGAGCCGGGCAACGACCGGAGGCCCAGCGACGAACACCTGCGCCGTGCCCCGCACCATCACCGCGTAGTGGCTGCTGACGACGCGGGCGGCACCGAGGCCCGCGACCGAGCCCAGCGCAAGCGCGACGACGGGCACGGTGGCGAGGTTGGCCACGACGTGCTCCCACCCCGGGTTGTAGGGCACGTAGGTGCGCCGGTCCTGGTCGAGCGACTTCACCGAGCCGCCGCCGCCGGTGCCGTCGACGAGCCGCACGATCGGCAGGCGCAGCTCGCGTGCCATCTGCTCGGCCATGACCTGCTTGCCGAAGATGGCCCCGTCCGCCGCGCCGCCCCGCACGGTGAAGTCGTCGCCGCCGACGACGACCGCCCGCCCGTCGATGCGACCCCGCCCGAAGACGAAGTTGGCCGGGACGAGGTCGGTCAGCTGGCCGTCCTCGTAGGTCGCCCGACCGGCGATGGCCCCGACCTCGTGGAACGAGCCCTCGTCGAGGAGAGCGTCGAGCCGCTCGCGCACGGTGAGCTTGCCGCCCTCGTGTTGGCGGGTGATCTTCTCGTCGCCGCCCATGCGCCGGGCCAGGGCCTCGCGGCGCCGCAGCTCCGCGACCTCAGGTTCCCAGTCGGTCATGGCTCTGGGGACATGAAGGCGGTGGCCACCGACATGCCGAGCTCCTTGTGGCGGAGCGTCGCGATCCTGCGGCCCGGTTGCACGGCGTCCTTCACCGCGCCCAGGTGTTCGCCGAGCACGTCTTTGGTCGCGTCGATGTCGGCGACGGTGTGCGCGAGCCCGAAGAAGCCGGCAGGTCCTTCGGCTGGCTCGGCCGGACCGATCAGCTCGAGCACGACCTCGCCCAGTCGGAAGAAGCGCTGCTTCATCGGCGCGCCGTAGGTGTCGGTCGCGCGCGTGCGGCGGGCGTCGATGCCGGCGGCTTCGAGCGCGGCGGTTGTGCGGTCGATGTCGGCGGTGGCGACGACGACGTGGTCGACGAGCGTGCAGCCGTTCGCGTGCTCGGCCGGGGTCGAGGGCGGGCGCTCGCTGGTGGCCGTCGTCAGCCCGTCGATCGGTCCGTCGAGGTCCGCGTCCCGCAACGACCAGGAGAGGATGCGCTTACCGGCGTCGCGACCGACCAGTCGCACACGAACGGTGCCGATGCGGCACGTCCCGTCTTCGTCGATCGTGAACCCGGCCGCGGCCCACGACTGGGGCGGGTCACCGACGACGATCTCATCGATGGAGGCCATGCGCAGAACCTAGTGACGGGTCATCAGGTCGGCAGGTCCAGCTGCCAGGCCAGGAAGGCCAGGACGTCCGCGACCTCGTCGGCCCGCTTGTGGACCGGCATCCCCTGGCCGTGGCCGGCGGCAGGCTCGACGCGCAGCAGGATCGGGCGCTCGTTGCCGCACAACGTGGCTGCTTGGAGGCGCGCGGCCATCTTGCGCGCGTGGCAGGGGTCGACGCGCGAGTCCTCCTCGCCCGTCGTGACGAGCGTCGCCGGGTAGCAGGTGCCGTCCACCACTCGGTGGTAGGGCGAGTACGCGTGCAGCACAGACAGCTCGTCGGGCACGTCGGGATCGCCGTACTCAGCGGTCCAGAGCCGGGCGATGGGGAACAGCGGGAAGCGAACCATGTCGAGCAGCGGCACCTGGCAGACGACGGCGCGGCAGAGATCCGGTCGCTGCGTCTCGCACGCGCCCACGAGCAACCCCCCGTTCGAGCCGCCGATGATCGCAAGCCGGTCGCGGCTCGTTCGCCCCTGCTCGACGAGCCAGTCCGCGGCGGCGCAGAAGTCGTCGAAGCTCTGCTGCTTGTTGGCGCGCATGCCCGCTTCGTGCCACGCCTCGCCGTGCTCTCCGCCACCCCGGATGCCCGCGATCGCGAACACGCCCTCGGCTTCGCAGAACGCCGCCGCCAACGGGCTGAAGTACGGGCTCTCCGTGACCGCGAAGCCGCCATAGCCGTTCAGGAGCGTGGGGGTCGTCGGTCCGACGCGGGTGCGGGCGGCGCGCACGAGGAACATCCCGATCTCGGTGCCGTCGGTGGACGGGTAGCTCACCTGCTCCACTACGAGGTCACCGACACCAGCCGTGCGGCTCAGCTGCTCGAGGCCAGCGGCGGTCCAGCGCATCAACGTCGGTGGCCGGTTGAACGAGGTGAACCCGAGGACGGCGAGCTCGCCGTCCGGCGCGGCCTCGATCTCATCGATCATGCCGGGCTCGGGCAGCTCGATGACCTCCTCGCTGCTGCCGTCGAGGCCGTAGCGACGGAGACCGACGACCCCTTGCTGGGTCGACGTCACGAAGATCGACGACGCGCTGGCGGCGAACCACTCGATGGCGCGGTCACCCTCGGGGACGAGGGTCGACCATCGTTCGGGCGCGGGGTCGTCGAGCGTCACCGCGACGATCCGTCCGAGTGGCGCGTCGAGGGTCGTGCGCCCGATGAGCCGGTCACCGGCGAGCTCGAAGTGGGTGATCGCCTCGACGCCCTCGATCACCGTGCGCCGCTCACCGGTCGTCCGGTCGATCAGGTGGACGTCCGTGCGCGTCCAGCCGAGGCCGACGGTGACGAGCAGCCAGCGCCCGTCCGGCGACAGCTCGACGTCGGGCCAGGCCGTCTTGTCCTCGTCGTAGGTGAACAGCACCTCGTCAGCGGCCGGATCCTCGCCGAGGCGGTGCCAGCGCACGTGCCGGTGGTACGCGGCCTCCTCGGCCCCGACGTCGGCGGGGTCGGGGTAGCGGGTGTAGGCGAAGGCGGAGCCGTCACCCAGCCAGCCCACCGTCGCCGCCCTCGTGTTGGGGATTACGTCGGCCAGGTGCTCGCCGGTGTCGACGTCGATGATCCGCAGCGTGCTGCGCTCGTCACCGCCGCTCGAGGTGCCATAGGCCACGAGGCGGCCGTCCGGCGATGGCTCGTACCAGTCGATCGCGGTGGTGGTGTCGCCACCGGCCGCGGGATCGACCAATGTGCGTCGCTGCCCGGTGCCCTTGGACTCGCGGACGACGAGGACCGCTTGGTCCATCTCCGCGTCGCGGTCGAGGGAGAAGACGCGACCGCCAGCGGTCGACGGTGACCACGAGCTGCCCGCGCGAAGGAGACCGACGACGCGCTCGTGGAAGCGCGCCCGTGCACGCACGGCGTCGAGGGCGGTGCGGGTGCGCTGGTCCTGCGCCGCGACCCAGGCGCGCGTCTCCTCAGAGGACGCATCCTCGAGCCAGCGGTAAGGGTCGGCGATCTCGGTGCCGTGGAGGACGTCGATGACGTCCTCGCGCCGTGTGGGCGGCACCGGAGGGACCGTGCTCAGTGCGCTGATGCGGCTAGCCGCGACCGCGGTTGGGCTTGCGGCCGTGGTTGGCCTTCTTGCGGCGGGCGCGGATCTTCGCCTTGACGGTCCTCTTCGACATGGGCGCCGACGTTACTCGGACCTGTGGTTCGCGGCCCAGGCGACGAGCTCGTCGGCCGCCCAGGTGTTGACGATCGACTCGAGCGGCACGCCATGGCGGGCCGCCTTGTCGCACCCGTACGGCTGCCACTCCAGCTGTCCAGGGGCGTGGGCGTCGGTGTCGATGACGATCTTGCACTCCCAGTCGAGTGCCAGCGCGAGCAGGTCGTCCGGCGGGTCCTGGCGTTCTGGCCTGCAGTTGATCTCGACCGCGGTGTCGAACCGGTTGCACGCCGCGAACACCATCTCCGGGTCGAACTGCGACGGGGGCCGGCCTCGGCCCACCACCTTGCGGCCGGTGCAATGCCCGAGGATGTCGACGTGCGGGCTGGCGACGGCCATCACCATCCGCCTGGTCATCTCCTCCCGCTCCATCCGCAGCTTCGAGTGCACACTGGCCACGACGACGTCGAGCCGGGCGAGCATGTCCT
>CAYSAC010000129.1:6357-8188 GCA_964428815.1 uncultured Acidimicrobiaceae bacterium | reverse complement strand
ACCCAGCTCGAGACCGATCGCCGTCGCATCCTGCGCCGCATCCACAAGCTCGAGGGTGAGCTGCGCGACATCACCCGGCACCGCGAGACCCAGCGCAAGGCCCAGCACCGGTCCCGGCTCCAGCGCGTTGCGATCGTCGGCTACACCAACGGTGGCAAGTCGACGCTGCTGAACCGGCTCACCGATGCCGGTGTCCTCGTCGAGGACCGGCTCTTCGCCACGCTCGACGCGACGACCCGGCGCCTGCAGCTCCCCGGCGGCGAGTCGGTGCTGCTCACCGACACCGTCGGCTTCGTGCGCAAGCTTCCTCACCAGCTCGTTGAGGCGTTCAAGTCGACCCTCGTGGTCGCGGCCGAGGCCGATCTGCTGCTCCACATCGTCGACGCCAGCGCGCCCGATCCCGCCGGGAACATCGACGCGGTCAGATCGATCCTCAACGACATCGGCGCGGGCGCGGTGCCAGAGCTGCTCGCGTTCAACAAGGCCGACGTCGCGCCCGAAGCAGCCGAGCGCCTCGCTCGCACCCGCGAAGGCGCGGTCGCCTTCAGCGCGCGGACCGGCGACGGCGTCGAAACGCTCTTGCGCACCGTCGCGGACCGGCTGCGGGCGCTGACCGCCGTCGTCGAGCTCGCCATCCCCTACGACCGTGGTGACGTGCTTGCCGCGGTGCACCGCGAAGGCGAGGTGCTCGTCGAGGTGCACGACGAGGGCGCGACCCGGCTGCGCGCTCGCATCGACGGTGCTGGCGCCGGCAAGTTCCGCGAGTACGTGGTCGAGGCGTGACGACCCAGGCGGCGCGCGGCTTCGAGCCGCCGCCGTACCCGTACGACCGACTCGACGACCTGAAGGCAGTGGCCGACGCGCTCGACGGCGGGTGCGTCAACCTCTCCATCGGCACCCCGACCGACGCGCCACCGGCGGCGGTGGTCGACGCGCTGGCGAGGTCTGGGGCGGAGCGCGGCTACCCGCCGTCGGTGGGCAGCGCCGCCTACCGCGAAGCGGCGGCAGGCTGGCTGGCGCGGCGCTTCGGTGTCACCGTCGATCCAGCGGCGGTCGCGGCATGCGTCGGTACCAAAGAGCTCGTCGCCGGGCTGCCGCAGTGGCTGCGGCTCCGCCGTCCCGAACGGGACACGGTCCTGTACCCGGCGGTCAGCTACCCGACCTACGCGATGGGGGCGACGCTCGCGGGCTGCCGCGCCGTCGCGGTCCCGGTGGACGCGGCGTGGCGCATCGACCTGTCCGCCATCGACCCGACTGACGCGGCGCGAGCGCTGTGCCTCTGGGTGAACACGCCCGGCAACCCGGCGGGCGGGCTCGACGACCTCGGCGCCGCCGCGGCCTGGGGGCGGGCCAACGACGTCCTCGTCGCCAGCGACGAGTGCTACATCGAGTTCACCTGGGACGCGCCGGGCCGCAGCATCCTCGAGCACGGCCCGGACGGCGTCCTCGCGGTCCACTCCCTGTCCAAGCGCTCGAACCTCGCCGGCGCGCGGGCCGGGTTCATCGCCGGCGACGCCGCGGTGGTGCGCTACCTCGCCGAGGTGCGCAAGCACGCCGGCTTCATGGTCCCGGGCCCCGTACAAGCGGCCGCAGTCGCGGCGTGGGCGGACGACGCGCACGTCGACGAGCAGCGCGACCGCTACCAGCGGCGGCTGGCGCTCGCGCAGCAGATCATGCGGGCCGTCGGCGCCGACGCGCCGATGCCAGGCGGCGCGTTCTACCTGTGGGCTCCCGCCCCCGACGGCGATGCGTGGGCCCTCACCCGCCGGCTGGCGAAGGAGGGCGGCGCGCTGGTCTCGCCCGGTGAGTTCTACGGAGCAGCGGGAGCAGG
>CAYSAC010000129.1:0-6257 GCA_964428815.1 uncultured Acidimicrobiaceae bacterium | reverse complement strand
GCGGTCATGACCTTGCCGACGTCGCTCTGCAGCCTGCTCGCGACCCGTTCGAGCGCAGCGTCGAGATTCGTGCGCAGGTCTCCAGCGTCGCTCGCGCCGCGTTCGATCTGCGCGCGCAGTCCGTTCACCGCAGCCATGAGCTCGCCGCCGAGCTGGTCGAGCGCGCGGTCGAGCTCGGCTCGCCAGCGGGTCGGGTCCGCGGACTGCTCGCCAAACGCGGTGCGGAGGTTCGTGAGCTGCGCGCCCACGTGGTCGGCTATGCCTCGCTGGCTCGTGCCGATCGCAGCCCGCAGGACGCTGAGCTGCTCGGCCACGGTCCGCTCGATCGAGGACAGCTCGTCGCGCAGCTCGACCACAGCGTCAGAAGCGGACAGTCTCGCCTCCACCTCACGCGCCGATCCGGCCTGCTGTGCGGCGGCGATCGACCCGGCGAGCTCGTCGAGCCGGCCAGAGATCACCTCCTCGAGCGAGCGCTCTGTCGCGCTGATGGCATCGCGCACGCCGGCGACCTCGGCGGCGACCTCATCGGTCGTGCGCTGGCCGCCGTGGGCAAGCGCCTGCTCGATCCCGGTCACCGCAGACTGAAGCTCGCCGAGGCTGGTCGCCACGCCGCCGTCGGCCAGCGCGAGCCGCGACGCAAGCTCGTCGTCGATGCCGCTCACCGTCGCCCTGATCTCGGCGAGCCCGCCAGCGACGACCTGTTGCAGCGCCTCGAGCGGAGCGGCGAGGTCGGCGCCTGGCTGCTCGGCGAACGACTGGTCCATCGCGTCAAGGGTCTGGGCGAGCTGCGCGAGCTGGCCGCCGGTCCGATCGCCGAGCTCAACTACGGCGCGCTGGATGGCGGTGAGCGGTTCGGTGACGGGCGCGGTCCGGCTCAGCACATCGAGGGGGCGCTGGAGCTGCGCGACGAGCGCCGCGGTCTGCCCATCCTGCTCTGCCAGCCGCGCTTCGGTCCGCTCACCGAGCTCAGCCAGCTCGCGTCGTAGCGCCTCGAGCGGCTCAATGACAGCGGCTGCTTGCTCGCGCTGCTCGCTGATCGAACGATCGAGCTCGCTCAACGGACCCTGCAGCTCGCCAAGCCGCGCCGCCACCAGCTCAGAGGTGCGCGCACCTTGCTCGTCAACCTGCGCGGTGATGTCGTGGCGCAGCGCGTCGACCGCTGCCGCGATCGCGGCGATGTCGGCGGTAGCGACCGTGGCCTGGACCGCGTCCAGCCTCTCCGTGATCGTCGGCGCGAGCTCGGACACGGTGCCGATCGTGGCGGCCAGCTGCTCGTCGATGTGCTCACCCATCGCGCCCAGGCGATCATCGAGCATGCGTGCCAAGCCGGCCGCGGTCGCCGCGGTCCGCGTGCCGAGCTGCTCCGCCAAAGCGGCGGCCGCGTCCGCCACGGGCCCCGCGACGTCGATGGCGTCTACGGCACCGGCGATGCCATCGAGCTGGGCTAGCTGCTCCTGCACGGCCTCGAGGGCGGCCAGCGCGGGGCGGAGCTCGTCGATGCCGGTGTCGGTGTGGTCGGCGCGCAGCGCGATGAGCCGTTCGAGGTTGCCGACAGGCGTGGCCACCGCGAGGCGGATCGCCTCGAGACCATCGTCGTAGCGCGTGCTGAGCGCGGCGACGGCCTCGCGCTGCTCCTCCGAGGTCGACGTGAGGTGAGCGAGGGACTCGACCGCCGCGCTCAGATCCTCCCGCGAGCCCTCTTGCGCGCCAACCAACGGGGCGAGCGCCTCACGCACCTGATCACCGATGCCGGCGGTGAGCCCGATGGTGTCTCGCATCGCGACGATGAGCGAAAGCACTCGTTCAAGGAGCTCATGATTCTGACTCACCGCGCCCGTGTGACGCTCGAGCCGTTCGGCGAGCGGCTCGAGCACCTGGTTCCACTCGGGCCGGCGCTCGAGCAGCTCGTTGAGCTTGGGTCCGACCGCGGCGAGCTCGGCGCGCGAGTCCTCGTCATTCGCGGTGAGCTCGTCCACCTGCGCCTTGATGGCGGCGAGGCCGGCGTGCAGGTCGGGTCCGATCGATCGGACCGCGAACGCGGCCCCGGCGATCTCTTCGAGCCTCGTGCTGGTCGACGCGCTCTCCTCGTGCAGGCGCAGCAGCGCGCTCCGGATGGCATCGTCGTTCGCGACCAAGCCGCTCACGTCGGTGCCGAGCGCGGCGAGGGAGGACTCGATCGCAGGGCCGAGCGAACGCAACGTCGCGCTCGTGTCAGCCAGCTCGTCGACGCGGCCGGCGGCCCGGTCGCCACTTTCTTGCAGGCGGTCGAGCGCCTGGAGGACAGGAGCCAGCTCGCCGCTGATATCGGGCTGGCGCTGCCCGAGCTCGGTCACTGCGGCGCTGAGCGCCGTGAGCTGCTCGAGCGTGGCGCTCGTGTCGGCCAGCTCGTCGACGCGGCCGGCGGCTCGGTCGCCACTTTCTTGCAGGCGGTCGAGCGCCTGGAGGACAGGAGCCAGCTCGCCGCTGATATCGGGCTGGCGCTGCCCGAGCTCGGTCACTGCGGCGCTGAGCGCCGTGAGCTGCTCGAGCGTGGCGCCGCTGCGCGCCGCGCCATCGGCCAGCGTTTGCTGGGCAGCGGACAGCCCTGACGCGAGCGTCGGAACCGCGCCGCGCAGCTCGTCCAGGGCGTCGAGCACCGCTTCGGGGTCGATGGCGCGACCCTCGATCGCCTCGAGCCGCTCGACGACGGCGCCTTGGCCTTCGACGAGGGCCGCCTCGAGCCGCTCGGTGAGCGAGCCGAGCGCACCAGCGAGCGCGTGCCGGTCCTCGCGCAGCTCTTCGATGCCGGCCGCCACCCCCTCGACCGCGTGTCTGCTTGCGGCGTCTGCCCGCAGCGCTTGCAGCTGCTCGGCCAGCGGGCCCAGCCGCTCAGCCAGTGCCTGTTGATCGTCGCGCGCCAGATGCGCGGCGTCGTCAATTCGGTCGACGAGGCGGCCGACGAGCTCGCCGACGTCGGGTCGGTCGCGGTCGGGCTCACCGATGGCATCCACGCGCTCGGCGACCTCGGCCAGGCCGGCCGCCACCGCGTCGAGCCGTGCCGCCGTCGAGATCGATCGATCGCTCACGACGTCGCGTAGCTCCGCGGCCTGCTCGGCCTGCTGGGTGCTCAACGCGTCGAGGTGGCCGTGGAGCGGGCCGAGGTCGACGCCGCGCTCGTCGACCCGCCGGGCGAGGTCGTCGAGCCGCGTGTGGAGCGCGGTCAGATCAGGCCGGCTCGCCGCCACGGCCTCGAGCACGGGTGTGAGGTCGACGGAACCGGCCGAAGCCAGTGACCGGGCGAGGTGGTCGATCTGGTCGTGCAGCGGCGCGAGGTCGACGTCCTGGCGGTCGCCGAGCGAACGGCTGAGCGCCTCGAGCTGCTGCTGCAAGCCGGTCGCGGCACCGGCCGCGTCCGCGGCCGAGCGGGCCACCGCGACGACCTCCGTGAGGCGATCACCGACCTCGTTGGTCACGGCGGCCAAGTTCCTTGTGTCCGCGACCATTGACCGCAGCTCGCCACCGAGCAGGTCGATGACGGGCTTGGCCGAGCTGCGGACGCGTTCCACCTCGGCGGCGAGGGACTCCTCGACCTCGTGGAGACGGCGCTCGAGGGCGACGCTCGACTCGCGCGCCGCGGCGGTGAGCGCAGCGACCTCGGAGCGGACGAGCTCGACGACCTGCCGCCCGATCTGGTCCACGACCGCCTGCGCACGCGGGTCGTCCAGCGCCCCGCCCCCGCCTGCCACTTCCTCGGCCATCGAACCCCCGCTCGCCTCGCCCGGACGAGCAGGAATGTAGTTCGCCCGGCTCGATAGCCCTGCTGCCCCGGCGCGCGCCGCCGGTAACGTGCCGCTCATGGCCGACCTCGAGCCCCTGATCACCGAGCTGTGGGAGCGGCGCGGCGAGCTCACGCCGGCCGACGTCGATGCCGCTGCGACCGTGCGCCAGGCCATCGAGCTGCTCGACCGGGGCGAGGCGCGGGTGGCCGAGCTCGTCGACGACGAGGTGGTCGTCCACCAGTGGCTGAAGCAGGCGATCCTGCTGCTCTTCCGAGTGTCCGCCATGGAGACGATCGAGCTCGGTCCCTACGAGTACGCCGACAAGATCCCGCTCAAGCGCGACTACGCCGCGGCCGGCGTGCGGGTCGTCCCCGGCGCGTCAGCGCGGTGGGGCGCCTTCCTCGACCGCGACGTGATCCTCATGCCGAGCTACACCAACATCGGCGCGCGGGTGGGCGCGGGCTCGATGGTCGACACCTGGGCGACCGTCGGCTCGTGTGCACAGATCGGCGCGAACGTGCACCTGTCAGGTGGCGTTGGCATCGGTGGTGTGCTCGAACCTCCGCAAGCTGCCCCCGTCATCATCGAGGACGATGTCGTGATCGGCAGCCGGTCGATGATCGTCGAGGGCGCGCGGGTCGGCCAGGGCGCGTTCGTCGGCGCGGGTGTGATCCTTGCCGCGTCCATCCCGGTGATCGACGCCGAGACCGGCGAGGAGATCAGCCGGGGCCGCGTGCCGTCCTGGTGCGTCGCGGTGCAGGCGATCCGCCCCCGCTCGTTCCCCGGCGGCGACTTCGGCCTGCCCTGCGTGCTCGTCATCAAGCGGCTCGAGCCCGGCGCACGCCACGACAAGGCGCAGCTGAACGACCTGCTCCGCGCGCACGGCGTCACCGCCTAGCCCATGGACCTGCTCGAGCGGACGGCTGAGCTCGTCGACATCCCATCGGAGAGCCGCGCCGAGGCGGCCATCACCAACCACATCGAAGCACTGCTGAAGACGGTGGATGGGCTCGATGTCGAGCGGGTCGGCGACAACGTGGTCGCCCGCACGCACCTCGGACGGGCTCAGCGGCTCATCCTTGCCGGCCACACCGACACCGTTCCGGCGAACGGCAACGCGCGGGCGCGCATCGAGGGCGACGTGCTGTGGGGGCTCGGTAGCGCCGACATGAAGAGCGGCCTCGCGGTCATGGTCGAGCTCGCGCTCGCGCTGGAGGATCCGGTCGTCGACGTCACGTGGGTCTTCTACGCGGCGGAGGAGATCGCCGCCGCGCACAACGGCCTCGGCCACCTCTTTCGAGACCGGCCTGACCTCGTCGTCGGTGACGCCGCGCTGCTCGGCGAGCCGACGGGTGCGGTGATCGAAGCCGGCTGTCAAGGAACGCTGCACGCTGAAGTGGTGCTGCGCGGCGAGCGCGCGCACAGCGCACGTCCGTGGATGGGGCGCAACGCCATCCACCGCCTCGGCCGGCTGCTCGCCGTGGTCGAAGCGCGGCCCGAACGTCGACCGATGATCGACGGGTGCGAGTACCGGGAGGCACTCCAAGCCGTTCGGGTCGAAGGGGGCGTCGCCGGCAATGTCATCCCCGACCGCGCTGCGGTGACGCTCAACCATCGATTCGCGCCGGACCGAACCGTGGAGGAGGCGTTCGAGCAGATGCGAGCGCTCGTCGCGCCCTGCCTCGAAGCGGGCGATGAGCTCACCCTGGGCGACCACGCCGCCGCAGCTGCACCCGGCCTCGACCATCCGTTGCTGACGAGGCTCATCGATCGAGGCGAGCTCGAGGTGCGAGCCAAGCTCGGCTGGACCGACGTCGCCCGGTTTGCAGCCGCTGGCATCCCTGCCGCCAACTTCGGTCCCGGTGACCCGACGCTCGCCCACACGGCCGAAGAGCGCGTCGATCGGGCCGCGCTGGAAGCGACCTATCACGCTCTCGCTGGCCTGCTCGGCGCGGCGGACTAGTCACCCATCGTCCGAAAAACACCCGTTCGGGCCATGGCTCCCGTGGCCGAACCATGTGCAAATGGCTCTGATCAGCCGAGAAGCGACAAGGGAGCCGGGATGAGCAGCAGACGTCTGGGACAGAAGGTCGCGGGCGTCCTGCTCGCAGGGTTGCTGGTGGTCGCGACCACGAGCAACATGGCGGGCGCGGCCGAGCCCGTGAAGGGCGTCGGCAGCGCGACCGGCGGTACGACGATCTTGAGCCTCGACGCCGGCGCGCTCCTCAAGCTCGCGGTGCTGAGCGAGCACAGCAGCAGCTCGATCGATCCGACGAACGGCACGCCGACCGCGGTCGAGCGGATCGTCCCGCTGACGGTCGCCTCCGCGCAGGTTCCCGCGTTGAACAGCCTGAGCGTCCCCGCCATCGAGGTGAGCAGCACCGGCGCCGAGGTCCGCAAGGACGCCGCGTTGCTGAACCTGGCCGACGCCACCAGCGCCGTCCCCGGCATCGTGTCGGGCACGATCAACCCGGTCAGCCTCGCCGCCGCGGTCGACGC
>CAYSAC010000128.1:0-8297 GCA_964428815.1 uncultured Acidimicrobiaceae bacterium | reverse complement strand
TCGCCAACTACGTGCTGCTCGCGCTGCTGCTGCGCATCTCCGACACGAGCGATCAGCGCCCGCCGCCCGATGACCCGGGCACGATCACGATCACACCGCTGCCATGAACGCTCAGATCCGACGCCTCGGCATGGCGCTGCTCGTGTGCTTCACCGTCCTGTTCGCGCAGCTCAACCGGCTGACGGTCTTCGAGGCTGCCGACCTCAACGACGACCCTGGCAACACGCGCGAGATCGTGCGGGACTTCAGCCGGCCCCGCGGCACGATCACCTCTGCCGACGGCGCGGTGCTGGCCCGCTCGGTGCCGTCCGGCGATCGCTTCGAGCTGCAGCGGGAGTACCCCGAGGGTGATCTCTTCGCCCACGCCGTCGGCTACTTCTCGTTCAACCTCGGTGCCACCGGCGTGGAGAAGGAGCACAACGACGACCTCAGCGGGCAGACCCTCGACCTGCAGCTGCGCTCGCTGAGCGACCTCTTCGTCGACGAGGAGCACGTCGGCCACGTCACGCTCACGTTGCGCAAGGACCTGCAACAGATCGCCAAGGACCAGCTCGCCGCGCGCAAGGGGTCGGTCGTGGCCATCGACCCCCGCACCGGCGCGCTGCTCGCGCTCTGGAGCTTCCCGTCCTATGACCCGAACGCGCTCGCCAGCCACGACACCACGGCAGCGACCGCGGTCAAGACGCTCCTGGACGCGAGTCCCGACAAGCCGCTGCTGGCCAAGACCTACCGGGACCGGTTCTTCCCAGGCTCCACCTTCAAGGTCGTGACCGCCGCCGCCGGGCTCACGGGAGGCAACGTCACCCCCGACCAGCCGGTGTACCCGACGATGTCGGAGTACCTCGCCCGCGGTACGACCCGCCCGCTGCGCAACTTCGGGGGCTCGTCCTGCGGGGGCGCGCTGTTCGTCATCCTTCAGGTGTCGTGCAACACCGCGTTCGCTCAGATGGGCGTCGACACCGGCGCAGAACAGATGGTCGAGACCGCCGAGTCGTTCGGCTTCAACCGCGACGTCCCCATCGACCTGCCCGACCCAGCGCGGTCGAACTTCCCGACCGACTTCGCGCAGAACCTGCCCGCGCTGGCCCAGTCCGCCATCGGCCAGAACGACGTCGCCGCCACGCCGCTGCAGATGGCACTGGTCGCCGCCGCACTGGCGAACAGGGGCACGGTGATGCGACCGCACGTGCTCGCCGAGGTGCGCGACAACGACGGCGAAGTGACCGAGACGTTCGACCCCGAGGCGTGGCAGGTCGCGGTGGACGAGCGCGTGGCCGAGATCATGCGCCAAGCGATGATCCTCGTGGTCAACGGGCCGCAGGGCACCGCGAGCCGGCTAGCGATCCCCGGCGTCGAGGTCGGAGGCAAGACCGGCACCGCGCAGGTCGGCGGCGGAGGTCCGCCCCGCTCGCTCGCGTGGATCATCGGCTTCGCGGGACCGCCCGGCGACGTGCCCCACGTCGCGGTTGCCGTGATCATCGAGGGCCAGGAGGGCGCGAGCGAGCAGACCGGTGGACGCGTGGCCGCGCCGATCGCGCAGGCGATCCTCAAGGCCGCGCTCGAGGCGGGCATCTGACGGCCAGCGCCGCCGCCTAACCTGACCCGCGCCATGTCTGACCAAGAACCCACCGTTTACAACGGGCGCTACGAGCTCCACCGACGGTTGGGTCGCGGCGGCATGGCCGAGGTCTACCTCGCACGCGACCAGCTGCTCGATCGCCCCGTTGCGGTCAAGGTGCTGTTCCCCGAGTTCGCGACGGACCCGAACTTCGTCGAGCGGTTCCGCCGCGAGGCCCAGTCGGCGGCCAACCTAAACCACCCCAACATCGTCGGCGTCTACGACTGGGGCGAGGCCGGTGGCACGTACTTCATCGTCATGGAGTACGTCGACGGGCGCACGCTCTCGGACATCCTCCGCGCCGAGGGGCCGCTGCACCCCGACCGCGCCGCCGACGTCGGCGCAGACGTCGCTGCCGCGCTCGGTTTCGCCCACCGCAACGGCGTCGTGCACCGCGATGTGAAGCCCGGCAACGTCCTCATCACCCAGACCGGTCAGGTGAAGGTCGCCGACTTCGGCATCGCCCGCGCCATCGCCGCCGGCGTCGAGGAGAACCTCACGCAGACGGGCGCGGTGATGGGCACGGCTACCTACTTCTCGCCGGAGCAGGCCCAGGGCGCCGCGGTCGACCCGCGCAGCGACATCTACAGCCTCGGCGTCGTGCTCTACGAGCTGATCACCGGTCGTCCGCCGTTCACCGGCGACAGCCCGGTCGCCATCGCCTACAAGCACGTGCAAGAGGCGCCGGCACCGCCGCGCCACGTGAACGTCGACGTGCCCGTCGCGCTCGAGGCGATCGTTTTCAAGTGCCTCGCCAAGAACCCGGTGAACCGCTACCCCTCAGCCGAGGACCTGCGGGCCGACCTGCGCCGGTTCCGCGAGGGCGCTCGCATCCTCGCCGAGCCGGTGATGGTGCCGCCCGTCGACCCCGGGCTCACCGGTGTGATCGCACCGACCGCGGCGACCGCCGCCTACTACGACGACGGCGGGCGCGACAACGACCTGCCGGCCGAGTACCGCGACGACCAGCGCAGCGGCGCGTTCCTCGTCGTGCTCGTGCTCCTGCTGATCGTCCTGGCCGCGCTCCTGTTCCTGCTGGCCCGCACCCTCGGCATCGGCGGCGAGGGAGACAGCGGGGTCGCGCAGGTGGCAATCCCCAACGTCGTCGGCAAGCCGATCGAGGAGGCGGAGCAGATCCTCACGGCTGAGGGCTTCGTGCCCAAGAGGTCGTTCGAGGAGAACGAGGACCAGCCCGAGAACGTCGTGTTCGACCAGGATCCCGACGCCGGGGTCAAGGTGGACGAGGGCTCCGATGTGACGCTCAAGGTCAGCTCGGGCGCCGAGCTCATCCCGGTGCCTGACGTCACCGGCAGCCTCCTGGAGGAGGCCCGCAAGCTGCTCGAGGCCGAGGGGTTCGTCGTCGAGGTGACCGAGTCGCCCGACGAGGAAGCCGATGAGGGCGAGGTCGTCGACCAAGACCCGGCCGGCGGGGCCGACGCCCCTCGCGGCTCGACGGTGCAGCTGACCGTCTCGGCCGGCGCCGAGGAGCGGGAGGTGCCCAGCGTCGAGGGCAAGTCGGTGCCTGAAGCCACCGCGCTCCTCGAGGAGGCCGGGTTCACCGTGGCACAGCGCAACGATTCGTCGCCGACGGTGCCGGCCGGCACCGTGATCGGCAGCGAACCGGGCGCGGGCACGCTGCTGGCCAAGGACGAGACGGTGACGATCGTCGTCTCGACCGGGCCCGAACAGGTCACGGTGCCCACCGTCGAGGGCCTGTCGGAGGCCAACGCGGTCGCGCAGCTCGAGAACGCGGGGTTCAACGTCATCACCGTCCAGGAGGACCTCCCGCCGGGCGACCCCGGCGACGGTCGCGTCCTGTCGCAGAGCCCCGGTGGCGGCACGAAGGCACCGAAGGGCTCGGATGTCACGATCGTCGTGGGCAGCGCCGCGGCAGGGCCGCCGACGACGGTCGACGTGGGGGACTAGCGACCCAAGATCCCGCGTTCCTTCGGCAGTTGTCGACGGTCTTCGTCGATAAGTGCCCCAAGAACGCGGGGTTCAGACCGGTGCGACCTGGCCGAGGAAGGTGCGCAGCAGGTCGTGGCCGGCAGTGGTCAAGATCGACTCGGGGTGGAACTGCACACCCTCGATCGCCAGCTCGCGGTGGCGGAGGCCCATGACGATGCCGTCGTCGGTCTCGGCGGTGATCTCGAGCACGTCGGGCAGCGACGACCGGTCGACGATCAGCGAGTGATAGCGGGTCGCCTCGAGCGGGTTGGGCAGGCCGGCGAAGACGCCGACATCACGATGGCGGATGAGCGAGGTCTTGCCGTGCATGACCTGCGGCGCCCGAACGACCTCGCCGCCGAACACCTGGCCGATGCACTGGTGGCCGAGACAGACGCCCAGTATCGGGCAGCGGCCGGCGAGCCCGAGGATCACCTCGTTCGACACGCCCGCGTCCTCCGGGCGGCCCGGGCCGGGCGAGATCAGCACGGCGTCGGGGTCCAGCGCGATGATCTGCTCCAGCGAGAGCTCGTCGTGCCGATGGACCAGCGGCTCGGCGCCCAGCTCGCCGAGGTATTGCACGAGGTTGTAGACGAACGAGTCGTAGTTGTCGATCACCAGCACACGCGTGGCCATGTCAGTGAGACGCTAGTGAGCTAAGGCGCTTGTGGCCTGGTCCTGACCCAGAGGAGCCGGTTCTTTGCCTGACGAGGGACGTCTCGGCTCAGTCGCCCGCCGCCTCGCCGCGACGCAGCGGGTGCTCTCGATCGAGGACGAGCAGGACATCGCCGACTTCCTGCGCGCCTACTTCCGCGCCAGCGGCTACGACCTCGTCCACGTCAACCCGGACACGGCGCTGGAGGTGCTCGAGGCGGTCGACCGGCACAAGCCGGACTGCGTGCTGCTGGACCTCGGCTTGCGTGGGTTCTCTGGCGAGGAGGCCTACCGGCTGCTGCGCACTGACGACCGGTACGCGCTGCTGCCGGTCATCGTCGTCAGCGCGCGCAGTGACGCCAGCGACATCGTCGAGGTCGGCGGCATTGACGCCGCGGTGACGAAGCCGTTCAACGTGAACACGCTCGCGGACGTGGTAGCCGAGCGGATCGCCGAGGCACACGTCCTGCGGACCAAGAGCCGGCCGGACGACCTCAAGCTGCTCACCCAGGAGGAGGTGCAGGCCCGCATCGTCGGCGGGCTGGCGGCCGCACCCCAACCCGGCGCGACGTCCTTCGCGCTGGTCCGCCTCTGCTCCCTCGACCAGACCCTGCAGAACGTGGGAGAGGAGGGCACCCAGTACGTCGTGCAGACGTTGCTGTCCCAGGCGCGGGCGGTGCTCGGTGCCGACGCCGTCCTCGGCCTCACGCGGCGCGACGAGCTGGCGATCCTGTTGCCGGACATGGACGCGCGCGAGGCCGCCCCGCTGCTGACCGGCGCCATCGACGAGGTCTCCGCGACGGTCACGCTGCCCGGCGGCGCGGAGGTCGAGGTGAAGCTGGCGGTCGGTCTCGCGGCCCACCCCGAGCACGCGACTGACGCCGACGAGCTCTACATGGCCGCGGACGCGGCACTGGCCGACGCCTGCGAGTCCGGCCGCCAGCTCGTCATCGCGATCTGACGGCGCAGGTCAATCGGCCTCGGTCAGGGCGACCGAACGGCCGAGCTCAGCCTCGAGGAGCTCCTTGCGCGTCGATGCCGCGTAGAGCTCGAGGCTGATGTCTTCGCCCGGTTGGGGCTCGACCATGACGGCGAGCTGATCGTCGGCTTCTTCCACGCGCAGCGACCGGACGCGCGCCGCGTGGTTGCGATCGAGTCCGACGGCGACGCGCAGGATGCCGGCGAGCACGCAGACGAGGCGCCGGTCCTCCTCGGGCAGCGCGGCGTGCTCGGGGTGCTTGGGCTTCGGCGCGCTCTTGCGGTGGTAGCGGGCGACCTGCGCGATGAGCTCGATCTCGCGGTCGTTGAAACCGGTGAGGTGCTCGGAGCTGCGGATCACGTAGTAGCTGTGCTTGTGGTGCTGCGCGTGGGAGATGAACAGCCCGACGTTGGCGAGCAGCGCGGCGGCCTCCAGGTACTCGCGCGCGTCGTCGCCGAGGCCGTGGAGCTGCGTGGTCCGGTCGAACAGCTCGAGCGCGAGCCGCGCGACCTGTGCGGAGTGGTTCGGGTCCTCGTCCATCAGGCCCGCGAGGTGCACGACGCTGCGGCGGCGGAGCTCGGACAGGTGGTGCAGCGACCCGCCGTGCATTCTCCGCCAGGTGTCGAGCAGCACGCCCTCACGAAGCGCGGCCTCCGAGAAGGCGATCTCGTCGATGTCGAGCTCGGCGACCACCTGCTCGAGGATGAGCGCACCGGCGAGGATGATGTCGGCTCGCTTGGGGTCGAGGCCTCCCAGCTTGGCCCTGGCGGTCACCGTCGGCGCCTTGGCCAGCCCCCGCACCACCTCGGTCAGCTCGCCGCGGGTGAGGACGAACCCGTTGAAGGTGCGGGGCCGCGGCCCGTCGCGCAGCTCGGACGCCATCTCGCACAGCGCACCGATCGTGCCCGAGCTGCCGACCGCGACCTCGAAGCCCTGCCTGCGAAGGTCGCGACTGAACGGCGCGAGGGTCGCCCGGATGTACCGGCGGCAGGCGTCCACCGCGCCCGGGTGGAGCCGCCCGCCAGCGAAGAACCGGTGGGTCAGGCGCAGCGCTCCGAGCTTGACACTGCGGCTGGCGAGGACCTCGCCCTGCTTGCCCAGCAGCAGCTCGGTGCTGCCGCCGCCGATGTCGCACAGCAGCAGCCGACGGTCGAAGACGGGCACGGCTTGCAGCACGCCCAGGTGGATGAGCCGCGCCTCCTCGAACCCGGAGATGACGTCGACGTGCACGCCGGCCTCGGTCCAGGCCCGGTCGATGAACACGTCGCGGTTCTCGGACTCGCGCACCGCGCTCGTCGCCACCGCTGTGAGCCGCGCGTCGTGGACCTCGGCGACCTGGCGGAACCGGGTGAGCGCTTCGATGCCGCGCTGCATCGCCGGGCGCGAGAGGCGCTTCATGTCACCGGCTGACGAGCCGAGCCGGACCATCTCCTTCTCCCGCTCGACGACCTCGAAGCGCTCGCCGTCGACGACCCGCGCCACCACCAGGTGGACCGAGTTGGTACCGATGTCGATGGCAGCCAACACGTCGTCGGGCACCGCGACAGTCTGCCGAACGGCTGCTCGAGCGGGGGCGATAACCTGCCCGCCCATGGTCAAGACCCCGCCGAAGCGCAAGGTGCAGGGCGGTCGCGTCACGCCGAAGGGTGGCCACGCCACGGCGACACGACCGGCGCCGTCGAGCCGCTACACCCCGCCGATCCCCCGCGAGCAGAAGGTCAGCCCCCGGTGGGTGCCGGTGCTGATGTTCACCTTCCTCGGCATCGGCCTGGCCGTGATCTTCTGCAACTACCTGGGCCTGCTTCCGGGCGGCACGAGCAACATGTACCTGCTCGTGGGGCTCGGCGCGATCCTCGCCGGCATCCTCACCGCGACCCAGTACCGCTGACAACGGTGTGACTAGGAAGTTACAGGGGTGTGACGCTCCCCAGCCTTATCCACAGGCTGGGGAGAACTAGCGCCGGCTACAGGTCGTCCACCGGGGCGACGAGATCCATGTCCTCCTGGCAGTGCCGGGGCGGTTCGGGGACCTCGTCGTTGGCGCTGGTCATGCGCACCTCGGTGCCGCAGATCGAGCACCGGAACATGATCTTGACCTTGCGCAGCTCGCCCGGCGGCGGCGGCTCCGGGATCGGGCGGGCCAACCCGCCAAGCATGGTCGTGCCGGCCTTGAGGAGCAGCCCGGCCGCCAGCGCGGCGAGCAACGCCGAGACCCACGACACGTCCTCCAGCGCCACCCAGCACACCAGCGCCCCGAGTAGGAGCGCGACACGCGGCGAGGTCAGGTGTCTGGACACGTGGACGAGGCTAGCGACGCGTTCTGGCGGTGGGGTCAGCCGAGGCGCTCGATGATGGTCGCGTTGGCGAGGCCGCCGCCCTCGCACATCGTCTGGAGGCCGTAGCGGCCGCCGGTGCGCTCGAGCTCGTTGAGCAGGGTGGCCATCAGCTTGGTGCCGGAGCAGCCGAGCGGGTGACCGAGGGCGATGGCGCCGCCGTTGACGTTGACCTTGCTCATGTCGGGGTGGAGCTCCTTCTCCCACGCCAGCACGACCGAGGCGAAGGCCTCGTTGATCTCGACCAGGTCGATGTCGTCCATGGTGAGGCCAGCCTTCTCGAGCGCCTTGGCGGTCGAGGGGATGGGGCCGGTGAGCATGGTGACCGGGTCGACGCCGGCGAGGGCGAAGGTGTGGAACCGGGCCCGCGGGGTGAGGCCGAGCTCGTTGGCCTTCTCCTCGCTCATGATGAGCGCAGCTGACGCGCCGTCGCTGATCTGGGAGGAGTTGCCGGCGGTGACCTTGCCGTCGGGCTTGAACGCCGGCTTGAGGTTGGCGAGCGTCTCGACAGTCGTGCCGGGACGGATGCCCCCGTCCTTGGTGACCAGCTCGTCGCTCTCGACGATGTTGCCGGTCTCCTTGTCGAGCCGCTTCTCCGACACGGCGACGATCTCGTTGTCGAAGCGGCCCTCGGCGGTGGCCTGCTCGGCGAGCTGCTGGCTCCGGGCGCCGAAGGCGTCGAGGTCCTCGCGGCTGAGGCCCCACTTGTCGGCGATCATCTCGGCCGAGATGCCCTGGGGCACGAGCCCGCCGACGTCCTTGTAGC
>CAYSAC010000127.1:0-8321 GCA_964428815.1 uncultured Acidimicrobiaceae bacterium | reverse complement strand
CGATGTCGGCCAGCCCACCGGTCGCGGCGCGGAGCGCGTCGACGGGGTCGGCGGCGGCGACGTCGACGGTGAGGTCGGCTCCGAACGCGGCGGCGAGGGACAGCCGCCCCGCGTCGGCCGCGCCGAGTCCGGTCACCATCACGAACGCGGCCCCGGCGCGCTTGGCCGCCGCCACGGTGCAAAGGCCACGGATGCCAGGGCCGAGGACGGCGACGACGTCACCCGCGGAGGTGCCCGGCAGCGTCGCGCCCCAGCGCACGCCCGCGCCCAGCGGGTTGAACAGGGTCGCGACCTCTGACGTGAGCGACGGGGGGACGGCGTGCAGCATCGTGTCGGGCGAGAGGTACTGGTGGGTCGCGTAGCCGCCCCACAGGCCGGGCGCCCGGTCCACCGGCACGAAGCCGTACATGTCTCGGATGCCGTGGCTCTCGCAGCGCCGGTACTCCCCCGCGATGCACGGCTCGCACCGCCGGCACGACTGGAACACCTCGACCGCAACGCGATCGCCGACGTTCACCCTCCACCGCGCTGCGGCCGCGGGCCCGATGGCCTCGATCACACCCACCGCCTCGTGACCGGGCACGAACGCGAACGGGCTCGGCAGCGCGCCGGTGTACTGCTCGTGGTCCGTACCGCACAGCCCACACGCCTCGACGCGCAGCAGCCCGTCGTCGTCGCCGATCTGTGGCAACGGCAGCTCGCGCGCTGTCAGCCGGCGGGGTGCTTCGAGGACGAGGGCGGTCGCGGTCGCCGCCATCAGCGCTGGTCGTAGCTGCCGAGCACCACGGCCAGGTCCTGGGCGACGAGCAGCCGGTCGTCAAGCAGGCGGCCGGACAGCGCGGATCGGGCCTCGGCAGGGCAGAACTGGATGATCCAGGCGCGGCGCGAACGGTCCCTCGTGTTGGGGCCGCTGCGGTGCATGAGCAACGACGAGAAGACGAGCACGCCGCCCTTCGGGACGGGCACGGCCACGCCGTCCTCCGCGGGACCGGCGTAACCGACGCGAAACGGCCCCGACCCGCCGTTGAAGTGGTGCTTGGTGCCCGCCAGGTGGCTCCCGGGGATCACCCACAGGCAGCCGTTGTCCTGGTGCCACGGCAGCTCGGTGCGCGCCTGCAGGTGCATCATCGGCCGGTACGACAGCGGCCCGTCGTCGCGATCCCCCAGCGCGAGCTCGAGCGCGGCCTGCTCGACGTGTGCGAGCACTTCGTCGGCCGCGGATGCCGATGCGATGAGCGCGAGCAGCGCCGCGCCGGCCGTCACGATGGATCTCATCGACCATGCACCACCCAGCCTGCGATGCGCTCGACGGTCGTCGCCATCACTGCGCTCCGGTCAGGAAGACGGCTCGCAGCAGGTCGGTGCGTCCTCGGAGGTCAGCGGCCGGTCCCTCGAAGCGGACCGTCCCCCGCTCCAGGAAGTAGGCGCGGTCGGCCAGGTCGAGCGCGAGGTCGACCTGCTGCTCGACCACGATCAGCGAAGTGCCGTCGTCCCGCAGCCGGACGATGGCGCGCAGCAGGTCGTGCACGACCGCGGGCGCCAAGCCGAGCGATAGCTCATCGATCATGAGGAGCCGCGGCCTGCTCATGAGCGCCCGAGCGAGCGCGAGCATCTGCTGCTGCCCGCCGGACATCGTCCCGGCAAGCTGGTCGCGACGCTCGTCGAGCACCGGGAACTGCACGAGGACCTCCCGCACGCGGTCGCTCCGCTCGGCTCTCGGCACGGTGATCCCGCCGATCCGGAGGTTCTCCGCGACAGTCAGTCCTGGGAACGTCGCCCTTCCGCCCGGCATCTGCACGAGGCCGGCGGCGACGATGCGGTTGACTCGAGCGCCGGTGATGTCGCGGCCGTCGAAGCTGATCGAGCCGGAGCGCACCGAGAGGATGCCAGAGATCGCGTTGAGCAGGGTCGACTTCCCCGCGCCGTTGGTGCCGAGGAGGGCGACGATCTCGCCGCGCGCCACGTGGAACGAGAGGTCATCGAGCACCAGCGAGCGCCCGTACGAGACGCCGAGGCCCTCAACCGCGAGCAGCGGCGCGGTCATGGGCCGTCGACCTCGGCGACGATGGCACCGTCGTCATCGCGCACGATCACCCGTGCGGATGCCACCCTTCGATTGCGGACGGCGACGTAGACGCCGTCGCGGCGCGGCCGGACCGAGGTGCGCTCACCGTCGGCCCACTCGACCTCGACGCTCGCGCCCGGCGCCCTGCCGTAGATGACTGACAGCGCGGGTATCGGCCCCTGCCCCACGGTCGCCGCCCACGCCGCGACAGCAGTCGACGGTGCCGCGGGGAGACGCGCGCTCAACCAGCCCTTGGGGCTCGGGTACGCGACCTGCACGGAGAGAGCACCGCCGCTGGCGATGACCAAGACCTCCACGTCGCCGACGGTGGCGCGCGCGGCGAGCCGCGACCCCTCCCCCACGGTCGCCTCCGGAGAGCCCGCGCCGGTGGGGAGGCTCGCGAGCCAGACGAGCGCGACGAAGAGCACACTGAGCGCGCCGCCGCCGAGGGCCCAGCGGTGACGCATGACGGCTGTGCCCGCAGGGGGCGCGACGGCGAGGTTCATCCGCGGAGGTACCGATCGGCGAAACCGTCGCGCGCGGCGTCGAGTCGCTCGCGCGCCGGCCTCAGCGGTCCGACGCGCAGTGCTCCGGCGGCGATCCACAGCGCCGCTAGGACCACGACCAGCCACACCCACCCTGGCCATGGCACCGGGAGTGAGACCCGCGCCGCACCCTCCTCGTAAGCGAGCTCCCCCGCCGCAACGGACGCGGCCCCGGGTTCGCCTCCTACGACAGGCGCGCTCGGGCTCGGTGGGCGACCGCCCACGGGCCGTGACGGCGTCGCGGCGGGAGGCCCTATGACGGTGCCGGGGTCACGATCGGGTGTTGGGATCGCCACCTCACCGCCGAGCAGCGCTCGGGCGGTGCCGCCCAGCAGCGTGTAGCCGGTGAAGTACCGCTCATTCGGGTCGTTGTTGGTGAGGAAGACGTGGACGCCGCCACCGGATACGCGCGCCGAGGTCCCGTCCTCCGCGACCTCGACGGCGGGCTGCACGACGCGAATGTCCGCGTAGCCGCCTCGGTTGAACGCCTCCTGGACCTGCGCTGTCGCGGTGGGCACGAGCGCGGCGGGCACCCGCGCCTCGTCGACGTGGATCCCGTCGCTGCCGATGGTCACCGGGACGCCGGCGAACGTTGCGTCCGAGGTCCGGACGACGCCCTCTCCTCTGGCACCGCCTGGGCGGCCGTCGACTTCGACTCTGGCGTCGAACCGGCCGGACCCGATGAACAACGCGCCGAGGGCGAGATCGTGGACCTCTGCCTCCACGGTGGCGACGAGCCGTTCACCGGAGCCGTCGGCCGCGGACGCGGACGCCACCGAGCCAGACGTGCGGGGCTCCGGTCCCGTCGCGCTGCCAGTGGCGCTCGCTCGGGCGACCGGCGCCGGATCGGCATGCGCCTCGAGGTGGCTGCCGGACTCGTCCACGACCACGTCGTGATCCTGACCAGCAGTCGCGGTGTCGGCGTTAGCCGACGGTCCCTGCTGGCCGAAGTAGGCCTCGGCCAACCCGAGGTCGGCCGCGGCGGCGCGGGCGAACGCATCGGCCGGCGGGTTGGAGGCGACCGCCTTGGTCGCCGCCGGCCGCGCGCTCACCTCCGTCTCCTGGGTGCCCGGCGCCGCCTGCATCGGGTACGCCTCCGCGCTGCCGACGAACGCGCGTGCCGCGTGGAAGGGCGTGCCCCCTCGGACCGTGGCATCGCCAGGTGCCGCGACCGCGGCGACGACGAGTCCGGCTGACAGGCCGATCAGGCGCACCCGTCTCATGCCGTCGCCTCGTCCACGCGGTAGGCGCCGGTGCCGAGGTAGGACTCGATCACCTCTGGCGCGGCGAGCACCTCGGCCGGCGAGCCCTCCGCCACCTTGGCGCCGAGGTCCATCGCGACGAGCCGGTGCGCGAGCTCGGTCACGAACGGGACGTCATGGTCGATCACCACGACGGCGGCATCCCCCCGGAGGCGGTCGATGAGCGCGCCGAGGACGTGCACCTCGGACTGCTGGAGGCCGGACGCGGGCTCGTCGAGGAGGAGGACGGACGGCTGCTGGGCGACAAGCCATGCCAGCTCGAGCGCGCGCGTCGTACCGAAGGAGAGCTCGGCGACTCGGTGGTCGAGGTAGCGGCGGAGGTCAACCTCTTCGCAGAGCGCCTCGGCCCGCGCGATGACGCGCTCCTCCGCGTCCCTCGCCGACCGCAGGCCGAATCCCTCTGCGAAGATCCCGGAGCTGTGCGACGCGTGGAAGGCCGAGACGAGCGTGTCGCGCACCGTCATGGTCGGGTAGAGGCGGGCGTCCTGGAAGGAGCGGCCAAGGCCGGCGCGGGCCCGCTGGTAGGGCAGCAGCCCGGCGATGTCCTGACCGTGCAGCCGGATGTCACCTGTGCACGCAACGAACCCCGACACTGCGTTGAGCAGGGAGGTCTTGCCGGCGCCGTTGGGGCCGATGATGCCGACGATCTCGGACGGAGCGACCGAGAGGCTGACGTGATCGACGGCGCGGATGCCGCCGAAGTCGACGGTCACCGCGGCGACCTCGAGCACGGCGTCACGCGTCACCGGCTAGTGCCTTGACCATGAACGGTTGCCGCATGGCCTGGCGAGCCAGGGTCGTCGCTCGCAAGGACGCAGACCGCAGTCCCACCTGAGTCGTGCGGCAAGGTCGAGGACGCGGCGAGCGGCGAGGCTGGCCGGCAGGACATCGCAAAGGTTTGTGGTCACGGCACTAACTCCCGCTGTCGTCGGAGCCGTCCGGTGAGCTTCTGCCCTGCGCCGACGAGTCCGTCGGGGCTGTACGACATCACGATGATGAGGCCGACGCCGACTGCCAGGGTGGTCCAATCGCTCACCGAACCGGGGCCGCGGAAGAGCTCGGTCGCCTCGACGAACAAGAAGGCGCCAACGATCGCGCCAAGTGGGCTGCGGATGCCGCCGACCGCGGCGACGCTGAACGCCGTGAGCGAGAGGATGAGCAGCGAGAACGTCGCGGTTGTGAAGGCACCAAGGAGGTAGGCGAGCAGCGCGCCCATGAGGCCGCCGTAGGCCGCGGAGAGCGCGAACGCGAGGAGCCGGTACTTCATCTGGTTGACCCCCGCGGCCTCCCCCGCCACCGGGTTGTCCCTCACGATCACGAGCGCGCGTCCGGTGCGGGACCGGCCGAAGGACGCGGTGAACGCGAAGAGCCCTCCGACCAGCGCGATGACCATGAGCGCGTAGGCGTGGTCGCCGGCTATGTAGCTCGGTCGATCGACCAGCATCTGCGCCCCACCGTTGGCGAACCAGTCCTGGCGGAACAGCGTCTCGTCGAAGAACCCGGCGAGCGCAACCGTGCCGACTGCGAGGTAGAGCGCGCGCAACCGAAGCGCGGCGAGGCCGACGACGGCACAGACGGGGATCGCCGCCAGCGCGGCGAGCGGGACGACCAGCGCGAAGTCGTAGCCGAGCTTCGTATCGAGCACCCACGCCAGGCACGCGCCCACGCCGGCGAACGTCCCTGGCATGAGCGAGACCTGACCGGTCCAGCCGGTGAGCACCGTGACCGAGAGCGCGAGCAGCGCGATGAGGGCGGCACGCGTCGTGACGAAGGCCCAGAAGCCCGACATGGGCACCGTCGCGAGGGCGACCGCGGCTGCCGCCACCAGCCACGCCCGACCGCGGCCGAGGAGGGGTCGGCGCACCCCGGCCGTGAACAGCCGCTCGTCACCCTCGACGGCCCGCGCCTCCTGCTCTGACACGAAGAAGCGCTCGACCCGCAGCAGGAGCAGGACGAGCACCGCGGCCGGCGCGATGACACCGCGGAGGCCGTTCAACGGAGCCGGCGCGCCGATGAGGAGCTCTTGACCGACGCCGAGGCCCATGCCGCCGAGCAGCGCCGCGGGGAGGCTCACGAACCCACCCAGCAGCGCGGCAGCGAGGGCCTTCAGCTGGAAGCCGTTCAGGGCGAGCGGGTTGAGCGGGCCGAACGGCACGATCAGCACCGCCGCGAGCGCCGCGCTCGAGCCGGCCAGCGCCCACGTGATGGCCTCGATGCGGCGCGCGTCGAGCCCGGCGAGCTTCGCGGCGACAGGGTTCTGCGCGAGCGCGCGCAGCTGGATGCCGAACTCAGTCCGCTGCACGAGCAGCGCGAGACCGGCGGCGACCGCGAACCCGGCGACGATGACCGCGACGCGCTGGTACGGGACGACGGCGCCAGCGAGGCTGATCCCGTCCTCGATCGGCAGCAGCGTGTTCGTTCGCACCGCGGCTGACGGCGTCCTGAGGGTCGCGAACGCCACGCCGATCGCGCCCTGGATCGCGCCGCTGAGCCCGAAGGACACCAGCAGCTTGACGATCTGGGAGCTGCTGGCGACCGGCGCGAAGACGAAGCGCTGAGCCGCTGCACCAAGGAGCGCGCCGAAGGCCATCGCCAGCGCGAGCGCGACGCCAACCGGCATCCACGTGAAGCGCTCGAGGAGCTCGAAGTTCACGAACGCGGCGGCGACGCCGGTCGATGCGTGCGCGAAGTTGAGCACGCCGCTGGCGCGGTAGGTGAGGACGATCCCGGTGGCGAGCAGCGCGAAGACGGCGCCGACCGCGAGGCCGAAGATCGCGTACTGGATCCAGATCACGCGCGCTCGTGCCCGGTCACGGCTCCGCCTCCCCGTAGTCGACCGGTCCCGCGAACGCGTAGTAGCGGCCCTGCTTGAGCTTGAGCAGCGTGGTGTTCGAACCGCCGAGGTGCTTGTCGGGGCTGAACGTGAGCGGTGAGGTGGTCCCGAGGTCGAGGTTGCGAATCGACTCCATCTCGGCCAGGAAGCGCCCCCGGTCCGTGCCGCTCCGATCGAGCACGTGCACGGTCAGCTGCATGCCGACCCAAGCTGCCAGGGTGTGACCGGTCAGCTCGCCGCCCGGGTACCTCCGGCGCATGACGTCGACGTACTGGTGCATCTGCACGCTGTCACGGTCGACGTAAGAGAGCCCGGCGGTGTCGGTGATCACGAGCTCATCGCACGTCGCCCCGCAACCGCCCTCGACCAACCCGCTCCACGCGGCCGGACCGACCATCGGCACATCGAAGCGCTGCCGCCTCGCGGCCAGCCGGCCGAAGATGAGGACGGCGGGGTCGAGGGCGATGATGCCCGTCGCACCCCGCGCCCGTATCCGGGTGATCGCCGCGTCCATGTTCGTCACCGCGTCCTCGGCGGCGGCGATCTTCTCCTCGGCCACGACCTCGATGCCGACGCGCGCGAGCTCGCGGCGCAGCAGCGGGAGCCCGTTCGTCTCGGTCGGGACGTCGAGGTAGACGATGCCGACCTCGCGGCTCTCGGTGAAGCGGGCGAGCACCTCCGGGATCAGGCGGCCGAAGAAGAGGCCCGTCGGTGCTGTCGCGAAGTTGACGGGCGACAGCGCGTCGTCGGTCTGGTCGAAGGAGCCTCCCTGGACGAGCGGGACGCCCTGCTCGACGAGGTAAGGGAGCACCGACTGGAACGGCACGACCATGACGTAGGTGTTGACGAACGCGAACACGTGGTCCTGCTCGACGAGTCGTCGAGCCGCGGTCAGCGCGTCGGCCTGGCACAGCAGGCACGCGTGGTAGGCGACGAGCTCGAGGGGCCGCCCGTTGACGCCACCCCGCAGGTTCAGCTCATCGATGAATGCCTGCGTCGTGCGGAGGATGGGCTCACCGAACTCCCGCTCGCCACCTTGGAGCGGGAGGATCGTGCCGAGCTTGATCGGAGCGCCGGGGCCACCGTCCCCGCTGCTGCCCGAGGATCCGACCTTGCCCGGTCCGGTGCCTGCGTCGCCGGGCTGACCGGCGCCGCCCGCCACACCGCCCGGTGGCGGCAGCAGCCCTCCCTCCTCCAGCGGCCCTGCCGTGTCCGACGCCGCACCGCCGGTCGCGACGGCGGTGTCAAAACCGACCTCCTCACTCGAGCTGCACGCCGGCGCGAGGAGGCACAGCACGAGGAGCGCGACGGCGCCGCGCGTGGTCGATCCCGACCGCTGGCGCATGTCCCCCCAAGGTTGTTGACGCCTGAGTCAGCCAGTATCGCAGGGCATCCCCTGGCCGAATCTCGCCTCAGGTCGACCGGGCTGGGATGAGCGACAGCAGCGTGCTCGGCAAGGGCGTGCCAAGGGGCGCGAGACCGATGGCCCGCAGCCGCCGCGCGTACCCGGCGGCCAGGACCCCGAGCAGCTCGTGAGGCCGGCCGAGCTGCAGGAAGGCGCCAAGGTTCACGGCGCCGTGCCGGCCGGCGCCGGCCATGCCGAGGAGCATGCCCCG
>CAYSAC010000126.1:0-8424 GCA_964428815.1 uncultured Acidimicrobiaceae bacterium | reverse complement strand
CGACCCGCGGAGGTTGGGGGCGCATACGTACCGCTGAGGTGCTCGGGTGCCCCGATCCTTGCCAGCGACGACCCCGACTCGGCGATACATGCACGGAACTTCCGCGCGGCTGCACTAGGGGAGCAGCAGCCAGCTCGTCAGCGCGGCGCGGTAGTGCGCGGGGTCCTCGGCGCCGGCCAGCTCGCGCGCGGAGTGCATCGACAGCTGGGCCACGCCGACGTCGACCGTGCTGATGCCGAGGCGCGCGGCCGTGATCGGCCCGATCGTCGAGCCGCACGGCAGGTCGGTGCGGTTGACGTAGCGCTGCACGGGCACACCGGCGTCGCGGCACGCGAGCTCGAAGCGGCCGGCGGTCGCACCGTCGGTGGCGTAGCGCAGGTTCGCGTTGATCTTGATCACCGGCCCGCCGTTGACCGCGATGTGGTGGCCCGGTTCGTGGCGGTCCGCGTAGTTGGGGTGGGTGGCATGAGCCATGTCGGCCGACGCGCACGACGAAGCTGCGAGGGCACGCCGCCGCTCCTCGGGGCCTCCGCCCAGGCCTGTGACGATCCGCTCGATGACGGCCTCGAGGAGCGGTGACCCCGCGCCCTGCGCGGATGTGCTGCCGACCTCCTCGTGGTCGAACAGGCACAGCATCGGGATAGCCGGCGCGTCCTCATCCACCGCCGCGAGCAGCGCTTTCAGGCCGGCGTAGGACGAGCAGAGGTTGTCGAGCCTGGCCGACGCGATGAGCTCGTCGTCGCGGCCGAGGAGGGTCCCCGGCGTGAGGTCGTGGGCCATCACGTCCCATGACAGGACGTCGGTCGCCTCAGCGCCCACCTCGCCGGCGAGGAAGCGAGCGAACCCGCCTGTGTCGGTCTTGCCGAGTCCCCACACCGGCGCCATGTGGGACTGCGCGTTGAGCAGCAGCCCCTTGTCGTAGATCTCGCGGTCGAGGTGGATGGCGAGCTGGGGGACTCGCAGCAGTGGTCGGTCCACCCGCAGAAGCCGCTCCTCGACCCCGTCGCCGGCGCGCACGATGACGCGGCCGGACAGGCCGAGGTCGCGGTCCAGCCAGGAGTTGAGCAGGACGCCGCCGTAGATCTCGACGGCCAGCTGGCGCCAACCGGCCCGGCCGCTGTCGGGCTGCGGCTTGACGCGCAGGTTGGGGCTGTCGGTATGGGCGCCGATGATCCTGAAACCGGTCGTGGCCACCTGCGCTGGGCCCACCGCCCAGGCGACGATGCTGCCGCCGCGCTGGATGTAGGAGCGACCCTCGACGGCGGGCCAGGCGTCGGCCTCGTCGAGCCGTCGGAACCCAGCGCCGTCGAGCCGGCTCGCGGTCTCGGCACACGCGTGGAACGGCGACGGCGCGGCGTCGATGAACTCGATGAGCTCGCGCGCGTCGTCGCGTCCGGCGGTCACGTCGTCAGCCCCGTGCACAATCGCAACCCGTGCCATGCGGTCACGGCCGCCTCCTTCTCCGCTCCGTCGAGCGGTCGCGGGGTGCCGCCGCGTATGCGCGCCGGCACCCACTCGTATGCGTCGATCTCGCGGCCGGCGACGGTGACGATCAGGACCCCGCTGTCCGCCCCCGGTCCTGGCCTGGCGTAGAAGAGGAAGTTGCCGAGGCCGTAGGCGACGAGCGCGCCACCCATGCGCCCCGCGCCCTGCAGCCGGTGCGAGTGCCCGCCGACCACGATGTCGGCACCGGCGCCCACGAGCTGGCGGGCGAGGGCCGTCTGCCGTGGCTCGGGGCAGGTCTGGCCTTCGATGCCGTAGTGGACGAAGACGATCACGGTGTCGGCGGTCTCGCGCGCGGCGCGCACCTCTTGGACAAGCCGCTCGGTGCGCTTGGCGGACGCGAGGCCGGCGTGGGTCGCGGTCGCCGTCCACACGTCGACGAGGTGGTCATCGAGGACGAGGGTGGCGCCGATGATCGCGATGCGCTGCCCGTCGATCTCGGTCCGGAAGGGCGCGTACGCCGAGGCCTCGTCTCGTCCGATGCCGACGACGGGGAATGCCTTCGCTGAGGCGGCCGCCAGCGAGTCCTCCAGACCTTGGTCGCCGTAGTCGAGCCCGTGGTTGTTGGCCATCGAGGCGACGTCGACGCCGGCGGCCCTCAGCGCGTCGAACGCCGATGGCGGCGCCCGGAAGGTGAACTCCTTTACGGCCGCCGTCCCGCCGATGGTGATCGCGGTCTCGAGGTTGAGCACGGCCAGGTCGGCGACGCTCAGCACGGGCCCGATCGCACCCAGCACTCCGGCGGGATCGCTCGCGAGCAACGGGCGGATCTCCCCCTCGAAGTGCGAGTCACCCGCGAACGCGATCGTCACGGCCTGGCCGCTGCCCCGGCGGCTCGGGATGGTCGTCGTCGACGCGGCGGTGGTGCTGGTCGTGCTGTCTGCGCTGGATCCGGTCGTCGGAGCGCCCGATTCGGTGCCATCGCCGCCGCATGCCGCGAACGCGACGAGAGCGGCGACCAGGGAGAGGGAGAGCCGCCGCATGGGCCGCGGATCCTACTGGGGGGACTCAGCTCTCAAGGTGCGAGGTTCGCCCGCCGATGGACATGGCTGGTCGGCGCGGTTCCTCGCGACGGCGAGCGGAGGGCAGGCATGCTGCGGAACCTTGCGGTGCGCACGAAGCTGGTGGCGATGGTCGCGGTGCCGATGGCGGTGCTCGGGCTCGTCACCGCCTCCGGGGTCCAGAGCCGCAGCGCGACCGACCGCAACGCCTACCTCCTCCTGAGCGTCGCCGGCATCGCGCTCACGCTGCTCGTCGTGTCCGTCATGGCAAGGTCCGTGACCGCGCCGCTGGCCAGGCTCACGGATGCGGCCGAGACCCTCTCGAGGGATCGCCTGCCCGGCCTCGTCGACTCGCTGCGGAACCCGACCGACGACGACCACCGCTGGTTGGCCGCGACCGTCCAGCCCATCGAGGTGCGGTCGCATGACGAGCTCGGCCGGCTCGCGGAGGCGCTCAACGCGGTGCAGTCCGTCGCCGTCGACGTCGCGGCGCAGCAGTCGGCGCTCCTGCGCAAGGGGATCAGCGACCTGTTCGTCAACCTCGCTCGCCGCAACCAAGCCCTCATCGACCGCCAGATCGCGCTGATCGACCGTCTCGAGGCCGGCGAGGAGGATCCTGACGTCCTCGAGGAGCTGTTCCGGCTCGACCATCTCGCTACCCGCATGCGCCGCAACGCCGAGAGCCTGCTGGTGCTCGCCGGCATCGAGTCGACGCGGCGCCGTGCCGAGCCGGTGCCGTTGCTCGACACGATCCGCTCTGCGATCAGCGAGGTCGAGGACTACGCCCGCGTCGAGATCGTGACCCTCGAAGACGCGACGGTCGCCGGTGCCGCGGTCGTCGACGTGGCCCACCTCATCGCCGAGCTGATGGACAATGCCACCCAGTTCTCATCGCCAGAGACCGCGGTGAGCGTCAGCGGTCGCCGGTCTGGCGGCTCATACCAGATCTCGGTGACCGACCGTGGGCTCGGCATGACCGACGAGCAGCTCGCGGACGCCAACGCGCTCCTCGCCGAGCCGCCCGTCGTGGGGCTCGCCATCTCCCGCACGCTCGGCTTCGTTGTCACGGCTCGCATCGCGACCCGTCATGGCATCAGCGTCCGGCTGGACCGCAGCCTCGACGGCGGCATCACCGCGCTGGTCACGCTGCCGCGGTCGGTCCTCGCGGATCGCGCGCCCGATGCCGCGGCGGATCGGGTGCTCCCACCAGCAGAGCGCGTCGAACGTGCGGGCGTGTTCCTGCCACCGCCGCCCGACCCTATGCCATCGACGCTCGCCGAGGCCCTCCCGTCGGGACAGGCGTTCGATCGGGGACTCGCCGCCCTCCTCGAGCACGACGTCGAACCGGGGCTCGTCGAGCCGCCGGTCGATCTTGTCGATCCGCCCGCTCGGCCCGAGCCGCCGGCGCCGGACGTGACCCGCTCCGGCCTCGCCCGGCGCATCAGGAAGGCACCGGCCGAACGTCCAGACACGCCCGACCGCTCGACGGCCCCCGCGTCCCGCACGCCGGACGAGGTCCGCGCGCTGCTCGCCCGCTACCGGTCTGGTCTTGACGCTGGCCGCACGGCGCCCCTCACCGATCCCGACGGGCCCGCGTGATGGACCTGAGCATCGAGGCCCGCAACCTGAGCTGGTTGCTCAACGCGTTCGTGCGCAAGCTGCCCGGCGTCCACGAAGCCGTGGTCCTGTCCTCGGACGGGCTGCCGATGGCGATGTCCGACGGTCTCGAGCGCGACGCCGCCGACCGGTTCGCGGCGGTGGCGTCGGGTCTCATCGGTCTGGCCTACGGCGCCGCCGGCCGCTTCGGTGGCGGTCGGGTCAACAACGTCATCGTCGAGATGGAGAAGGCGTTCCTGTTCGTGACCGGCATCAGCGATGGCTCCGCGCTCGCGGTCTCGACCGAGTCGAGCTGCGACGTCGGCCTTGTCGCGTACGAGATGGCCGTCTTCGTCGAGCGCGTCGGCGGTGTCCTGACGCCAGAGCTGCGCGCCGAGCTGCAGGGGGCGCTGCCTCGGTGAGCTCCCACCTCGGTCCGGCGAGCCCGCTCGTGCGCCCGTACGCCCTGACCGGTGGGAGGACGCGCCACGCGGGCCGCGACCTGCCGATCGAGAGCATCATCGCCACCACCGAGCAGGGGAGCAGGACCGCTGTCGAGCTGACGCTGGAGCGCGCCGCGATCGTGCGGTGGTGCACCGCGCCCACGTCCATCGCTGAGCTCGCGGGTCGTCTTGGCGTCCCGATCGGCGTGGTGCGCGTGCTCGTCGGGGACCTCAGCGTGCTCGGACACGTCGACGTGCACGAGCCGGCGGATGACGGCTCGTCCCGGCCGGATCGCGCCCTGCTCGAGCGGGTCTTCGCCGGGCTGGAGGCGCTGCGATGATCGACCAGCCACTTACCGCCCACCGCACGCGCACGACCGTCGCGCCCGTGCCGGTGAAGATCGTCGTGGCCGGCGGCTTCGGTGCCGGCAAGACCACCTTCGTCGGCTCGATCTCCGAGATCGTCCCGATCACCACCGAGGCGGCCATGACCGCGGTCGCCGCGGACGTCGACGCGAGCGCGCCGATGGCGAAGACGACCACAACGGTCGCGCTCGACTTCGGCCGGCGCACGCTCGGCGACGACCTCGTCCTCTACCTGTTCGGCACACCAGGACAGGAGCGCTTCCACTTCATGTGGGATGACCTCGTGCGCGGCGCGATCGGTGCGGTCGTGCTTGTGGACACCCGCCGGCTCGAGGACTGCTTCACCTCGATCGACCACTTCGAGCAGAAGGAGATCCCGTTCATCATCGCGGTGAACGCCTTCGACGGGGCGGTTCGCCATCCGCTCGACGAGGTGCGCGAGGCGCTGGCGCTGGCGCCCGGCATCCCGGTGGTGACCTGCGACGCACGAGAGCTGGCCGCTACCAGGCTCGTGCTCATGGAGCTCGTCCAGCACGCGTTGCGCCACTCGTAGAGCTCTAGGAGACTGCTGATCTATGGCCGTGCGCACCTGGCCGGCCGGATGTTGCCGCTGGCTGCGTCCTCGTCCTAGCGGCTGGGCAAGGCAGGCGCGTCGTCCTGCGTCCTCAAGCGACGACCCCGGCTCGGCGATACATGCACGGAACTTCCGCGCGGCTGCACTAGCGGATGGGCAAGGCATGCGCGTCGGTTCTGCGTCCTTGCGAGCGACGAATCTGACTCGGCGGATGCACGCACGGATAGATCAGCAGGCTCCTAGGTTGCGGGGTGTGCCGGCCCCGCTCCCGCTCACGATCGTCCACTGGAACCGCCCGGAGCGGTGCGCGCAGACCGTCGCCGCGTTCCTGGACCAGGACGTCGAGGTCGCCGTCACCGTCGTGGACAACGGCTCGGCCCCTGACGCGCTCGCGACGTTGGCGTCGTCGCTCCCCACCGACGTCGAGCTGATCCGGCTCGGCCGCAACGCCGGATTCAGCGGCGCGGCCAACGCCGGGTTCGAGCGCTTCCTGGCTGACCCGGCCGCCGGCGACTGGATCGGGCTCGCTCCCCACGACGCGCTGCCGGAGCCAGGCTGCCTTCGCCGCCTGCTCGATGCGTGTGCAGCGCGCCCGCGGGCAGGGCTGGCGTCAGCCGACTTCGGTGACGGAGCGACGCCGGTCGTCGACCCGTTCTTCGGCGGGATCCTCGGCCCGGCGACCGTCGCCGAGGGGTGGGAGCCAGCTGGCTACCCGCACGGCACGCTGATGCTCGCGCGGCGGGCGTGCCTCGAAGACGTCGGGCTGTTCGACGAGCGCTACTTCGCCTACTGCGAAGAGGCAGACCTCGCGCTGCGCGCCGCCGCCGCGGGCTGGGAGATCGGGCTCGTGCGAGGCGCGATCGTCCGCAACCCGGACCTCGGCTCGCGCAGCGCGGCGGTCGACTACCTCCAGCTTCGGAACACGCTGCTACTCGTCCGCGAGCACTTCGGCCTCTACAACGCGACGATCCGCTTCCTGCTCGGCGTCTGGCACCTCGGCGCGGGCATCGCGTGCGCCGGGCGGCGAGGGCCGTACTTCGATGCCGGCGCGCGCGTCCATGCGCTCCGCGACCACC
Organism: uncultured Acidimicrobiaceae bacterium; assembly: GCA_964428815.1. GTDB lineage: Bacteria > Actinomycetota > Acidimicrobiia > Acidimicrobiales > CAYSAC01 > CAYSAC01. Next base: position 1,865 of record CAYSAC010000126.1, on the reverse strand, counting down.
TCATGGGGCGCTACGGACCACCGCCGGCGGCGCTGCTCGACCGCTAGGAGACTCTTGAACAACGCCCGGCGCACATCTCTCCGCCCAGCTTCACTGCTCACTGTGTCCTCCGCCCTCGAAAGCCGGCAAGGGGATTCCTTCGGTTGTGCGTCCTTGTGAGCAACGAACCGTGGCTCTCACGCACGTCTCGCCGGCTGGATGTCGCCGCTCACAGCTGCGTCCTCGTCCTAGCGGCTGGGCAAGGCAGGAGCGTCGTCCTGCGTCCTTGCCAGCGACGACCCCGGCTCGGCGATACATGCACGGAACTTCCGCGCGGCTGCACTAGTGACCTGATCGTCACTCCACGTCGCCCTCCTCCGCCGCGGCGACGAGCGGGCGGACGCGAGTCAGGTACCAGCCGGAGATGCAGAGGCCGCCGACGACGGTCAGCGCGCCGAACATGATCCCCGCCATCCACCCGGCCTGGCTGCGGCCTGCCAGCGACCACGCCCACTGCGGCCGGCGCGCGGCATCCAGCAGCGCCCACAACGTCACTCCGAGCGGGATGCTGAACAGCGCGGTCAGCGCAGCCGCGAACGCGAGGTCGAACAGGTCCAGGCCGCCAGCATCTCACCCGCGGCGGGCGATGAGCGCCTGGCCGTGGAGGGCCGATGCCAACGCGGGCTCGAGGTCCTCCGCGGGGACCGGCCGGCCCAGGAGATAGCCCTGCAGGACGTCGCAGCCGAGCCGTTCGAGCAGCACGACCTGCGCGTCGGTCTCGACGCCCTCGGCGACGATTCGCCGGCCGAGGCCGTGTGCCATCGCGACGATCGCGACGACAAGCGGCACGTCGTCATCGGGTGAGGTGATCTCGGCGACGAACGACCGGTCGATCTTGAGCTCGTCGAGGTCGAGGGAGCGCAGCCGGCCGAGCGAGGAGTAGCCGGTGCCGAAGTCGTCGATCGAGAGCTCCACGCCGAGCTGCTTGAGCGCTTGCAGCGTCGCGCCGGCCGTCGGATAGCGCGTCTCCTCCAGCGCGCTCTCGGTGATCTCCAGCACCAGGCACCGCGCGGGCAGGCCGGATCTCTCGAGCGCCTCGGCCACGGTCGTGACGAGGTCGCCGCGGTCGAGCTGGCGGGTGCTGACGTTGACCGACAGGCTCAGCTCGCGGTGCGGCCACCGCCGCATCCACGCCGCGGTCTGCTCGCACGCGCGGTTGAGCACCCACGCACCGATCGGCGCGATGAGCCCGCTGGTCTCCGCGACGCCGATGAAGTCGCCCGGCGGGACGAGGGTGCCGTTGCGCTGCCAGCGGACGAGCGCCTCGACGCCCAGCAGCTCGTGCGTCCCGGCCGCGAGCTTCGGCTGGTAGTGGAGCACGAGCTCGTCGCGGTCGATCGCGCGCCGGAGCGCCGCCTCGAGCTCGACGCGCTCGAGCATCCCGTCGAGGAGCCGCTCCTTGAAGACGGCGCAGTGGTCCTTCCCCATGGCCTTCGCCTCGTACATCGCGACGTCGGCCTCGAGGAGCAGCCGGTCTGGCGCGGATCTTCCCGACTCACCCAGCGCGATGCCGATGCTCATGGTGACGTACAGCTCGCGCCCGTAGACGCGGAAGGGCAGCGACGCCGCTGCGAGCAGGCGGTGCGCGACCGTCAGCGCTGCCTCCGCGCCGTCGACCGGGTCGACCAGCACCGCGAACTCGTCACCGCCGAGCCGGCAGGCCAGCTCGCTGGAGTGCAGCGCGGCGGCGATCCGCTGCGCCAGCGTCGCCAGCACCGCATCGCCGGTCTCGTGCCCGAACGCCTCGTTGATGACCTTGAAGTTGTCGACGTCGCAGAACATGACGGCGACGCAGCGGTCGGGTCCGAGGCGGCTGAGCGCGACCT
>CAYSAC010000125.1:0-8453 GCA_964428815.1 uncultured Acidimicrobiaceae bacterium | reverse complement strand
CAGCCGCGCGGTGAGCGCCTCGCACTCCGACGACGCCGGGGCGTACTCCGACAAGCGGCGCTACGCGGAGCAGGCGGCGGCCGCCGCCAGCCGCACGACGCAGCTGCGCGATGCGATCACGCGGGCCACGGGGCTCACCCAGTCCGGCCTCGTGCTCGCCGCCATCGCCGTCCCGGCGTGGTTGCTCGCGTACGTGGTCGGCGGCCGCCCGCTCTACCTCGTCGCCTACGGCATCGTCGGTGTGCTCATCTTCTCCTGGGCCATCGGCCGGCGACCGCTGCCGCTCGAGGGCACCCGCTCGCTGGCCCGGGCCCGCTTGCGCGAGGGCGAGCAGATCGTGATGGAGGTGACCCTCACGGCCCGACGGAAGCTGTCGACGTTCATCCTGGAGGAGCGGCTGCCGCCGCTGCTCGGCCAGAACGCCCGGCTGCCCGTCGCCAGCCTCGACGCGGGCGAGTCGGCCAGCCAGACCTACTCGCTCATGGCCTGGCGCCGCGGCGTGTACGAGCTCGGCCCCCTGTGCGCGCGCTGGGGCGATCCCTTCGGGCTCACCGAGCGGGAGGTCACCCTCGCCGAGCCGTTCGAGCTGCTCGTCCACCCGACGGTCGAGGACGTGGCTGACCGCTCGCTCACCCGGCTGTGGGAGGACCCGCCCATCCGCCCGCCGCGGTCGAAGCCGTGGCCGAGCGGCATGGAGTTCTATGGCATGCGCGCCTACGTCCCAGGCGACGACATCCGCAAGATCGTGTGGCGGGCCTACGGCCGCACCGGCCAGCTGATGGTGCGCGAATCAGAGCAGGGCATCACCGACAAGACGATGATCGTGCTCGACCAGGACCGCAAGTACCACAGCCCGGGCCTGATCAGCGAGTCGTTCGAGATGGCTGTGCGCGTCGCCGCGTCGCTCGGCGCCCACCACCTCAAGGACGGCGACGCGGTCACGCTCGAGGGCGGCGCCCGTCGCCTTGCCGGTCCGCTCCGCGGCGGCATGTCTCGCATGGCGCTGCTCGACCAGCTGGCCCGGGTCGAGCTCGGCGACGAGACGCTGGCGATGGCGATCACGCGCGTGCTCGCCGATCCCATCCGAGACGTCCACCTCGTGGTGGTCACGCCGTGGCTCGAGCCCGACGCCGCCGCCCTGCTCAAGCTGTTGCTCGACCGGGGCACGCAGGTGCTCGTCGCCGGCGTCGTCTGGGACGAGCTGGCAGCAGAGGGCATGGCCATGGCGGCTGCCCTTGGCGCTGGTGTCGTCGAGGTTCGGGCCGGCACGCCGCTGTCGGTCGCCTTCCGTCACGAAGTCGGAGCCGGCCGCCTGTGACGGCAGCCCGATGACGTTGCTCGAGGCGCACAGCGCGCTGCTCGACGACGCGCCGGCGCCGGTCGCGCCCGAGGCGCCGGAGCCGGAGGTCGCGGAGGATGTGCGCGTCCCCGTCGCCCAGCTGGTGCGGCCGCTGCTTGCCGCCGCGCTGTCATCGAGCACGGCCGGGCTGCTCGTCGGCGGCATCTTCGGATCGTGGGCGGCGAGGCTGATCGGACTCTTCGCCGCGCTGTTCGGGACCGGTTGGGCGTTGCTCGTCCTGCGCTCGCGGCGGGCGATCGTCGTCCAGAACCTCCTCATCCCTACGCTGCTGCTGCTCGGCATCGTCAGCCTCATCCCGTCCGGCGACGCCGGCGGCCCGAGCAAGCTGCCAAGCCTCGTCGGCGACGCGATCTCCAGCGGCCGGCTGCTCCGGCCACCTGTGCCGTTCGACCCTGGCTGGCGGCCGATCATCCTCATGCTGATCGGCGTGCTCGCCTTCGGCACCGCGTGGCTCGCAACCAAGCTCGAGCGGCCGAAGCTGGCCATCGCCGCACCACTGCCGATGGTCGCGCTGACCGCGGTCTCCCAGCCGGACAGTGGCGAGGTGCTCGCCGGGATCATCGCGTTCATCGGGCTGCTCGGCGCCCTCTCCGTGCTCTACGGCGGCGACGCCGACCGGGCGTCGGAGCTCGGCCGCCAGTTCGAGCTGAAGCGGGCGGTTCGCGCCGTCGGTTCCGGCGCGGTGATGGTGGCGCTGCTCGTCGGACTGGCCAACGCCTCGTTCCTCTTCCCCAAGCCGGTGTACGACCCGGCGGACAAGCCCCAGAAGCCACGGCCGGTCCCGCTGTCGGCCCTCGCGGACCGGGTGCTGTTCGAGGTGCGCACCGACAGCGGCATCACCGGCCCATGGCGCACCGGCGTCCTCGACGTGTACGACGGCGAGAGCTGGCGGCTGCCGCCCTTCGATGAGAATCGGTTCGAGTCGATCCCGTCGGGTGGTGTCCTCGACCCGGCGCAGGTCGCCACCGCCACGGTCTCGGTCACCTTCGTCGTGCGCGACCTCGGCGACAGCGCGGTGCTGCCAGACCTTGCCGGTCTGACGTCGATCGAGATCGACGAGCCGAAGGTCGTCTTCGACCCGCGCCCGGCAATCCTCCGGATGCGCAACGGTCGGGTGCCGGTCGGGCTCACCTACACGGTCAAGGTCCCTGCCTATCCGGACGCGGCCAAGCTCGAAGCCGCCGCGCCACCCCCCGACACCAAGGAGATCCAGGACGCGCTCGACGTGCCGAAGCCGTCGCCCACGATCCGCAGCCTCCTCGCCCAGGCGCCCACCAACCCGTGGAAGCGGTTGGAATTCCTCCGCAAGCAGCTGGCCGACGTGGTGATCGCCGTGGGCGCCGGGCAGCCGGTCGACGTCCCGCCGGAGCGGGTCGACGAGATCCTCACCGGCAATCACGAGGCGACGCCCTTCGAGATCGTCGCCGCTGACGCGCTGCTCGCCCGCTGGGCCGGCATCCCGTCGCGGATCGGGTTCGGCTTCGACGGGCTGAACGACGAGGACGGCGTCCTCACCGTTCGCCCGAAGAACGCCGCCCAGTTCCTCGAGGTCTACTTCGAGCCCTACGGCTGGGTGCCCCTGTCGGCCACGCCGCCCAAGGCCAAGGCGACGCTCGACAGCGACCCCAACGCTCGGTTCAACCCGACGATCCTGCCGAGCGACGAGATCGCGGTGGAGATCTACCTGCCGATCGAGCTCGAGAGCCTTCGGCTGCTCTACGAGCGCATCCGCGAGATCCTGTTCCGGCTGGCACCTCTCGTCGCCATCGCCATTGCCCTTGTCCTTGCTGCGCCCACGGTCGAGCGGGCATGGCGGCGCCGGGTACGGCGGCGCTGGGCCGACGGGATCGGGCCGCGAGCGGAGGTCGCCGTCGAGTACGCCGAGCTCCGCGAGCTGATGACCGACCTCAACCTGGGCGACCCCTACGACACCGCGCTCGAGTTCCTTGGCAAGGTGCAGCACGACCGCGAGCACACCGAGCTGGCGTGGCTCGTCACGCGCGCGCTCTACGGCGACCTGGCCGAGTCGCTCGCGGACGCCGATGTGCGCGCCGCCCGCGAGATGAGCGCATCGCTGCGCCGGCGCGTGGCGCGCGCCCAGCCACTGCAATCTCGTCTCCTCGCCGCGGTCGGTCGCACCTCGCTGCGCCGACCTCACTCAACCGAGATGCCAAACCCGCGACCGCTCGCCGTGTCGCTGCCCCGCCCGCGGGTGCGAGCTAAGGCGCTGCGGTTGCGCCTCCCCCGGCGGGCGACGCTCCTCAGGAGGCCGTCATGACTCACGCCCGCCGCCCGGCCGCCCTGCTCGTCCTGCTCGCCCTCGCCAGCGCCGCGTGCGGTGGCAGCGGGCCCGATCCGCTCTTGATCGGGATGAAGCGCATCGCACTCAACCTCGCCTTCGCCGACGAGGAGCTGGCGAACCCGGTCGACCCGGTCCGAGTCATTCGCATCATCCCCGCTCCGCAGGAGCTGCTCGAGGACGATGCCAACTTCGAGGAGTACCGCCCAACCGCCAGGCCCCGGCCACCCGAGCCGCCCGCGTGCGCGGTGGCCGGCCCCGACGTCTTTCCCGACGAACCCGTGCCGATCTTCCCGCGTGGCGCGCCAGCCGAGGGCGTCTACAGCTTCCACAACACCGGCACGATCAACATCACCGGCACGGTCGTGGCCCTCGCGATCCCGTACCCCCGTACCTCCAAGGTCGAGATCCGCAACGTCGTGGTCGTCGACGCGGTGCCTGGCGGCGAGGCTCTCACGCCGGCCGGGCGAGCCGCGCTCGGGTTGAGCAAGGTCGTCTCCTTCGACCGCATCAACAAGATCTCGCCAGAGCTCACCGTCGCCGACAGCTACCGCTACGACGAGGGCAAGTTCGAGCTGACCAAGCGGGTGGTCACATCGCAGGGCGTCACCACGTTCAACCCGCAGCCGGCGATCACGTTCCTCGAGTTCGGCCAGGGCGAGGGCGACACGTGGAGCTCCGCCGGCATCGACACCGAGAACAACCTGAGCATGGTCGTGCAGGGGCAGATCTCGAACCGTGAGTTCGTCGACCTTTGCGGCAAGATCGTCGACGCCTTCCGGGTGCTCTCCAACGAGACCAGCGTCAACCTCGACGACACCAGCCAGTCCGGCACGGACGCGACCCAGCCGAACATCTACTGGTTCGCCAACCACCTCGGCGCGCTCCTCATCCAGGAGGAGGGCCACTTCACCCAGGTCATCCAGGTCGACGGCACGCCGGTCACCCTCGAGTTCGACTACGTCAGCACGCTCGACTCGGTCATCCCGTCTCCTCTGCCCCCGGCTGGCTCGTGAAGGCGCTCCTCGTCGGACTCGTGATGGTCGTGCTCGGTGCCGCCGCGTGCGGATCGGGCGGTGACGCGGTCGAGGTGCCGCTGGCCAAGGTGCCAGCTTCGCTCGTCCCGGCGGCCATCCCGTCCGGCGGCATCAAGCTGTTCCCCAACACCGACAAGGAGACTGTCAAAGCCTTCGCCTCGGCCGGCGACCACTCCCTGGTCGCCGACGTGCGGCTGTGGGAGCTGCGCCAGGGCGAGCGGCTCGTGGGCGCGCTGCAGGTCGCGACGGTGATCCCGAAGCTCGACCTGACGCGCAAAGCCAACCGCCAGTCGGTCGTGCGCCAGATCATGCCGAGCACGGTGTCAGAGCTCACGGTCGCCGACGTCGACGTGGCCGTCACGTCGTCCAACGACAAGGTCGTCTACCTGTGGTTCTCCCAGGGGATGTTCCAGGTGCTCCAGCTGAAGGGCAGCAAGCTCGCACCAGAGGAGGTGCTCACCCAGATCCTCGCCTACCAGACCGCGAGCGACGAGTGGAAGCCCCTGCCCAAGGACCCCGAAGACACCTGACAGGTCACGAGCCGCACCACCACCTCCGCGTTCTGGCGGTGGAATTCGACCACCGGTGGCCGGTTTTCACCGCCAGTTCGGGTTTGTTCAACCGCACCTCGGCTGCCTGGGCGGATCGGGGGGCGCGGCGGCCTCGGTCTCGTTGGCCAGCGCGCGCAGGTACGACGCCATCGTGGTGCGTACGTCCTGGCGGCCCGCGGGCGGGCATCGAACCACCTCTGCTGCCAGCACCTGCGTGTAGGCGGCAGCCTGGAAGCGGGCATCGCACCGTGAGGACAGCGCACCCGTGCCGGGCTCGCACGACCGCGCCGACTCCAGCAGGAGCACCGAGACCGACGCGAGCGTCTCGGATGACTCGGCCGCGTCGGTGAAGCGGTCGCCGTCGGACACGAGTTCGATCGCCTCATCCAGCGGGAGCCGGCCGTCGGACCGTGCGACGATCAGCGCGCCGGCGACGAGCGCGACGACGGCGAGCGCAACCACCCATCTGGTCGTCCCACCCGGCAAGCGCATCGGGCCCGCAAGGTAGCGGCCCGCTCCCGCGTTCGAGCATCGTGCGCCAACCCGTGGCCAGCACGGGTCGGCGCACACAGACGGGTTCGCGCACACGGTTCCGGCGGGGAAGGTTGCGATACTTCGCGTGTGAACCCCTGGTCCGATGCGGAGCTGGAAGACGTCCGAACCTTCCTGCAAGCAGCGACGTTGGATCGGCTGGCTAGTCGACGACCTGGGAGGAGTCGTGGACGTCGCTCGACGGGGTGGGCAAGGAATTCCTCTACGTGACGCGGTGCGCGGTCATGGAGCGGCGACTTGAGGCCGCGATCGACTGATGGCGTCCGGTCCTGCCATGTCGAACTGGCGGTGAAATCGCGCCGCCGGTGGTCGAATTCCACCGCCAGAACGCGCCGTCAGGAGCGCGAAGCGATGCGGTTCGTCAGGTGGCCGATGCCTTCGACTTCGAGGGTGACCTCGTCGCCCGGCTCGAGCCAGGGGAAGCGGTCGTGGCCGTGGACGAGGCCGAGCTCGAGGATGCAGCCGGTGCCGACCGTCCCGGAGCCGATGACGTCACCCGGCCGCAGTCGCGCGTCCCGCGACGCGTGGGCGATGAGCTCGCCCCAGGAGAAGTGGAGGTCGGCCAGCTCGCCTCGGCTCCACTCCTCGCCGTTGACTCGTGCGACCATCGCCGCGGCCGGCACGCCGTCCGGACTGAGCAGCTCGTCGGGGGTGACGAGGATCGGACCGAGGGACGTGGCGAAGTCCTTGCCCTTGGCCGGACCGAGGCCGAGCTTCATCTCCCGGCGCTGCAGGTCGCGCGCCGACCAGTCGTTCATGATCGTGAATCCGGCGACCACCTCGGTCCACGACCCCGGGTCGACGTCGGCGCAGTCGGCACCGACGATCGCCGCGACCTCGAGCTCGTAGTCCAGCTCGGCCGTCGCCGGCGGCATGACGTCGTCGTCTGGGCCGATAACCGCCGCGGGATTGGAGAAGTAGAAGACCGGCAGCTCGTACCACTCCGGCTCCATCTCGAGGCCGCGGCTCTTGCGAGCGGTCGCGACGTGGGCCTCGAACGCGTAGAAGTCCCGGATCGAAGGCGGGTCAGCGACGGGTGCGAGCAGCCGCACACCGGCCAGCGGCTCCTCTGGCCCGATCAGCTCCGGATCGTGGCGACCGCGAGCCATGGCAAGCGACAGCAGCACCTGCTGGCCGGCCTGCCCGGACCCCCGTCCCACCGGCACGACGACATCGTCGAGCACCACGCCGACGTAGAGGTCGCCGTCGCCGGACCGATACCGCGCGAGCTTCACCCCTGCGGCTTCCAGGACATGCTGTAGCCCTCGACGTCGATGTCCTTGGCCGCCTCGCCTGGCAGCAGTGGCGACCGGGCGTCGATCATGACGGCGTACTCGTTCGCCATCCGCCGCTCGCCGGTCGCGGCCGCGGCCGCATCGCGCTCGCGGGCACCGGGCTGGGGACCGTGGTGCAGCCCGTGGGGATGGAACGTGAGCATCCCCTCGCCGATGCCGGCGCGCGAGAAGAACTCACCGCGGTGGTAGAAGATCACCTCGTCGTAGTCGATGTTGCGGTGGAAGAACGGCAGCCGCAGCGCGTCCGGGTCCTCTTCCATCGGTCGCGGCGCGAACGTGCAGACGACGAACCCGTCGGCGACGAAGGTCGTGTGGGCCGACGGCGGCAGGTGGTAGCGAGGCGAGGTGACGGGCCGGAAGTCCTCGACGTTGATGCGCATCGGTGCGACATCGCCCTTCCAGCCGACCACGTCGCACGGGTGGAAGCCGTAGCGCACGCGGGTGTCATGGCCCATGCGCTTCACGACGACCGTGAACTCGCCCTCCTCGTCGATCGCCTCCGCCTCCGGCACCTCGAGCATGGCCGGGTCGAACAGGGCGTGGCGGCCGAGCATGCCCCGGTCGGGCAGCGCGAAGCGCGATTGATGGGCCTCGACCACGAGCAGGTCGGTGGGCGCAGCCGGCTCGAACCGGTAGGTGGTGCCGCGCGGTACGACGAGGTAGTCGCCCGGCCGGTAGGTGAGCGGCCCGTACTCCGTGCGCAGCGTGCCGGTGCCGTGGTGGACGAAGAAGAGCTCGTCGCCATCGGCGTCGCGCAAGAACTCCTCGCGCCCGTGCTCGTAGCGGTGGAAGGCGATCGACAGCTGGTGGTTGCCGAGGACCAGCGTCGGCCAGAGCTCGTCGCGCTCGACCAGCGCGGTGGAGTCGTAGGCGTGATGGATGGCGGGCCCGTCGACTTCGAGCCAGTCGGTCGGCGGGTGGAGCCGGTAGAGGTGTGATGCGGGGCCGAAGAACCCCGAGCGACCGTGCTCCTCCTCGACGGTGCCGGGCGGCAGGCCGACATGGGCCTGGCGGCTCGTGACACCGCGGACCCATTGCGGGATGCCGTCCATGAGCTAGTGGCCTGTCGTCGAGTTGACGGGGTGGATCCGTCGAGCCAGGGGCGCCGCTGACAAGGAGCCGACGACGCAGTCGTAGCCTTGCCCTACCACAAGGAGGAGCGACGCAGTCAGGGGCGCCCCTGGCCGGCGAGATACCTCGGCAATCCGGCGACAGGTCACTAGAGGTTGCCGCGCTTTTCTTGCGCGCGCTCGATGGACTCGAAGAGCGCCTTGAAGTTTCCGGCACCGAACCCGGTCGCACCCTCGCGCTGGATGATCTCGAAGAACACCGTCGGCCGGTCGGTCACGGTCTCGGTGA
>CAYSAC010000124.1:0-8516 GCA_964428815.1 uncultured Acidimicrobiaceae bacterium | reverse complement strand
CGCCGTCGCGGCGGCGAGCGCCGCGGAACCTCGGAGGAGCTGTCGGCGATCCATGAGCGGTGTGGCCACCCTAGGGGTGCTTGACTCGGTCCGTGCCCGTCGAGGACGCGTTCTCGTCGGACCTGCTCGTCGTCGAGCACCTCCGCGGCACCGACGAGGGCCGAGCGTGGCTCGATGCCCTCCCCGCGCTGGTGGCCGAGCTGGAGGCGCGGTGGCAGGTGTGGACAGGTCAGCCCTACCGGGCCGGCATGGCGGCCTGGACCGCTCCGGCGACGATGGCCGACGGCACGCCCGCGGTGCTCAAGGTGAGCTGGCCGCACCGCGAGGCGCGCGGCGAGCGCGCCGCGCTGCGGTTGTGGGACGGCGCGGGCGCGGTCCGGCTCTACGAGGAGGACGTCGACCGGTGGGCCCTGCTCGTCGAGCGCTGCATCCCTGGCACCGCGGTGCACCGGAGCGGGCTTGACTCTGACGATGCGCTCCGTGCCGCGGCCGACGTGCTGGTCGGTCTCTGGGAGGCCACGCCGGTGGACGGGGACTTCGAGCCGCTCACCGTGGTCACCGACGAGTGGGCGGTGCTGGTGCGTGAGCGCATGGCCCGCCATCGTCCACCGTTCGACGGCGGGCTGGTCGAGGCCGGCGCCGCGCTGCTCGAGGAGCTGCCCCGCACCGCGACGCGCACCGTCCTGCTGCATGGCGACTTCAACCCCGGCAACGTGCTCCGGTCAGGGCGCCAGCCGTACCTTGCGATCGACCCGAAGCCCATGCTCGGCGACCCGGCCTACGACCCCAGCCCGCTCCTGCTGCAGGTCGACGCGCCCTTCGACCACGCCGACCCGACTGCGGTGCTGCGCGCCCGCTACCACGCGTTCGCCGACATGGTCGGGGAGGACGAACAACGCCTCCTCGCGTGGTCGGTCGCTCGCGGCGTCGAGTACGCGCTCTGGTGCGTCGACATCGGTGAGGCCGGGCGCCTGACCGAGACGATGGAGGAGGTCGCGGTTCTCGCCTCCCTGGCCGGCGTGTAGCCAGCCAGGGAGGCGGCCGCGAGTCGTTTTGCTACGTGACGGTGAAGATCTTCTTCATGCCGTTGGCGACCGCGTGCGGGGGACCGCCGGTTCGGTCCTGGATGAAGCAGAGGACCGCGTACGTTCGCCCGCTCTCGAAGTCGAAGTCGAGCGTCTGGCCCAAGCCGGCGCTGAACACCCCGCCGGAGGGAAGCCCCTCCGTCGTCGCGAGGTCGAGCTCGGGCGGCGGGGGCGCTTCCTCGGAGGCGAGGAACGCGTCGAGTGCGGTCGCCGCGGCGGCCTCGTCGGTGCCCTGCACGAAGGCGAAGAAGGCGCCGTGGTGGATCTGATCGGGGCCCTCATTGGTGAAGGCGATCGTGTGCTCGCCGGCGGTGACGTCGACGTCGAACGTGTAGTCGCTCGCCGTGATCGAGCCCTCGGTGCCGGTCAACTCGGCGTCGGCGTCGCCAGCAGTCACCGTCAGCGGCTGGATCATGCCAAGGGTGAAGTGGGGCTCGCCGGTCTCCTCCTCGGGAGGGCCCTCGGCCGCGGCGGTGGTCGAGCTGGCATCACCCTCCGGTGCCTTGCCGTCGAGCGCGCAGAACAGCGCGTAGTCACCCTCGGTGAGCAGGAAGGTGGTGGTGAGCTCCTCGCCCGGGCCGATCTCGCCCGGCCCGGCGACGGTCTCCATGTATTCAGGGAAGGGCCCGCCCTCGAGCACGGGCGGGAAGTCCTCCTTGAACGCCTCGATGCCCCCGTCACCGACCTGCGCGATGCCGACCTCGTGGTCGACCTTGCCGTCGTTGGTGAAGCTGAGCTCGATGGCACCGGCCTCGATCTCATCGGGTGCTCCGACGAAGGCGTAGTCCTGGGCGACGATCGTCATCGCCTGCGCGCCGCCCGCGCCACCACCCCCGTCACCCTCGTCGCTCGGGGTCGTGGTCGTGGTGTCGTCGTCGCCGCAGCCTGCCGCCAGCAACGTGATCGCAGCGAGCGCCGCGATCAGCCGTCGAGATCGTGTCATCCGTCGTCTCCTGGTTCCTGGCCCGCCGCCGGCGGCGGGCGCCAGCGCAACGTAGACCAGTTCGCCACCCCGCCGACGGACCTACGCTCCCGCGATGCCGCTGTTCTCCTTCGAAGGCAAGCGCCCGTCCATCGCGGAGGGGGCGTTCGTGGCGTCGACGGCGACGCTCGTCGGTGATGTGATCGTCGAAGCCGGCGCCTCGATCTGGTACGGCGCGGTGATCCGGGCGGACTACTCCCAGGTCATCATCCGAGCTGGTGCGAACGTGCAGGACGGCTCGGTGCTGCACGGTCCTCCGGACATGCCGTGTGAGATCGGGGTCGGCGCGACCGTCGCTCACCTCTGCGTGGTCCACGGCGCGACGATCGGCGAGGAGGCCCTCATCGCGAACGGTTCGACAGTGCTCGACGGCGCCGTCATCGGGAAGCGGACGATGATCGCCGCCCACTCGCTCGTCGCCGCGGGGGCCGTCATCCCCGACGAGGTGCTTGCCGCCGGTAGCCCCGCGGTGGTCAAGCGTCCGATCGCGGGGACGCCGGCCGAGTTCTGGGTGAGGGTCAACCCCGGCGCTTACGCCGACCTCGCGCGCCGGCACCTCGCAGGCGTCCAGCCGGTCGACTGAACGCTCACCTCGGCGTTCTGGCGGTGAAAACGCGCCACCGGTGGTGCGTTTTCACCGCCAGTTCGGCGTTAGCATTGGAGAGGTCCTCGTAGCGGAAGTCGGGGTCGAAGGGTCCGGCGTAGCCCTCGCGGTCGCTCACGGTCGGCAGAACTAGTGTCCGGACGGATGTCTGGTGATCTCTACGATCCGGACGGCTACCTGAGCGGGCCACCGCATGAGCTGTTCGAGGAGCTGCGCCGCACCGACCCCGTCCACTGGCAGGACATGCCAGACGGCACCGGGTACTGGGCCGTCCTCCGCCACGCCGACATCGTCCAGGTCGCCCGCCAGCCCACGCTGTTCTCGGCGTCACTGGGCGGCGTGGTGCTGGAGGACCTCGAGCCCGAGGTGCTGGCCATGATGCGCGACATGGTCCTGGCCATGGACCCGCCTCGCCACGTGAGCTACCGCAAGGGCCTCGCGCCTCACTTCTCGTCCTCGGCCATCGCCGGCATGGAGGACCGCATCCGCGGGATCTGTCGCACGATCCTCGGCGAGGCCGCGGAGCGGGTGGAGGTCGACTTCGTCCACGACGTGTGCGCGCTGGTGCCCTCGCGGGTGGTCGGCGAGCTCGTCGGCATCCCGCGCGATGACTGGCCCCAGATCCACGCGTGGTCGGAGCGAACGACCGCGCAGGGCGACGATGCGACCGTGGCGACGATCGAGATGGCGATGTACGCCATCGAGCTCGCGGGCGAGCGCCGCGCGGCCCCCGGTGACGACCTGCTCTCGGCGATGCTCGAGCTCGAGGTCGACGGGCAGCAGATGACCGATGTCGAGCTCGGCAGCTTCTTCGTGCAGCTCGTCGTGGCCGGCAACGACACGACCCGCACGATGCTCTCGTCGGGACTGCTCGCGCTGTTGCAGCACCCGGCACCGCTGGCGGAGCTGCGTACCGACCCCGCCGCGATCCCGGGCGCGGTGGAGGAGATCCTGCGCTGGGCCAACCCGCTGCACTACTTCCGGCGCACCGCGTCAGCGGACACCGAGCTGGCCGGGCAACCGGTCGCGGCCGGTGACAAGGTCGCGATGATCTACACGTCGGCCAACCGAGATGAGGCCGTGTTCGCCGACCCGCACCAGTTCGACATCCAGCGCCACCCCAACCCGCACCTGTCGTTCGGGATCGCGGAGCACTTCTGCCTCGGCGTCCACCTGGCACGGCTCGAGGGGCGGATCTTCTTCGAGGAGCTGCTCGCCCGCTTCGGGTCGATCGAGCTGACGGGGGAGCCGCAGCGGCTCCGGTCCAACCTCAACAACGCGCTGACGCAGCTCTCGGTCCGCCTCATTTGACCGTTCTGGCGGTGAAAACCGACCCCATCCGTGGTCGAGTTCCACCGCCAGAACGGGGCAGTCAGGGGGCGACGGAGCCGAGGTCGGCGAAGCCTGACGGGCCGTGGCGGCCGATCACGCCGTGCTCGAACATCCCCCAGCCCTCGGCACCGTCGCAGGTCGCTCTGGCGACGTGGTCGATGATGCCGAACGGGATGCGCGCTTGCACGACGGGGTCGGTGAGGTCCACGACCGAGCCCTCCACCCAGCCGTGGCCGCGCCACTGGCCGTGGCTCCACTCCGGGTCGCCGTTGTAACCCGGACCGCAGCTGAGCACGACCGCACCGAGGGTCTCGATCTCGACCGTGACCGCGGCGCGCGCTCGGTCGACCAGCCGGATGGTGGCGCGTTCCGGGTGGCGGGTGCCGGGCCGGTAGTGCACCTCGACCGCAGGCCAGCCGAGCTGCTCGGGCGACCGGCCAGAAGCCGCCGGCCAGACCCGCACGGCGTCGTTGAGCGATCGGGTGCCATCGCCGTCCTCCTGCAAGATGAGGACCAGCGCGAAGTCGTCGAACCGCAGCGGTGCGTAGGTCCACCAGAACCCGAACGCAGGGTCCAGCTCGGTGGCGGCGCGACCGGGCGGTTCGGCCTCACCGACCGGCCTGATGCCCCAGGATCGGTCGCGGGTGCCCACCCACCGGTCCGGCGTGACGGCAATGGCCTCGCCCTCGATGCGCAGCTCGCCCGACCACGTGCCGACCTGCGCGAAGCGCTGCGCGTCCAGGATGATCCGGCCACCTTGGCGCAGCAGGTGGGGTGCCTCCTCCACCGCAGGGAACGAGCCCTCCCACGTGAGGTCGAACCCCAGACCGTGGTCGTCGCCATCGCAGATCAGCCTGATGACGCGCAGCGGCTCGACGACCTCGACGCGGTACGGGCCGACGGCCTGGTTGCTGCGGTCGTCGCCGAGCGCGGCCGCGGTCCTGACGGTGATCTGGCGATCGCCCAGCCGGACGGTCGCGTACGCGTCGATGACGCCGAGGTTGGGGTACACGCCGAGGCCGGTGACGAGGAACAGCTCTCCGGTCCGATCGTGCGCGTTGAAGTACGACCGGTCATAGAAGTTGCGATCGCTGGTGCCGACGTGGCGCATTGACGCCGGCACCTGGTGGATGGGCAGCTCGTCGAGGGGGACAGGGTGCACCGCACCTGGCTAGCACCTGTCCCGGTTCAGCGGGCGGAGCGGAGCACCTCGAACCACACGACCTTGCCGCCGGCGTCGACGGGGTCCCAGCCCCACCGGTCGGACAGCCGGTCGACGACCTGCAGGCCCCGGCCGTTCGGTCGAAGCGGGTCTTGCCCGTCGAGCAGCCGCGGCCGCCGGTCGCCGCGGTCCTCGACCTCGACCCGGATCCGGTCGTCGTCGCTGGTGAACTGCAACCGGGTGGGGGACGGGCTGTGGAGGATGGCGTTGGTGACGAGCTCGCTCACCAGCAGCTCGATGATCGGTACGAGCGCCAGCTCACCGACGGCAACCGTGCGCTTCTCGACGAACGCCCGGGCGTTGGCGATGCACACCGGATCGGCGCCAAGCGCCATCACGGTCGTCTCGTCGAGGTGGTTGGGGTCCGTCATAGGTCATGCCATGTGCAGCCAGGAGCGTACCCACCAGCAGCGGGCTGCGAGGGAACCACCGGCCCTAGACCACCACATCCACGCGCTCGCGTGCGACCTACGAATGTGGATTGGCCACGGCGGCGATGGGGAACACATCCGCCGACCACAGCCCGCAAGGACATTGACGAGGCCAAGGGCGACGCTCGCCCGCGACGGCATCGAGCACCACGTCGAGGAGGAGGAGAGCGAGATGTTCCCCAGGCTCACCAAGGCCCGGAGGAGCTCGCCGCTGTCAAGTACCCAATAGGTCCTTGAGACGCAAGTTCGCTGTCAGGCGCGACCGCGGAAGCGCGGCGCGGTCGTCAGGTACGACGGCGCCGCCAGGTCAATCGGCGTGTGGACGTCGGGCTCCGGGGGCGACGGCGCCAGCCTCAGCGGCATCGTGCCGCCCCAGATGGGGAGCGCGAGGTCGTCCTTGTCGTCGATCGGACCACCGGCGCGCGACTTGAGCGAGGCCTCATCGATCGGCACGCGCAGCACCAGCGTCGCGCGCAGCTCCTTGGCCGAAGGCGAGCGCGCATCGGCGGTGCGCCCCGGCACGAGGTGCTCGACGAGCGCGTCGAGCGCCTCGGCCTTCTCGCCGTCGTCGTCGATGACCTCGGCCTGACCCAGCACCACGACGGACCGGTAGTTGAGCGAGTGGTGGAACGAGGAGCGGGCGAGCACGAGCCCGTCGAGCAGCGTCACGGTCACGCACACGTCGATGCCGGACCTGAGCCCGCGCATCAGGCGGCTGGCGGGCGAGCCGTGCAGGACGAGGTGGTCGCCGGTCCGGCCGTACGCCATGGGGATGACGAAGGGGCGCCCGTCGTGGGCGAAGCCGACGTGGGCGACGAGGCCCTCGTCGAGCACGGCGTACGCCGCGGGCCGGTCGTAGCTCGACCGCTCCGGGTGGCGTCGCACCTCTGTCGAGGGGGTGACGGTCAGGTCGGTCATCGCCGGAGTCTGCACGCTGCCCTCGCGGTCGCCCGCAGGCGTTTCAGTCGATCACGGGGTTGATGGCGCTGGCGGCGAGGTCACCGGGCGCGCACCCCGGCAGCCAGACCCGTAGGTCGAGCTGGTGCGCGGGGGAGTCCGCAGGCCCGACGCGCGTGCCGTCGGCGAAGTAGATGACGGTCATCACCTCGCGCATCTCGTCGGTCTCGTTCGCGCCGGCGCGGTGCAAGGTCCATCCCTGATGGAACGTCGCGTCGCCGGCAGCGACGTGGCTGTAGGTGGTCAGCGGGATCTTCCGCTCGGCGACGGCCCGGTCGAACACCGCATCGGACTCGTCAGAGATCGAGTGTGAGCCCAGGAAGCCGAGACGGTGGGTGCCGTCACCGAACGTCATCGGGCCCGATGCCGGCGTGACGTCCACGAGCGGCATCCACATGGTGATGGTGCTCTCGGTGCCGAGGGGCCAGTAGTACTGGTCCTGATGCCACGGCGTGTGGCCACCGTGGGGCTCCTTGTAGAGCGCTTGATCGTGGTAGAGCCGTACGCGCTCGACGCCGAGCAGCGCTGCCGCGACGCGAGCGAACCGTGGCGCGAGCGTGAACCGCGCGACAGCGTCGTCGCGGCGCCACAGGTTGAACGTCTGCAGGAACGCCTTGCCATAGGTGTCACGCTCCTCGATCGGTCGTTTGTCGAAGGCGTGGCGCTCGACGCACGCGGCGATCAGCGGACGGAACGCGGCGACGTCGTCTGCTGACGCGAGGCCCGGGACGTGCACGTGCCCGTTCGCTTGGAACGACGCGATCGCGTCGGGGTCGAGCGCGTGGCTCGAGGTGAGGGTGGGGACCTCAACGGTGCTCATCGTGGGTCGCGCTCGGCGGCAAGCGCGCGCAACCCACCCATCGCCACGCGCACGTAGGTCTCCTCCAGCGTGGCGCGGTCGCCCTTGCCGCCGGCGAAGCGCTCGAGCACGCCGCCGACGCCGGCCACCAGGACGCTGGCGGCGGCGACCGCCTCGTCCGCCGGGATGCCGAGCTCGCGCTCGGCCATCCGGCCGTAGAGCTCCTCCAACCGGCGGATGCCGCCCGACCCGCGTGCGTCGAGCGCTTGTTTCACGGGTGTCGATCGCAGGAGCGCGCCCAGCAGCGCGCCCCGTTCCGCGACGAGGTCGAACCACGCTCCGACGGCGGCGCGGATGCGCCCCTCGAGGTCCTGCGCGGCGAGCGACCCCTCGGTCGCCCGCTGTTCGAGGTCGCTCATCTCACGGTCGTGGAGTGCGACGAGTACGTCGGCGCTGTTGTCGAAGTAGGCGTAGCCGAGCCCTTTGCTCACCCCGGCGCGGGCGGCAACGGCTTCCATGGTGACGGACTCGGTACCCCCCGCGAGGACGAGTTCGGCCGCGACATCAAGGAGCTGCTCGCGCCGCTCCCCCCGCGGCAGTCGGGCCGCAGCCGTCGGCGTCGACGTCACGGCCTGACGCTACGCGCTGTTGACGCTAGCGTCAACGACCGACGGAGGGAGTGCAGTGGTCGAGGAGCTGGTCACGAGCGAAGCGCGCACCGCGGCGGTGTCGCGCGGCGCGGGCACGGCGTGGTGGGCGTCGATGGTCTCAGAGCGACCCGCGATCGTTTCGGCCCACGGTGACCGCACCTACGGCGAGCTGAGCGCGAGAGCGAACCAGCTGGTGCGCGCGCTGTCCAGGCGGGGTGTCGGCCCTGGTAGCGCGGTGGCGCTGATCTGCACCAACCGGCCCGAGTTCATCGAGGTCATCGTCGCCTGCCTCCAAGGCGGGCTCCGGCTCACGCCGATCAACTTCCACCTGACCGGCGACGAGGCGGGGTACATCGCCGCCGACTGCGAGGCGCGCGCGCTGATCGTTGACGCTTCGGTCGCTGGCGCCGCGCTCGGCGCGGCCGCGACCGCGCCCCAGGCCGGCGTCAGGCTC
>CAYSAC010000123.1:0-8529 GCA_964428815.1 uncultured Acidimicrobiaceae bacterium | reverse complement strand
AGCGGGCGCGGGCCTGGCAGCGCGGCCGCAACGCGCGGGCCGAGCAGCAGGATCGAGGCCGCCGCGGCAGTGGACAGGCCGAACCCCACCGAGCGCACGAGTAGCGGATCGACGAGGAGGAGTGCGGCCACCGCCAGTGCCAGCACGCGCAGCCGGGTCGTCGTCCGCCCGGCGGTGAACGCGAGAGCAGCGATCGCGGCGACGGCAGTAGCGCGCAGTACCGACGGCTCGAAGCGGGTGACGAGCGCGAAGAAGCCGAGCACCGCCACCGTCGCAGCGAGGCGGCTCGCAAGCCGCAGTCGCGACAGCGCCGGGCTCGCCAGCGCGAGGACAAACGCGACGTTCTGCCCGGACACCGCGAGCAGGTGCGTGAGCCCGGCGGCGCGGAAGTCGTCGGTCGCGTCTGCGGGCTGCGCGCGGTCGTCGCCGATGACGAGGCCGTCGAACAGCGAGCGGTGGCGTTCGCTCAGCGACGCGGTGCCTGCGTGCAGCGTGCGCCGCAGCCCGTTGGCGAGGCGCGTGACGGGCGCGCCGGTGCGCCACGCCTCGACGCTGGCGACGGTCAGGCGACCGGCGACGTGCCGGGCGATCAGCCAGGGGGTAGCCGGTGGTCGTGCCGACACGTCGCCCGTCAGCGAGACCCTCTCCCCCGCGAGGCGGTGCCGGAGCGCTTCGGCGGGAGCGCCCGACGCGCGCGCCTCGAGCCGCTTGCCACCGAGGCGGACGTCGACCACGACCGCGCCAGCGCGCTCGACCGGATCGCTCAGCAGCGCGACCTCCGCCTGCACCGGTCCGGTCGCGACGCTGTCGAGCCCGTCGAGCGACCGCTGCGCGAGCGCGCTGGTCGCGAGCGCGGCGCCGAGGCACAGGAGCCACGGCCACCGGCGCAGCAGTGCGACCACGATCGCGACGAGCGGCAGCCACATCGGCAGAGCGTGCGGGTCGCGAGCACCGAGCGCGGCGGCGCCCGCCATCGCGATCACCCAGCGGTCGCTCACACCGTCACCAGGTCCCGCAGGCCCTCGAGCTTCGCCGGCCCGATCCCCCGCACGTCGAGCAGCTCGTCGACGGACGAGAACGGCCCATTGCGCTCGCGATGTTCGATGATCGCGGCCGCGGTTGCAGGGCCGATGCCCGGCAGCTCGGCGAGCTCGTCGGCGGTGGCGGTGTTGAGGTCGACCGGGCCCGCCGGCGCGCCATCGCCCGTTCCCGCGCCGGCGACGGCGGGCGGCGCCTCACCGGCGCGCGGGACGTAGACGCGCTCGCCGTCGGTCAGCGGCGCGGCCAGGTTCACCCGTCCGAGGTCGGCCTCTGGCCGCGCACCTCCGGCGGCACCGATCGCATCGACGACCCGCGCTCCGGTGGGGAGCTTGTACACACCTGGGGTCGTGACCGCTCCGGCGACGTGAACCACCACCTCGATCGGCGCCGCAGTAGTCGACGGCGCCGGCCCGTCCGCGGGCGCGGCGAACGGGATCTGCAGCTCTGGCGCGGCGGCGGGCGGCCGCAAGAGCACGAGTGCGCCCACGGCGACGACGGCGCAGGCGAGGGCACCTGCGATGAGCCGCCAGGGCGAGACGGTCGCGGCGAGGTCGCGGGCAGAAGCGAGCCGCTCGCGCCACCCGACGTCGGGCGGCGGACGGAGGAGATCGGAATCGGACACAGGCACTCCTGGGCGCGCATGGGCACTCCAGGGGGAAGTCCGGTCCGGTCAGACTAGTGCAACCACGCGGAAGCCTCACGCACGTCTCGCCGGCCGGATGTCGCCTCGTCCTAGCGGCTGGGCAAGGCAGGCGCAACGCCCCCCGACGCTTGCCAGCGACGACCCCGCCTCGGCGATACATGCACGGAACTTCCGCGCGGCTGCACTAGAGCCCTTCGCGGGGCCAAGGCACTAAATCCGTTCGAGACCGACGCTCGACACCAGCCGCTCAGTACAAGCGGGCGGTGAGCGCCTTGCGGTAGGCGGGGGTACGGGGATCGTCCGGGCCCATCACTTCGAGCAGGTCGACCAGCTCTTGGCGGGCGTCGTCGTCGTCCTTCACCCGCTCGAGCAGCGCGTCGAGCTTGGCCTCCATGCCGTCGTCGTCCACCTCGACTACGCCAGTGCGGGCCAGCGCCGCGACCCGACGGGTCTCCGCGGTCTCAGGGATGCGCTCGAGCAGGCCGAGCGCCTCCTCCGTGTCGCCACGCGTGGCCAGCAGCTCGGCGAGGGTGACGATGGCGTCGTGGTGGTCCGGCTGGAGCTCGAGCGCGCGACGCAGCGACGCCTCGTCGCCGGCGGCGAGGAGCTGTGCCATCTCGCGCTCGGCCGCGGAGGGCAGCAGCGATTGCACGAACGAGGTGACGGCGGCCTCGCCCTGCGCGCCGACGAAGCCATCGACGATCTTGCCGTCCTTCAGCGCGTAGACGGCGGGGATGCCTTGCACCTGGAACTCGCGGCTCACCTGCGGGTTCTCGTCCACGTTGACCTTCACGAGAACGACCTCCCCGGCGGTGGCGTCGATCGCCTTCTCGATGATCGGCCCCAGCGTTTTGCACGGTCCGCACCACGGTGCCCACAGGTCGACGACGACCGGCACCTCCTTCGAGCGGTCGAGGACCTCGGTCTTGAAGGTCGCATCCGTGACGTCAATGGCCATGGCTCCGCACGATAGTGACCGCACTAGGTTTCCCAACATGAGCGAGGCAGCGGTCCAGGGCGTCGATGTCGAGCCGGTCACGGCCTGGTTCGAGCAGCACGTCGAGGGCGTCGTGCCGCCGCTCGACTTCGACCTGATCGCGGGCGGGCATTCCAACCTGACCTACAAGGTCACCGACGCCGCCGGCAGCGCGTGGGTGCTTCGGCGACCACCGCTCGGGCACGTGCTTGCCACCGCCCACGACATGAACCGCGAGCACCGCATCATCTCCGCGCTCGGACCCACCGACGTCCCGGTCGCACCGGCGATCGGGCTCTGCACCGACGAGTCGGTGAACGGTCCGCCGTTCTACGTCATGGGCTTCGTCGACGGGCTCGTCATCCGCGACGCCGTCATCGCGCAGACGCTGACGCCGGAGCAACGGCGCGTCGCAGGGATGTCCGTCGCCGATGTGCTCGCGCGCATCCACGCCGTCGACCCCGACGAGGTCGGGTTGGGCGAGCTCGGCCGCAAAGAGGGCTACATCGAGCGCCAGCTCAAGCGCTGGTACGGCCAGTGGCAGCAGTCGAAGACCCGCGAGCTGCCGGCGGTCGACGAGGTCCACGACGCGCTGCTCGCCCGCATCCCTGAGCAGGGCCCTGCATGCGTCGTCCACGGCGACTACCGCCTCGACAACTGCATGACCGGCGCGAACGGCGAGATCATCGCCGTGCTCGACTGGGAGATTTGCACGCTCGGCGACCCGCTCGCGGACGTCGGCCTGTTGATGGTGTACTGGACCGACCCCGATGACGAGCACGCCGCGCTGCTCACCGCGCCGACAACCGTCGAGGGCTTCCCATCACGCAAGGAGCTCCTCGATCGCTACGCGGAGGTGTCGGGCCGCGACCTGTCGGCGATCGACTTCTACACCGCGTTCGGCTACTGGAAGCTGGCTTGCATCGTCGAGGGCGTCTACGCCCGCTACGTCGGCGGCGCCATGGGCAAGGCCACGGGGTTTGAGGGCTTCGCCGAGCAGGTGACACGCATGGCCGACGCCGCGAAGCAGGCGGTCGAGCGCCTCCCGTGAGCCTCTACCAGATCCTCGACGAGCCCGACCTCGACAGCCCGGTGATGATCATGGCACTCGAGGGTTGGATCGACGCGGGCATGGCGGCTTCGAGCGCAGCGGCGGTGGTGATGGACCAGCTCGACCTGCGGCCCGTCGCCCAGTTCGACAGCGACGCGCTGCTCGACTTCCGCGCCCGGCGGCCCGTGATGCGCCTCGAGAACGGCATCAACACGCAGGTGTCGTGGCAGACCACGGACCTGTTCACCGCCAAGGATGCCGTCGGCAACGACCTCCTGCTGCTGTTCGGCGCGGAGCCAGACCACGCGTGGCGCGCGTTCTCCGAGGCCGCGGTCGACCTGGCGCTGCACTTCGGAACGCGCCTCGTCGTCGGGCTGGGCGCCTACCCCGCGCCTGTCCCCCACACCCGCCAACCGCTCGTCGCGTGCACCGCGACGAGCGAGGAGCTCGCGTCGCAAGGGTTCCTGCGGACGAGCATCGAGGTGCCCATCGGCGTACAGGGCCTCATCGAGCGCGTCTGCGCGCGGCGCGACGTTCCCGCGATCGGCCTGTGGGCCCAGGTGCCCCACTACGTGGCGGCGATGCCCTACCCCGTAGCCGCGCTCAGCCTCCTCGCGGAGACGAACCGGATCGGTGACCTCGGCATCCCGCTCGGCCAGCTCGACGCGCAGGGCGCGATGACGCGCTCCCGCATCGACGAGCTGATCTCGCAGAACGAGGAGCACCTCGACATGGTCCGCCAGCTCGAGGCCCAGGCCGACGCGAACCTCGACCAGGGCATGCGCATGACCTCCGGCGACGAGCTCGCGGCCGAGCTCGAGCGGTTCCTGCGCGACCAGCCCGGCAGCTGAAGCCGTTCGCATCCAACGAACTGGCGGCGGATTGCGACCACCGGTGGTCGTGATCCACCGCCAGAACGCGGGGTGCTACTTGGCTGGGGAGGGGTAGTCCTTCGCGCGCTCGCCCTCGGGGCGTTCGTCGTAGATGGCAACGGCGCCGTCGGGATCGAACACCTTCAGCTCGGTGGTCCATTCGCCGGGCAGGTACCGCGTGCCGCCGTTGACGTACTGGTACATCCCGGGGGCTTCGCGGCGCAGCTCGTCGAGGCCGGTCGCCTCGGGATCCCACCAGATCTCGGTGTAGTCGTCGAGCCCCTGGTAGTCGGTGTCGGGCCAGATGCCGTGATCACCCCATGACGTGGCGCTGATCGTGATCCCGTCCTTGAACGGCTCGAGAGAAAAGATCCCGTCGCGGAACGTCTCGGGGGTCAGGTTCGGCCCAGCCGCCTGCAGCGCGGAGAAGAACACGAGCGGCCCGGGGATGATGACGCCGGCGGTGTCGTCGGCCGGCGGCGGGGTGCCCTTGAACCACTCATACAGCGCCCAGCTGTCGTCCTTCTCCGGCTCGATGCGGGCCGTGAGGTAGCTGATGCCGAACGCGTGGGCCCACTGCTGCTGGTCGTAAGTGCGGGCGAAGGCGGTGACGTCCACCAGTACCGACGGTCCGATCACCCACTCGGGGAAGTACTCCTGCGAGGTCGCGACCCGGGTGAAGGTGCCGGGCGCGACCGGGTCACCGGAGAAGATCACCGTGGTGATGCCTGCGTCCTTGAGCTTGGTGATGATGCCGCCAGCCTGCTCTTGCAGCGTCGCCGGGTTCAGGGTGTAGGTGAGCTGCTCTGCCAGCTCGACGCCCGCCTCCGCCGTGTCGTCGCGGAAGTTCTTCGCGTTCTCCGCCGAGTCGGCTGAGCCCGTGTCGATCGTGAGGTGGCCGAACACCCGCTCCTTGTCCCTGTACGCCGCGTCACCGGCGAACTCCGCCGGCTTCCCCACCAGCTTCTTGCTGACGTACTCGACGATGTGTGCGCGCGATTGGCCGGCGCTCGGCGTGACGGAGAAGGTGGACGGCTCCGGGTCGTTGATGCCGAAGCAGAAGACGCACACCGCGCCCAGCTCCTTGATCCGCTCAGTCCAGGCGCTGGTCAGCGCCGGTCCGCCTATGACCGCGAAGGCGCCCATGTCGTTGACCGCCCGTTCCGCGTCGGCGCGCGCAGCGACCTCGTCCTGGGACGGGCCCGACGCCTGTAGGAACTCGACCTCGACCGTGCGCCCGTAGGTCTGGAAGTGGCGCTGGAACATCTCGACGTAGCCGGCGAAGGTTTCGATTGCCTGCGCGTTGGTGTCGTCGTTGGCGATGGCAGCGGTCACGAAGTCGAGGACCGCATCGTTCTCGGGCGCCACGTAGGCGACGACTTTGATCGTGTCGGCGGTGACCCCTCGCGACGTCGCGCCGCCGTTTTCGTCGACGTTGGCGAAGCACTCCGGCACGGCCGGGGACGGCATGGCCACGCGGCCGGTCTCCTCGTCGCAGCCGTCCTGGAACGTGACGTCGAGGCCCTGCTCCTCCGCCTGGGAGAAGCTGATGGCGCCTTCGGGCCGCTCACCGCTCGGGGCCGTGGTCTCGGTGGTCGCGTCCTCCTCCTCGTCACCGCCTCCGACGAACACGACCGCGGCGATGATCGCCAGGACCACCACGATGGCGGCGATCGGGCCGTAGCGGCGGAGCGAGGAGCTGGGGCCTTCCTGTGGTGCGTCGCTGCTCGGTTGCATGCGTCATCCCTTCATCGCTGGTTGTGTTCCTGATCGTTGGATCGTGGCGTTGTCGGTGCCAAGGTAGGACTCGACGACGCGCTGGTCGGTGAGGACATCCTCGGGTGCCCCGCTGGCGATCACGCGGCCGAGGTCCATCGCCACGAGGCGGTCGGACACCGCTCGGATGAGCGGCATGTCGTGCTCGATGACGACGAGGCTGGCGCCGGTCTCGTCGCGGATGCGCTCCAGCAGCGGTCCGAGCGCCTCGGTCTCGCGTTGGGCGATGCCGCTCGAGGGCTCATCGAGCAGGACGACAGACGGACGGTGCGCGAGGAGGCACGCAAGGTCGACGACGCGCCGAGTGCCGGTCGACAGCTCACGGACGAACGACGACCGGTAGGCGCCGAGCCCGAGCAGCTCGACCAGCTCGTCGACCCTGCGCCGTACGCGCACCTCCGAGTCGTACGCGTTGGGGAGATGGAGCGCGGCGCTCATCGGGTCGCGGACTGTGATCCACCGCTCGAGCGCGACGGCGATCGCCTCGTCGACGATCAGGGAGGGGAACAGGCGTGAGTCCTGGAACGACCGCCCGAGGCCCCTGCGAGCCCGCGCGTCAGGACCGAGGCCGGTCACATCGCGACCCGCGAGCAGCACCGAGCCAGCATCAGCCGGTGTGTAGCCGCAGAGCACGTCGAAGAGCGTGGTCTTGCCGGCCCCGTTCGGGCCGATGATCCCGACGATCTCGGCCGGCGTCACCTGCATCGTGACCGCGTCCACGGCACGGATGCCGCCGAAGGAGCGGGTCAGATCCTCGGTCGCGAGCACAGGCGCGGCGTCACTCGTGACCAGCACGTCGCGCGCGTGCGACGTGTGGGACGAGGCGGCCGCGCCCTCCAGGAACACTGAGCGCAGCACGTCGGGCCGAGCCAGCAGCTCCGCGGTCGGCCCGTGGAACCGGATCTCGCCCTTCTCCATGAAGTACGCGGAGTCGGCGACCGTGAGCGCGATGTTCACGGACTGCTCGACAAGGATGACCGTCGTCCCGCTCGCGCGGATCTCCTCGACGATGGTGAGCAGCTGACTGACGACCGCGGGGGCGAGCCCGAGCGACAGCTCGTCGATCATCAGCAGCCTCGGCTTGGAGAGGAACGCCATCCCGAGGCCGAGCATCTGCTGCTGGCCGCCGGACAGGTCACCCGCCGGATCGCCGGCGCGCTGCGCGAGAACCGGGAAGAGCTCGTGCACGCGGGCCGTCGCCGTCTCGATGGCAGCACGATCGTGGCGGTTGAGCCATCCAGCGGTGCGGAGGTTGTCGGCGACGGTGAGCGATGGGAACACACCCTGCCCGCCAGGGACCTGCACGACCCCGTAGCCGGCGACCTCGTTCGGCGGCGCGTGCGTGATCTCCCGGCCGTCGAAGATGACCGCGCCGCGGTCGGCCTCGACGATGCCGGAGATCGCCTTCAGCAGCGTCGACTTGCCAGCGCCGTTGGTGCCGAGCAGCGCAATGACGGAACCCTCCTCGACCTCGAGGTCGATGCCGAACAGCACCTGCACCGGCCCGTACGCGACGTCGAGGCCACGGACGAGCAGCAGCTTCGACCGGCCCTGGCGCCGCTCGAAGGCCACCTCGGAGCGGGCCGCCGCTGCCTGCCACACATCGGTGATGTCACCGTTGATCGTGTCCTTCGAGGTGGCAATCACCGCGCCGCCGACGAGGAACAGCGGGACGAGCAGCAACATCCCCCAGCGCAGGCCGAACTCGTCGCCGATCCATCCGATGACCGGCAGGATCAGCAGTCCGGGGATGACCCACAGCGAGGCGACCGAGAACCCAACCGACCGCGAGCGGGGCGGGATGGCGAGCGACAGCGACGCGAGAATGCCGGGGGCGAGGATCGCTAGACCGGCGTTGATGACGGCGTGCGCGGCGATGGCGACAACGAGGTTCGGCGCGACCGCGAACACGACCAGCGCGGCGGAGATGACGACCGCGGTGAGCGACAGGAACCGCAGGATGCGGTCTGCGCCTTGGGCCATGAGACGGGTCGCGATGCGGGCGCCGACGATCAGGCCGACGAGCTGCATCGGCTCGACGGCCGCGGACACGAAGCCGCGGGCCCGCTCGTCGAGGTCGAACACCTCCTCGTAGACCAGTCCGCCGAGCGCGGAGAACCCGATGAGCGACGTCGCGAGGAACGGCAGCGAGTACCAGATGCGCCGGAGC
>CAYSAC010000122.1:0-8534 GCA_964428815.1 uncultured Acidimicrobiaceae bacterium | reverse complement strand
GGGACCCTCGGCGCGGTGATCGTCGAGCGGGCGAAGGCGTTCGGCGTCGGGCTCTCCTCCTTCGTGGCCATGGGGAACCGAGCCGACGTGAGCGGCAACGACCTGCTGCAGTACTGGGAGGAGGATGAGCGCACCGACGTCGTCGTCGCCTACATCGAGTCCTTCGGCAACCCTCGCCGGTTCGGTCGCATCGTGCGACACCTGGCGCGGTCGAAGCCGATCGTCGCCCTCAAGGGCGGGCGCACCACCGGCGAGGGGCTGCCGGACGCGACGGGCGACGCCGTCCTCGCGCAGAGCGGCGTCATCAGGGTCGACACCCTGAGCCAGCTCGTGGACGTGGCCCGCGTGCTGGTCCGCCAACCGCTGCCGGCCGGGAACCGCGTCGCGCTGATCGGCAACTCGGGAGGCGCGCTGGCGCTCGCCGCCGACGCTTGCCGCGGTGCAGGTCTCGTACCCGCGGGTGAGCCCCTCGATCTCGGACTCGAGGCGCAACCAGCCGACTACGGCGACGCCCTCTCGGCCACGCTCGAGGATGCCGGCGTCGACGCAGCTCTGGTGCTCTTCGCCCCGTCGCTCGGTGAGCGCAGCGTCGAGGTGGCACGCGCGATCGGCGAGGCCGCGACGCGGTCAGCCACGAAGGCCGTCGTCGCGTCGTTCTTCGGCCCCCACGAGCTCGAGGTGGCCGGGGGCGGCGAGCTCGCGGTGCCGGTCTTCGACCTCCCGGACGTCGCCGCGTACGCGCTCGGTCGGGTCGCGGCGTACGGCATCTGGCGCTCCGAACCGGAGGGCCGGTGGGACACGCCGGACATCGACGACGCCACTGCCCGCGACGTCGTGGAAGCCGCGCTCGAGCGAGGTGGCCCGGGCTGGCTCGAGCTGGAGGACGTCACTCGGGTGCTGGATGCGGTCGGCAGCGCGCCGATCACGACGCTCCTCGCCGACTCAGAGGACGAGGCGGCCGCGGCCGCGGCGAAGCTGGGGTTCCCAGTCGCGCTGAAGGCGTCGGGGCGCAGCCGCATGGCCAAGACCGAGGCGAGCGGCCTGGCACTCGACCTGCACGACGAGGACGAGGTCCGCGTCGCGTACGGGCGGATGTGCGAGCGCCTCGGCGACGCGATGGCACCCGCGATCGTGCAGCGGATGGTCGAGCCCGGCGTCGACATCGCGCTTGCGGTTCGCGCCCACCCGTTCGTCGGTCCGGTCGTCCTCCTCGGGCCCGGCGGCGCGGCTGGCGCGCTCGACGAGCGCAACGAGGTGCGCGTCCTTCCCGTGACCGACCTCGAAGCCCGTCGAATGATCGAGTGCTCCCGGCTCGGTCCGCTGCTCGACGAGCAGTCCCGGGTGACGCTGGAAGATCTCGTCCTGCGGCTCAGCGCGCTCGTGGAGGCCGTGCCCGACGTCGTCGAGATCGAGCTCGACCCCGTCATCCTCAGCGGCGGCGCCGCGCACATCACCGACGCGCGCCTCCGCGTCGAGCGTGTCCCGATCGACGACACCCCGCCGGTCCGCCGCCTCGACTGAACCCGATTCTTGGGGCTGACGTCAGGCTCGCTGGATCGACTGGCGAGCCAGCGCGCCGGCCTCGCGCACATCGCGGTGCTCGGCGCGCAGCTTGATCCGGGTGCCGGCGGTGTCGAGGCGCACGGTCGCCAGGCCGAGCCGGCGCTGCCAGGGCCCCTGGATGACGTGCACGCTCTGGACCTTGGCGTGCGGCACCACCTCGGTGCGTTGCCAGAGCAGGCCTCTCCGGTTGACGGCGTGCGTGTCGGTCCACGCGGCGCGGAGGCAGCGCCATCGCACCGGCGCCCGCCACCGCGCGCGGTCCGGCACGGGGCGGAGATCGAGTGCATCGAGATCGGTGCGCACCTCGAGCCGCTGGAGCAGGTAGCGCACGACCTCTGGCGGCGCGACCGGGAGCAGGTTCGCGGCGGCCGCGGCCTCATCGCCCTTCGCTCCCCGGTAGCCGGCGATGTCGACGACGGCGCGCTGACGACCGAAGGCCCGCCAGAGCGGCGGTTGGTCGATCCGCACCGCCTGGATTCGGCCGGTGACGATCCGCTGCGTGTTGAGGTTGAGCAGTCCCCGCCTGATCACGAGGGCATCGCCCGCGTCAGCCAGATGGAAGTTCCAGATCCGCTCGATCCGTGCCGCGGCCACCGGGCCAAGGCTGAGTATGGCCAGGCCGAGGACGGGCAGAGCGGCGAGGACCGAGCCGGCGGCGATCGAGATCGTCACTGCGAAGACGAGCACGGCGGGGAGGACGATCACCGCGGGGATGGCGACATAGCCGATGACCAGCTCGCGGACCGGGAGGCGCAGGATCAGGCGCTCGTCCTCCAGGTGCTCGGGCGCGGCGACTGCCGCGCCCCGCCGCCAGGCCTCGAGCTCGGCCCGCACCGATTCGGCTTCTCTCTCCGAGAGGTAGCGCAGCTGCAGCTCGCTCTTCTGGGTCGAGATCGCCTCGATGCGGACCTCGGCGAGCCCGAGCATGCGCGGGATGAGCGGCTGCGCGGTGTCGATGGACTCGATGCGGTCCAGCGGCAGGTGGCGGTGCGACCGGAAGACGACGCCCGTGCGCAGCTCGACCTTCTCCGCGGTGATCCGGAACGCCCGCACGCGCCATGCCAGCCACGAGTAGGCCGACACCACCAGGGCGACCACGACGAGGAGGACGAACACGCGCAGGGCGGCGCTGGTCCCCGACCTCGACCCGAGCAGCTGCTCTCCGAACGTCTGGATCAGACCGACGACGGCGAACACCACCAACCGGCCGGCAAAGAGGAACGGGCTGAGGGGATGCAGCTGCCTCCAGCCCTCAGGTTGCTGCATGGCGCGCCTCACCCAACGCCGCGAGGCGATCCCTGACGCGCTGCGCCTCCTGCATGGCGAGCAGTGGGATCTTGGCGTCGCTTGCTGCCGCGGCCGTGTGGAGCTGGACCGATGCCACGCCGAGCAGCCGGTCCAGCGGACCCTGGCCGATGTCGATGAACTGCATCCGCTCGAACGGCACGATGGTCAGCCGCCGGATGAGCAGGCCGCGGCGGAGCACGAGATCGTGCTCCCGGAGTGCGTAGCCCCACGCGCGGTAGCGCCTGCCCACCAGCCACCAGATGAACCACAGCCCGCCGCCGCTCGCGGCCACGGCGGCGACCAAGCCGATCGACCCCGCCACCGCGCCGAGCACGATCACCAGCGCGATCGGGACGAGCGCCACGAGTGTGGCCTCGACGCCCCACACCACCCGGGCTGCGGGCGCGAGTCGCTGCCACTCCACGTCGAGATCGAAGACCGCGCCGAGGGAGGGCTGCTCGGTGGACGGCATCAGAGCGCCGAGGGTAGTCACGCCGTGCCGGTCATCGCGGAGAGCGTGTACCACCGTTTCGGTGGCTGGCGCTCTCCCCGTTCAGCTCTTGGCGTCCTTGCGGCGAAGGGGGTTGGCCCGCAGCTGGCGGCGCGCAACCGGCTCGGGTTCGGGCTCGAGCTCGATCGCGTCGGTCGTGTCGACGGGCGCAGCTTGGACCGGTGGCCGGGGCGAGGGCTTGCGGAACTCGCTGCGCTGCTCGCCAGTGCCCTCGGCGATGCCGGCCCGCTCGAGCGCGTCCTGCAGCTGGCGAAGCGTGGCTTGCAGCGCGGCGCGGTCGGCGCGCTGGTTCTGCACGACGATCATGCCGACGCCCATGACCACGAAGCACAGCCCGGCGACGCCGCCGGAGATGAGGTAGGGGAATTGGCTGGGCAGGCGGTCGAGGCTGGCGGCCCCGTTCCAGCCGAGGAATACCAGCAGCAGACCGACGGCGCACAGGCCGACGCCGAGCTGGCCGCCCAGCCGGCTCCAGATCGCGTTCACGGATGGCTTGTCGTCTCGCATCCTCAGGCTCCCAGGTAGGTCTCGCGGAGGTTGGCGTTGCGGATCTCGTCGCCGACGCCGGTGTAGATGAGCGTGCCCTTCTCCATGATGAAGGCCCGGTCGGCGTAGGGCAGGACGCCGACGTTCTGCTCGACGATGAGCACGGTGACCCCATCGTCGTTGATGCGCTTCACGACCTCGAAGACGGTGCGGGCGAGCGCGGGGCTGAGGCCCAGCGATGCCTCGTCGATGAGCAGGAGCCGCGGTTGGGACATGAGCGCGCGCGCGATGGCGAGCATCTGCTGCTCACCACCAGAGAGCGTTCCGGCAAGCTGCGTCGTGCGCTCGGACAGCCGCGGGAAGTAGTCGAAGACGAGGTCGCGCTGGCGGTCGAAGACCTTCGAGTCGCGGCGCCGCACCCAGTTCCCCATCCGCAGGTTGTCGAGCACCGAGAGGCGCGGGAACACGCGACGGCCCTCGGGGCTGAGCGAGATGCCCATGTCGACGAGCGACGGTGGCGTGCGGCCTGCGATCTCTTCCCCGTCGAAGCGGATCGAGCCACCATAGGGCTTCAAGAGCCCGGCGATCGCCGACACGGTCGTGGTCTTGCCCGCGCCGTTGAGGCCGAAGAGCACGGCCGTCTCGCCCTGCTCGACCTCGAAGGAGATGCCGAGCAGGACCGGAAAGCCGTAGCCGACCTCCAACGCCTCCACCTCGAGGAGGCTCATGACGCCACCGCGTCCGGGTCGTCGCCGAGGTAGGCGCGTACGACCTCGGGGTGGTTCCGCACGTGGTCGGGCAGCCCCTCGGCGAGCACCTCTCCGAAGTTGAGGCAGTACATGTAGTCGGAGATGCGGGTCACGAGCGGGACGTGGTGGTCGATCATCACGATCGTGAGCTCGAACTCCTCGCGCAGGCGGAGCAGCAGGTCGCCCAGCGCCTCCGCCTCCTCTGGTCCCATCCCGGATCCTGGTTCGTCGAGCAGCAGGACGTCCGGGTCGGTCGCCAGCACCGCCGCCAGCTCGAGCCGCTTGAGCACGCCGTAGGGGAGCCCCTGCACGCGCGTGTCCCTCAGGTGGGCCAAGCCCATCAGGTCGAGGATGGCCAGGGCCCGCTCGGTCGTGTGCCGCTCGACCTCGAAGGTCCGGGGCGACCCGAACATGCCGGCGACGGGGTCGTAGTCGACCTCGAGGTGCTGGGCCGTCTTCAGGTTCTCCAGGGCGGTCGAGCCCTTGACCAGTCCGACGTTCTGAAACGTCCGGCCCATGCCGAGGCTGGTGCGCTTGTGCACCGACAGGTCGGTCACGTCCTGGTCGCGGTACCGCACCCGCCCGGAGGTCGGTGCGTAGAAGCCGGTGATGCAGTTGAACAGTGTCGTCTTGCCGGCGCCGTTCGGCCCGATGATTCCGACGATCTCCCACTGGTCGACGCGGAGGTTCACGTCGCGCAGCGCCTGCACCCCGCCGAAGCGGATGTTGATGTCGCGCGTCTCGAGGACGGTCACGCGTTCCTCAGGCTCGGACATCGGAGATCTGCACCTCCTTCTCGATCTTGCCGAACTCGAAGCGGCGACCTCGGAGCCAGCGCCCGACCGGGTTGGCCAGCTGCCCGAAGCCTCCGGGGAAGAGGGTCAGCGTCAGGAGGAGCAGGATCGGCCCGAGCACCTGCGGCAGCACCTCGGCCGTGAGGTTGATGGGGTCGCGCTTGAACAGGTTGTTCATGTGCAGGATCTCGAGCAGCTCGCCGCTGCGGAGCAGCGCGAAGAAAGCCGAACCGAGGACGACGCCGATGCGGTTCCTGAGCCCGCCGACGACGGTCATGAGGATGAAGACGAGCGCTAGCTGGAACCCGAACGGGTTGGCGACCACGCTCGTGTCGCGGTGCGCGAGCAGCGAGCCGCCGATGCCGGCGAACAGCCCTGACACCGCGAACGCGAGCACGGTGTAGGCCTTCACGTTGATACCCCACGTTGCCGCGACGCGCGGGTTCTCTCGCAGCGCGAGGAGCGCCCGCCCGCCCTTGGTCGCGATGAGCCGCCAGTCGAGGAACAGCACGAACCCGAGCACGAGCAGGCAGAGGTAGTAGTAACGGAAGTCGCTCTCGAAGCCGAGGGGCCGCGGCGCGGGCTGGCCGGCGGTGCCACCAGTCAACGACTCGATCTGGAAGATGCTCTCCTGCGCCATGATCCCGTAGCTCAACGTGATCAGACCGAAGTAGAGGCCAGTCACCCGCAGCGACACCGCGCCCAGCAGCGCCGCCTGGGCGGCGCCGACGAGAGCGGCGACGAGCATCGCGATCCAGAACTCCTGGCCCATCTCCGTCACCACGTACGCGGAGGTGAACGCGCCGATCCCGACGAACGCCTGATGGCCGAGCGAGATGGTGCCGACGTAGCCGATGAGCACGTTCAGCGAGAGGCCGATGACGGCGAAGATCACGGCCTCGCTGGCGGCGTTGGCCTCGACGCCACCGACCTCGAACGGCGAGAGGACGTTGGCCGGGTAGCACAGCACGACCCATGCGATCACGAGGCCGACTGCGATGCGCAGCGCCCACCCGGCTGGCGTCGGCGTCATCGTCTCGCTCACGCGTTCCTCACGAACAGGCCTTGGGGGCGGATGAGCAGCACGACCAGCAGCACGATGAAGACCGTCACGAAGGACGCGCCCTTTATCGACTCGAACGTGCTGAGCCCGCCGAGCGCCTGGAGCACACCGATCAGCAGGCCACCACCGACCGCGCCGGGCAGGCTGGAGATGCCCCCGACGATCGCGGCGGTGAACCCTGGGATCAGGACCGCAGTTGTGATGAGCCCTGGCGAGAACTGGGCGGCCTGGCCGGCATAGAGGATGCCGGCGGTGCCACCGAGCAGCGCGGCAAGACCCCACGTGATCGTCGAGACCCGGCGGACGCTGACGCCGACCAGCTCGGACGCGACGGGCTCTTGGCTGGCGGCGAGCACGGCCAGCCCAAGCGGCGACCGGAAGAACAGGAACAGCAGCACGACCACGCCGGCCAGCACGGCGAGTGTGATGAGCCGCTGGTCGGACACCGCCACCCCGAACGGCGACACGCGGTCGAGCTCCTCCGAGATCGGCGCGAGGAACTTCAGCGGGTTCTCTGCCGTCCTCCAGAACTCGACGCCGATGGCCAGCAGCGAGATGCCGGCGGTCGCGACGAGCAACGACACCCGAGGCGCGTCGAACAGCGGCCGGATGACGAACCGCTCGGTCAGCAACCCCGTCGCCAGCGCGGCGAGCATCCCGACGATCAGCGCGACGCCATAGGGCAGGTCGAAGATGTCGAGCGCGATGTAGGCGCCGTAGACGGCGATCGTACCGAACTCGCCCTGCGCGAAGTTGAAGACCCCGCTCGCCTTGTAGACGAGGACGAGCCCAACCGCGACGAGCGCGTAGATCGCACCGTTGATGATGCCGAGCACGAGGACCTGGCTCAGCTCGGTGAGCGTGACAGCGAAGATCACGCCGCGCCTAGAAGCCGCTCACGAACGTGCCGATGGTCTTGTAGCTGCGGGACGAGCAGTCGGCCTGGAGCACGTGGACCTGTGTGCCGCCGAAGTGGTTCTTGGCGCTGAACTGCACCGGTGGGAACACGCCGGACGCGAACTGCTTGCCGCCCTCGACCGTCGCCACGAAGGACTCGCGGGTCATGTCCTTGCCGGCCGCGTCGAAGATGAACTTGAGCTGTTTGTTCAGGCCCCACAGCGCGAGACCGAGGTCGTCGCCGTCCTTCTTCAGCTGTGCGTTGTAGGCCTTCTGGAAGTCAGGATCGATCTTGTCAATGACGTCGAGCTGTGGGAACGGGCTGAAGAAGATCGCCTTGTTGACGCCGGCCCGACCGTTGCAGCCGACCACAGCGACTGTGTTGAGGCCGCTGGTGATGCCTGGACCGATGAACTGCGGGCTGTAGGTCGGGTTGAGCGCCGACGCGACCGTGATGAAGGTGGTCGGGCTGGACAGGAAGTACACGACCTCCGCACCCGACGTCTGCATCGCGTTGGCGATCGACGCGCCGTCGCCGGCATTGGCGCTCTTCGGGATCCGCTTGTTGTAGACGATCTCGAAGCCAGCGGCCTGGAACGCCTTGGTGATGCTCTGCTGCGCGTCGTTGAACGACTGCGAGTCCGCGACCGCGATGCCGATCTTCTTCTTGCCGAACATCTTGTTCGTCATCTGCACGAGTAGCGGTGACTGCTGGGAGTAGCTCATCGACAGCGCGAAGTACGCGCGGATGCCGGCGAGGCCGGCCTCGTTCACGCCGGCCGAGAGGTAGGGCACGCCCACGCTCTGGGCGTAGTTGGCGCACGCCGTGATCTGGTCCGCTCCGCCGCCGCCGATCAGCAGGAAGACCTTGTCCTGCTCGACCATCTTCTTACAGACCTGGACCGCGGTGCGGGGGTCGAACTTGTCGTCGTTGAAGTACACCTTGACGTTGCGGCCGAAGACCCCGCCCTTGTCCTTCAAGAAGTTCCAGTAGACGTCCTTGCCCTCCTCGAAGGAGTTCTGCGGGATGGGCGCGGCGCCGGTGACCGGCGCGTGGATGCCGATGCGGATCTCGGTGTCGCTTATGCCGGTGCGGTCGCCGGCGGCCGTGGGCGTGCCGCCTCCGGTCCTGCCGCCGGTCGTGGCACCACCCGTCGCGCCGCCGGTCGTGCCCCCGCCGGTCG
>CAYSAC010000121.1:0-8557 GCA_964428815.1 uncultured Acidimicrobiaceae bacterium | reverse complement strand
CGAACGCGCCGAACGTCGCCGTCTCCACGACGTCGACGCCCACCGAGAAGAACGCGTCGTGCATGCCGGCGATGACGTCAGGGCGGGTGAGCACCAGGTGCTCGTTGCAGCCCTCGAGTTCGGGTCCGCCGAAGTCGTCAGCGGACAGCCCGAGCTCCTGGATGTAGGTGCCGAACGCGCCGTCGTAGACGACGACTCGCTCGTCCACCAGCTCGAGGTACCGGCTCATCGGGACAAGGGTAGTGGGGGCCTGTCCCGGCGCCGAAGGGAGATGGCGGTCAGATCGGGTCGAGGCCGGCCATCGTGCGGAAGTCCGAGGTCGTGTTGGTGACGGGGAAGGGCTCGTCCGGCACGGGCACGTCGAGGGCCGAGCACAGCGGTCCCCACCCGTCCTGCGGCTGCCAGTCGATGAGCCGGTCGCCGGGGACCTCGGCGCGCACCCGCTCGTTGTGCCGCTCGTAGCCCGCCTTGGTCGCGGCCTCGTCGCGCAGATCGGGGGTCAGCCTGCCCATCATCG
This sequence comes from uncultured Acidimicrobiaceae bacterium, assembly GCA_964428815.1. Classification (GTDB taxonomy): domain Bacteria; phylum Actinomycetota; class Acidimicrobiia; order Acidimicrobiales; family CAYSAC01; genus CAYSAC01. The sequence continues at coordinate 8,040 of CAYSAC010000121.1, read as the reverse complement.
GCGTCGCCATCGCGTGCCACGCCTCCATGCCGGGGCGGGGGACGTCCATGCCCTCGAAGATCGTCTTGCTCGCGCTGGCGTACCACTCGTCGCTCGAGCGCCGCGTCGACAGCAGCACGAGGGCATCGGGGTACGCGTCCGCGATCGACTGCCACACCCCGCCGCCCGGCCAGTCCACGCTTGCGACGTAGCCCTCGAACACCGTGGACCAATCGACGGGCTCGTCGAGCATCGCCGCGTGCCACATCGGGACGTGCTCGGGGTGCCCGAAAACCTCGACCATGTGGTAGCAGGGTCCACCGAGCAGGCGCTCGAGCGCGACCTTGAGCGAGTGCGTGCCCGTCCGCCCGACCCCGGCCCCGATGATGCGCAGCGTCATGGCGAGGAGTCTCCCGCGCGCAGGGGACGTGGCGCGGGTCGCAGCTCGTGGTAGACGGCCTTTGCTGCGCCCAGGAAGGGGATGGCGATGAGCGCGCCGGGCACGCCCGCGATGGAGACCCCCACGAGCGCGCCCACCATCGTCGCCGGTGGCGAGAGGTCGACGGCGTCGCCGATGACGATCGGCTGGAGCACGTTGTTCTCGAACTGCAGGTAGAGGATGAAGAAGACGGCGGCGATGACGCCCACCGTCGGCCCCTGCGTGAACGCCAGCGCGACGAACGGCAACCCGCCGGCGGCGCCACCGATCTGGGGCACGAGATCAAACACGGCGACGTTGACCGCGAGCAGCGGCGTGAGCGGGACGCCGAGCACGAGCCCGACGATCAGCGTCACGACGCCGGCGACCGTCGCCACCAGAAGAGACCCGGCGAAGTACTTGCCGACGACCCGGTAGAAGAGGTCGCCGATGCGATCGGCTCGGTCGCGGTGGCTGACGGGCACCGCGTGCCTAGCGGTGCGGACCAGCCGCTCGCCGTCGAGCAGCAGCGCGATGAGCAGGAGCAGCGTCATCGCCCCGGCGAGCACGCCACCAAGGATCGAGCGGGCCGCGCCCTCGATCGGCGCGCTGTCGCCCGCCAGCCGTGCCGGCAGGTCCTCGATGAACGTCTGGACCTTGGCCGGCACGTCGTTGTCTTCCAGCCGCTGCCCGATGATCGGCAGGTCGCCCAGCTCCTGGATCACCTCCGGCAGCTCGTCCTGGAGGTCGCGCGCCTGGCGCACCGCCGGCGGGCCGAGGATGAGAACGATCCCGATGACGACGACGACGAACCAGAGCAGCACGGCCGCGACCGCGACGCCTCGGCGCGCCCGCAGCCGGACCTCGACCGCGCCGACGACGGGGTTGAGCGCCATCGTCAGCAGCCCCGCGATGGCGAAGAAGGTGAGTGTCCTCGGGGCCGACGCGATGATGGCGAACGCGGCCGATAGCGCGATGACCGTGAGTGCGGCGACGACGGCGACGCGCCAGTCGAGGTCGTAGACGTGGACCGGAGTCGCCTCGAGCTGGGGTTCCGGTCGCTCGTCCGTGTCCGGCACGCCGGTACTGTACGGCCCCGATGGCCGACGCCCCCGAACCCGGGTCGCCGGCTCGGCGCGAGCGGCTCCGCCTGTCCAACCGCTCGATCGTCGTCGCGGTGCTCATCCTCGTCGGCGCGGTCGCGCTCGTCAGCGTGGTGTCCGCCGCCACCCGGGTGCTCGGGTGGGCGCTGGTCGCCGCCTTCCTCGCCGGCCTCCTGCACCCGATCGTGAGTCGCATGTCGCGGCGGATCCCCCGTGGCATCGCCATCGCGCTCACGATGCTCGCCTTCGTGGGCTCGATCGCCTTCATCGTCTACGCCAGCATCGACGAGGCTCGCAGCCAGGCCGACCGGCTCGAGGAGGTCGCGCCCGACGCCGCCATCGAGATCGAGCGATCGGACCGGTTCGGCGAGGCGGCGCGCGAGTTCGAGCTCCGCCGCCGCGTGCAGGAGTTCGTCGACGACCTGCCGACGCGCCTCCAAGGAGGCGACACCACCGAGGCGCTGCGCGCCGCCGCGACCCGCGGGGTCGCGTTCTTCATCACCGGGATGCTGACGCTCTTCTTTCTCATCCACGGTCGCCGGCTCGCCACCTCAGCGCTGCGCCAGGTGCATGATCGGCGCCGGCGGGCTCGGATCGAGAGGCTGCTCACCGCCGCCTACGACCGGGCGTGGCGCTACATCGTGCTCACCCTGCTGCGCGCCTTGGCCGCGGGCCTGTTCACGGCCGCGGTCTGCGAGGTGGCGGATGTGCCCGGCACGATCCTCCTTGCGCTGTGGGTCGCGATCTGGAGCCTTGTACCGCTGCTCGGTGTGCTTACTGGATCGCTCGCGGTCGTACTCCTGGCCATCGCGGTCGATCCCGGCCGGGCACCCGGGGTCTTCGCGCTGTTCGTCGCCTACCAGGTGGCCGAGGTGCTCGTCGTGCAACGCCGGCTGGAGCGGGCGTCGATGCACGTCGGGCCGGTGATCACGCTCGTCGCGGCGATGGCCGGTCTGGAAGTGTATGGCATCGGCGGGCTGCTCGGCGGGGTAGCGCTCGCGATCGTCGCCGCGTCGTTGCTCCGCGAGCTGGCCAGGGGAGAGGGCGAGGACCTCATCGCCGCAGCCGACGCGATCCTTCCTGGCGACGAGCCTGTCGCCGGTAGTGTGCCCCACCGATGACCCGCCTCTGGACAGGAACGGGTGACGACGGGACCACCGGGCTCCTCTACGGGGGGCGGATGCCGAAGGGCTCGGCGCGAGCGGAGGCGATCGGTGCGGTGGACGAGGCGCAAGCCGCGATCGGCGTGGCGCGCGCCCACGCGCCACGCGCGAGCGAGCTCGACCTGCTGCTGATCAAGCTCGAGCGGGACCTGTGGGTGCTCATGGCCGAGTTGGCCACCGACGACGCCAACCGGCACAAGCTCGAGCCCGACAAGAGCGCGGTCAGCGCCGAGATGGTCCGCGGGCTCGAGGCCTTCGCCGAGGAAATCGGCGGCCGTTTCACCCTGCCGGCCGAGTTCGTCGTGCCAGGCCAGGACGCCACCTCGGCCGCGCTCGACGTCGCTCGGACCGTCGTCCGTCGCGCCGAGCGGGCAGCTACCGCCGTTGCCGCGGCGGGCGCCGAGGTGGTGCCATATCTCAACCGGTTGTCGTCGGTCCTCTGGATCCTCGCCCGGTGGACCGAGGGCCAGTCCCTCCCGACCCGCTCTTGATCGAGGGCTCATGACCATCAGCTTCCAGCTCAGCCGCGCCATCCCCGACGAGGTCGAGGTGATCGGCGTCGGCGTCTTCGCCGACCGCATGGACGACGAGGGCGTCGACCTCGACTGGGCCTTCCTGGCCCAGGTCGGCTTCGAGGGCACGTGCGGCGAGGTGCGATCCATCCCTGGGGACGGTGCCGCGGTCAAGGTGGTCATCGGCTTGGGCCGCGCCGCTGACGTGCAGGTGGCGACCTTCCGGCGAGCTGCCGCGTGCCTGGCCAGAGCGGCAGCGCGCCAGCGGTCGGTCGCGACGACGATGCTCGAGCTGGCGCCCGCAGGTGTCGATCCGGCGATGGTCGCACAGGCGATCGCGGAGGGCTTCGTCCTCGGGGCCTACCGGTACCACCTGTACAAAAGCGAGCCGAAGCAGAACGAGGTCGAGTCGGTCACTGTCATTGGTGGTGGCGGAAAGCGCGTGCAGGTCGCGCTCGATCGGGGCGCGCTGATCGCGGACGCCGTGTGCTTCGCCCGCGACCTCGTCAACGAGCCGGGCGGGTCGATGACACCGCGCAAGCTGGCCCAGGCGGCGTTCGACCTCGCCGAGCGCGAGGGCTTCGCCATCAACGTGCTCGACGAGGTCGACATCGAGGCGGCCGGGCTGGGCGGGCTCCTCGGAGTGAACCGCGGCTCGACCGAGCCGCCGCGCTTCATCGAGCTCCGTTACGAGCCCGACCGCCCGCGTGGCACCGTCGCACTCGTCGGCAAGGGCATCACGTTCGACTCGGGCGGGCTGTCGTTGAAGACATCGGACAGCATGGTGGGCATGAAGGGCGACATGGGCGGCGCCGCAGCGGTCCTCGGTGCGTTCGCTGCGGTCAAGCACGTCGCGCCCAAGACGCGGGTGCTGGGCTTCATCCCGGTCACCGACAACATGCCGGGTGGCGACGCAACGCGCGTCGGCGACGTCCTCAAGATCCGCAACGGCAAGACGGTCGAGGTGCTCAACACCGACGCCGAGGGCAGGCTCATCCTCGCCGACGGCCTGTCGATGGCGAGCGAGGAGCAGCCGGACGCAATCGTCGACCTCGCGACGCTCACGGGCGCGTGCATAGTCGCGCTCGGTGAGCGCACGGCCGGGTTGATGGGCAACCACCGCGGCTGGATCGATCAGGTGCGCGCCGCGGCCGACGTCTCGGGCGAGCCGGTGTGGCCGCTGCCGCTGCCCGACCACATCCGGCCAAAGCTCGACTCCGACATCGCCGACCTCAAGAACATCACCGGTTCGCGCCACGGGGGCGCGCTGGCGGCGGCGATCTTCCTGCGCGAGTTCGTCGGCGAGGGCATCCCGTGGGCCCACCTCGACATCGCGGGCCCGTCCGCCTCGACCGAGGACGACGCCGAGTTCGGCAAGGGTGCCACCGGCTTTGGCGTCCGCACGCTGCTCCAACTGCTGGCGACGTTCACCAAGCCCAAGCCCAACGCGCCGTAGCGGGCCTTGTTTCGGCTGACATGAGCGTCGGCAAGCGACGCAGATGTCAGCCGAAAGCACGACACCTAGGCCGCCGGGGGCGGTTCGTCGGCGGACTGGGCCGCGGCCGCGGCGGCTGCGTTGCGGTGGCGGTCGAACGCCCACTCCGTCGCCTCGCGGGCGAGGGCTGGATGGAACCTCCAGCGGTGCAGCTGGCGCTCGGCGGCCTCGACGTCCTCGCCCAGCTCGAGCAGCGACAGCGCCAGCCGGCGGGCGCGCTGGCGCAGCTGGGTGACGTCGTTCGGCGGGAGCTGCTCCTCCTGCCACTGCTTGTGCTCGCGCTGCAGCGCGTCCGGCAGGCGCTGGACTTGGCTGCGCGTGAGCGGGGGCAGCTTGCGCCGCACCTCCAACGTCGCGTCACCGAGCTGCTGGGCGGCGCCGAACTGGCAGCAGCGGTCGATCGACCGCATGAACGGGGAGTGCCGACCGCCCTTGCCGCCGAGGCCGAGCGCACGCGCCGTCTCCGCGAGGTCGAGGTCGTAGCCGGACGGGTTGGCCTCGAGGTCGCTGGCGAACCGCCGCAACAACCAGGTCGTGGATGGTCCCAAGATCCCCAACCAGAACCGTTCGACGTAGGAGGACCGGGGATCGTGCCCCAGCTGATCGATGACTGGGTCAGGCCAGGGCCGGACGAGGAGCGCGGCGGTCGGGAACGTCGGATCGAGCGTGGACATCAGTCCTCCTGCAGGCGAGAGCGCAAGAGGGGAAGTAGTCATGCACTTTCATGCACTTCCACACACGTGTCAAGAGCGGAACCGGGCCTCGATCCGCCGGCCCAGCCGGATCGCCGGTTTCTCGATCCCGTGGTACGTGCACGCGGAGAGCGCGATCGTGAGCGCGACCCACTGACCGAACGTCGCCAGCCGGTTCTCGCCCACCCACGGCACCGCGTAGAGCACGACGACGTGGAGCAGGTACACCGAGTAGCTGATCGCGCCGAGGTAGGTCAGCACGCGTGGGAACCGATGGTGGCGCAGCAGCAGGACCCCGCCGAAGAGCAGGTAGGCGCCGAGGAACGTGAGCGCCTCCACCCGCCAGGTGATGACCGAGCCTTCAGGTCCGGGGTGGGTGTCGATGTTGGCGTAGTGGATGATCGGGATGATCACGATGGCAAGGCCGTAGACGGCCGCCGCGGTGCGACCGCTGACCTCACCGATCGTCCAGCGGTACAGCACGGTCCCGACGAACATCGACGAGAGGAGCAGCACTGCGAACCACATCGGCTCGCCCCGGTTCAGGAGGAACGGGACGATCAAGGCGGTGAGGACCACCGCAAGCGCCTTCGTGCGGGCGCCGCCGCCGACCCTGCTCACGAACAGGATGGCGATGAGCACGGTCGCCGCGCCCACGGTCGTCCACGACTGCCGGTTGCCCTCGCTCACCATGATCGCCGGGAGGTACGGACCGATGACCACCGCCGCGAGCAGGCCGTAGACCGCGATCGGCACGGACCGCTTGTGCCAACCAGCGAGGAACAGCAGCGACACGAGGAAGTAGAAGACCATCTCGTAGGCGAGGCTCCAGGTCGCGCCGTTGAACAGCGGCGTCTCCATGAAGTTCTGCATCATCGTCGTGTTGACGAGCAGGCTCCGGCGGGGTCGGTTGACGAACGCCTCGGACAGCATCGGCCGGTCGAACCCGTAGTGCAGCACCACGGTCGCGATCAGCGCGGCCCAGTACAGCGGGAACAGGCGGAAGGCCCGCCCGATCCAGAACCGGCCGAGCGAGTCGTGGCGCTCGACCGACGCCGGGATGATGAACCCCGAGCAGATGAAGAACAGGATCACGCCGAACTCGCCGGGCCGGAACGTCTCGTGGCTCCAGCGGAGGTAGGTCGGCCACAGGAACTCGGCGGAGTGCTGGCAGAGGACCGTGGTGCCGGCGATGCCGCGCAGCGCGTCGAGGAATTGCAGGCGCCCACCACCGCGGCGGGGAGGGTGATCGGCGGGCGGGTCAGCGACCGTAGAGGCAGGCGCCTCGACCTTGGCGGCGGGTGTGATCTGCGCGGTCATGGACCGGCCAAGTCTCCCACAGGCAGGTTTTCTGCCAGTTCATAGGCTGGGGGGATGGGACGAGCTGACGAGGCGTTCGAAGAGGTCCGAGACTGGCTCGTGGGCGCTCGCCGGGTCGCGGTGCTCACGGGCGCCGGCATCAGCACCGACAGCGGCATCCCCGACTTCCGCGGCCCGAACGGGGTGTGGACCAAGGACCCGGCGGCCGAGAAGATGGCGACGCTCGACCACTACATGGGCGACCCCGAGGTGCGGAAGCGGGCGTGGCGCAACCGGGACAGCTCACCGGCGTGGACGGCGCAGCCCAACCCAGGCCACCGCGCGCTCGTCGACCTCGAGCGCAGCGGCCGCCTGCTAGCGCTCGTCACCCAAAACGTCGACGGCCTCCAGCAGGCTGCAGGTAGCGACCCTGACCTCGTCGTCGAGGTGCACGGCACGATCCGCGAGGTCATGTGCATGAGCTGCGACGAACGGGCGCCGATGGAGCGGGCGCTGGCGCGGGTGCGAGCAGGGGAGGAGGACCCGCCGTGCCGGTCGTGCGGCGGCATCCTCAAGTCGGCCACGGTCTCCTTCGGACAGAACCTCGTCCACGACGACCTCGTGCGGGCCGACCGTGCGGCCCGGGAGTGCGACCTGCTGCTCGCCGTCGGCACGACCCTCACCGTCTACCCGGTCGCCGACATGGTCCCCGCCGCCGCGATGTCGGGCGCGCGCATCGTCATCGTGAACGCCGAGCCGACGGCCATGGACGACCTCGGCGATGCCGTGCTGGCCGGTTCGATCAGCCAGGTCCTGCCCGCGCTCCTCACGGGATTACCGGCTCTGGCCTGATTGTTGACCTCCCCGATAGGGTTTTGAGCCGACGAAGACCGAGAGGGATTGCCATGCCCAGCTTCCGCGAGCTGCTCGCCCGCACCAAGCAGGAGATCCGAGAGGTCGACACCGCAGAGGCCGACGAGCTGCGCAAGCGGCCCGGCGCCGTGGTGCTCGACGTCCGCGAGCCCGACGAGTTCGAGCAGGGCGCGATCCCCGGCGCCGTGCACATCCCGCGCGGCCAGCTCGAGGGCCAGATCGAGGGCAAGGTCACCGATCACGACGCGCCGCTCGTCGTCCACTGCGCCAGCGGCGTGCGCTCCGCGTTCGCGGCCAAGACGCTCGCCGAGCTCGGCTACTCCGACGTCGTCTCGGTCTTGGGCGGGTTCAACAAGTGGAAGGACGAGGGCCGCGAGTGGGCCACGCCCCGCAAGCTGCAGGCCGACCAGCGCAACCGCTACCAGCGCCACATCCTGCTGCCGGAGGTCGACGTCGAGGGCCAGCTCAAGCTGCTCGACGCCAAGGTCCTGCTGCTCGGCGCGGGC
>CAYSAC010000120.1:0-8601 GCA_964428815.1 uncultured Acidimicrobiaceae bacterium | reverse complement strand
GGACCGTTCCAGAGCGCGTACGTCGGCTACTGGATCGACATCGCGCAGGCCGGCAACGGCTACACGCCGGAGGCGTTGGTCGTGCTGACGCGCTACGCGTTCGAGGAGCTGTTCCTGCACCGCGTGCAGATCGCGATCATCCCCCGCAACACCCCCAGCCGACGCGTGGTCGAGAAGCTCAAGATCCGCGACGAGGGCACCGCGCTCCGCTACCTCGAGATCAACGGGATGTGGGAGGACCACATCCGCTACGGCATGACCGCCGAGGAGTGGGACGAGCGGGCTGACGAGCTCGCGACCGAGTGGCTCACCTGATCCGGTCCGCGCTCGCCGCGTTCGTCATCGCCGCCATGGTCGCCGGCTGCAGCGACGGCGCCGAGGAGGCGGTCCCCGACGACGAGCCCGTCCCCAGCGTCACGACATCGACGGTCGACCTCGGAGGCCTCCCCCTCGACGTGCCGGTCGGCTACCAGCCGATCCCGTTGCCGTCCCTCGGGTTCGCCCTCGCGGTGCCCGAGCGGTGGCAAGTGGCGCTGCTCACCGACGACGCGCTCGAGCAGCTCGAGGACACCGCCGCGGTGTCGCGCGGCTTCATCGACGCGGCGCGCAACGCTCAAGCGTCGAGTGCGATCCTCTACGCCGCGCAGCCGGAGCGCGTCGCCGACCTCAAGGTGCAGCGACTGCCGGCTCGCCCGCTCGACGACGTGGCCGCCGAAGCGCTGGCTGCGGCCCCCGTCGGCGCCGAGCTGGAGATCGCGGGAGGTCGGGCGCGGATCGACTTCACAACGTCCGGCGGAGGGGTGTCCGCGGCCGGGAGCCAGTGGCTCATCCCCGGCCCCGACGGCATCTGGTCGCTGATCATCACCAGCGAGGACGCCGCAGGCCACGACGCGCTCGCGACCGCGATCGCCGACACCCTCGTCTTCGACTAGCTGACCCCTACGATTCGCGGGCTAGCTGCGCGTGATCTTGGCCTGGAGGGCGGCCAGGCGCTCGGCGAACGCGGGCTGGCCGAGCGACCAGACCTGCGGCTCGAGCTCGCGGTCGACCGCGGCGTCGTGGTCACCGACGTCAGCCATGTCCGCGATCGTCGCCTTCACCTTGGCGACGAGGTCGCGCGGCCCGGCCGCGGCTCTGGCCGCCATCGCGCGCGCCGCGTCGAGCAGCTCGTCGTCGGGGACGCAGCGCCAGACGAGCCCCACGCGCTCGGCCTCGCGGCCGTCGAGCACCTCGCCGAACAGCACCGCCGCCGCCGTCGCCTGTGGCCCCGCGACCCGGCGGAACATCCAGGTGTGGCCGCCGCCGGGGTGCAGGCCGAGCTGGATGAACCGGGTGTCGAACCGGGCCCGTTCGGCCGCCAGGCGGACGTCGCAGCACAGCGCCAGGTTCATGCCGGCCCCGACGGCGGCGCCGTTGACGGCGGCGATGGTCGGCAGTGGCGAGCGGCCGACCCGCAGGAAGCCCTCGTAGATCGAGCGGAGCCCGTCCCGCTGGGATCCGCCCAGGTGGGAGAGGTCGGCGCCGGCGCAGAACGCCGGTGGGGCGCCGGTCACCACCACCGCTCCCACCGAGGGGTCGGCCTCGAGCCCGTCGAACGTCGCGACGATCTCCTCGACCATCCCGAGGGTGAGGGCGTTGCGCCGGTCCGGGTCGTCGAGGGTGACCACGGCGACGCCGTCGGCCACCTCCGAGCGCACAGATGTCGAGGTCATGGGCGCCGAAACTACAGGTGCAGGAACCAGGGAGTTCTTGAGGTGGCCTCCCGTCATTGTTACGATTTCGTGTCGGTCCTCGTGGGGCCGCAGTCTCAGCCGTCGACAGCTAGGTGAGCGGGTGCGAAACGAGGGTCAGCGCCAACGAGCGATGAAGGCCGTGGCCGTGGCGTTGATCGCCGCCGTCCTGGTCGTTCCTGCCGCCGGTTGGGGTAGCCCGCAGGGCCAGGATCCGTCCAAGCAGCGCGAGCAGGTGCGGGCCGAGAAGGCCAAGCTGGCCAGCCAGGTCGACACGCTCCGGGCCACCGACGCCGAGGTCGGGCGCGCGCTCGATGACCTGACCGCGCACGTCAGCGGGCAGCAAGCCCTGCTCGCCGAGGCCGAGCGAGCCTCAGCCGAGGCGATCGAGAGCCTGAAGGCGGCACGGGCGGCGGCCGCCGCCAAGTCCACGGAGATCAAGGCGCTGCAGGCATCCATCAACGAGCTCGCCGTCGAGTCGCTCATCCACCCCCCGACCGAGGACGTGATCCAGGCCCTCGAGTCCAGCTCGGTGGCGGAGGCGGCGAAGAAGGAAGCGCTGCTCGCGCTCACCGTGAACCGCGACGCCGACCTCCTCGACCTCCTGTCTGCGGCGAAGGAGGACCTCGAGGTCCAGCGCGACCTGGCCGCGGAGGCAGCCGACCGAGCCGCGCAGAAGCAGGCCGAGGTGAGCGGCCGGCTGGGCGAGCTCGAGGCGGCGCGGGCGCAGCAGGCTGATTTCGCGGCCGGCGTCCAGGCCCGGCTCGACCACGCGCTCTCCGAGGCCGCCGGCCTCGAAGCCCTCGACAAGAAGCTCTCCGCCGACATCGCTCGCCGACAAGCCGAGCTGGCGGCGAAGGCCAAGGCCAGTGCCCCACCGCGTGCACCGCGGGCACCGTCGAGCTCGAGTGGCGGGGGCAGCCGAGCCACCTTCAACGGCTCGCTGAGCAGCGCCAGCTGCCCCAATGGCGGCTCGATCACGGTGGCGTCGTCGATTGCCGACAACCTCCAGTCGTTGCTCGATGCCGCATCGGCCGACGGCGTCGACATGTGCGGCGGCGGCTACCGCGACTCCGACCAGCAGGTCGCGCTCCGGAGGGCCCACTGCGGCAGCAGCGACTACGACGTCTACGACAAGCCCTCGGGGGACTGCAGCCCGCCGACCGCGCCGCCCGGGGCCTCCATGCACGAGCAAGGCCTCGCGGTCGACTTCACCTACGGCGGCCGCGCCATCGGCTCCCGCAGCAGCCCGGCCTACCAATGGCTCGCGAGCAACGCGTCCGGCTACGGCTTCTACAACCTGCCCAGCGAGCCGTGGCACTGGTCGACCAACGGCAACTAGTGCAGCCGCGCGGAAGTTCCGTGCGTGTATCGCCGAGTCGGGGTCGTCGCTGGCAAGCGTCGGGGGGCGCCTGCCTTGCCCAGCCGCTAGGACGAGGACGCAGCGGCGACCCGAGTGGGTGCCTCAGGCGTCCGATCCGTGAGGTCTTGCCTCGTGTCCGTGCAGCGTCCTGGTCAGCGGGCGAGGTCGGATACCGGTACGACCTGCAGCCGGCACGCGTTGCCGTCGAGGTTGGCGCCGGTGCGGACATCGAAGCGGTAGCCGTGCCACGGGCACTGGATGGCGCCGTCGATCACCGGCACGTCGTCGAGCGGGCCGAGCAGGTGCGGGCAGCGCGCCTTGAACGCGCAGCGCTCGCCGTCGACCTCGACGACGCGCACGGCCGCTGCCCGATCGTCGAGCGCGGCTTGGCGCCCGACCATCATCGACTCGTCCTCGTCGTACAGGCGCTCGTAGAGCCTTGCGTAGGCGGCGCCGAGCTTGGCTGCGGTCTCCGGGCGCACATCGGGCGCGTGGAACGAGACGTGCACGGTGGAGGTGCGCGGTCCAGTCGCGACCGCCTGGGTCCAGATCTCGGTGCCGACGCCCGCACCGTCGATGGTGCGCGTCACCCACGTCGCCCGGTCGGCGTCGAGCTGCAGCTCGGGGGATGCCTCATCGGCCGTGCCCACCAGGCCGACCGTCGCGCGCCATCCCCACCGGCCGGCGTCACGGCAGTCGATCGAGGTGAAGCTGCCGGCGTGGAGCCACGGCAGGTGCTCCCAGTCGAGCGCGTTCTCGAACAACCGGTCGAGCCCGGCGCCGAGCGCCCGCTCGTAGGTGCCGAACCGGACGAGCTCCACGGCGCTCACGCTACCGGTGGGTCGCCGAGCGCCGCCCGCACGCGTTCGACGAGCTGGTCCTGCTCCTCGCCGGTGGTGACGTGCATCCGTTCGAAGGTCTCCGACAGGCGCACGTCGGCATACAGACCGGTCGGATCCTCGTGGAAGTGCAGGAACGCGCGGCTGGAGCGGTAGAAGATGCCCCGCGACTTCTCACGAAGACCGGAGAGGCCGCGCAGGCGATCGAGCACGGCGTCGAGCTGATCGAGCGCGGCGGGGCCCGCGTGCTTCACGCGCCGGCGTCGTCGCGGACAACCGCGGGTGAGTGCCGGAAGAACTGCTCGACGTCGCGCTGGTAGGTGTAGCTGGGGTCGTGGGAGCCGACCGTGCGCCGCAACCGCAGGGCCTCCACGAAAGCGGCGACCGCACCAGCGGAGGTGTACTCGTAGGCGAAGCCCGCCTTCTTGAGGCGGCGGTTGTCGACGCCTCGCCCGTAGGTGAGCAGGTCGATCAGCTCGGGCGGCAGCTCGATGCCGAACCGGCGCAGCGGCGCGGTGAACAGCCCGGCACCGATGGGCGGGAGCGGGAACGTGCGCTTGCCGGCGATGGCCGCGACCTCCGACCACGGCAACAGCCCGTCGCCGGCGACGTTGTACATGCCCTGCACCTGACCCTCGAGGACGAACAGGATCGCCCTGATCACGTCGTCTTCGTGCACGAACTGGATGCGCGGATCGAAGCCGAACGTCGACGGCACGATCGGCATCTCCAGGGCCTTGGTGATCGGGGTGACGATCTCGGCGCCGATCACGTTCGAGAAGCGCAGCAGCGACACCGTGACGTGCGGGTTGTCGACGGCGAAGTCGCGGACGTAGCCCTCGACCTCGACGAGGCTGCGCTCGACCGGGTGGCGGGGCGTGTGCGCGCGGCGGGTCTCCTCGGTGAACCACACGGGGTCCTGCGCGGAGCAGCCGTACACGAGGGTGGAGGACTTCACGATGACGTTGCGCACCGTGCTGCCCGGCGCCGACGCCGCGGCGAACAGGTTCATCGTGCCGATGACGTTGATCTCGTGCATCGTGCGACCCGACATCTGGGTGGAGTCGACGACGAGGAAGGTGTGCACGATCGTGTCGACCTTGGTGGCCTTCACGATGCGGGACAGGATCGAGTAGCTCTCGTCGCTGCGGACGTACTCCGTGCGCTCGAGCTCGATCGAGGGCTCGACGCGGTCGAGGCCGACGATGACCTCGACGTCGTCCATCTTCTCGAGCGCTTGAGCGACCCGGCCGCCCCAGAACGTGCCGAGCCCCGTGACGAGAACGCGTCGACCCATCACCCCGTCCACACTGACTGGCGCGTCCTCAACATGTCGTAGAGGGCTTCTTGGATGCGGGCGCGAATGCCCTCGGACTCGTCCATGATCCGGCTCCGCGAGTAGCGGTGTTGGTCAGGGTCCACGTCGAGGTGCACGGGGTCGAGCACCCGCAGCTTGAACTTGGCCGGGAAGTACAGGAACGCGCCGAGGATCGGGCCGAACGCGATCATGTTCGCCGTCACCGGCACGTACGGGACGCCGAGCAGCTTGGACAGCTGGTTGATCTTGAAGAGGATCGGCATCGACTCCTCCGCGCCGACCACCGCGATCGGCACGACGGGCACGCCGGCGCGCATCGCGATCTGGACGAAGCCACCGCGACCGAACCGCCGTAGCTGGTACCGCTCGCTGTAGGTCTTCCCCGGTCCCTTGCTGCCCTCGGGAAACACGAGCACGAGCTGGTGCTGCTCGCGCAGCAGTCGGTAGGCGTTGTCGGGGTGCGCCACCACGCCACCGGCACGGGACCACAGCGTGCCCACCACCGGCAGCGTCTTGAACAGCTCGTCGGCCAGGCCGTACACGGGCCGCCCGAGCTCCTTCTCGATGCCGTGCATGATCACCGGCGCGTCGGACGGGATGGCGGCCGCGTGGTTGGAGACGAGCAGCGCGCCACCGTCGGTCGGGATCTTCTCGAGGCCCTCCCACTCGGCGCGGAACCAGGTGCTGTAGAAGGGCTCGTACAGCCGGCGGACGAGGTCGCGGATGTGCTGGGAGCGGCCCCACTCGTCGACGTCGCTGAGCCGCGGGTCGTCCAGCTCGCGCGGCTCGTCAACCGGCTTGGGGATCGGGACGAGGGCGGCCGATCGCGTCGCCGTCTTGGTTGGCTTGCGCTCGGCCATGACCCAGCAGACTACCGACCGTCGCGTCGGGTGGAATCAACCGACGTCGTCGACCTGCGCGAGGTGCTCACGACCGACGTCGCAGGTCTCCAGGACCGGGCACCAGCGGCAGGGCGGGCCGGGGCGCAGCACCGGCTCACGGCTGTCGTAGCGCAGCTCGACGATCGCCTCGATGCCCCGCACCGTCCGCTCGACCGCGACCTCGAGCAGGTCGAGCGTGATGTCCTCGGCGTGCAGCGTTGCGGAGTCGAGGTAGTACGTCGCGACCCGGCGGGGCGGCACGCCGAGGCGGAGCAACTCGAGGAGGGCGTAGAACCGGAGGTCGTCGCGGTGGGCGGGCACGAACCCACCGGTCTTGAGGTCGATCAGGACCTTGCCGGCGGTGAGCCCCGCGGCGCGGCCGATCGTGAGGTCGACCTTGCCGCGCAGGACGATCCGTCCGCCACACAGCTCGGCCTTGGTGGCGCTCTCCGGCACCGGCCACCACTTCGCAACGAGGGGCGGGAAGCACTCGAGGTACTTGGTCAGGCGGTCGTTGGCCTCGCCCCGCAGCTCGGCCCGCTCGCCAGGACCGCAGTCGGCGAGCCACTCGCCGAGGCCCAGCTCGGACTGGCTGAGGCGGGCCATCGCCTCGTCGATGAGCTCGAGTGGCGCGGCGTCGCCTCGCCAGTGGATGGCGAGCTCGATCGCCTTGTGGGCGACCGTGCCACGCGCTGTCGCCGCGCTCCACATGAACGGCTCGAGCGCGCTCGCGACGTAGTGGCCCTCGCAGCCGTGGGCGCTGGACAGCGCGTGCTTGTTCACGCTGAGGGTCGCGTCGGCGATCCGCTCGACCAGCGGTGCCAGCCTGGTCTCGAGCTCATCCCGCACCTGACCGGCCAGCTCGGCGGGGAAGCTCGGCCGTTCGTCGAGGGTCGCGCTGAGCGCGGCCAGCACCTGCTGCTGCGCCGGGTTCAGCTCGACCGACGGTGCCTGCACGTGGCCACGGTACGGGCGATCCGTGACCCGCCCGCGGACCACCGAAGCGAATGTGGTCAAGAACGTAGGGCCAACAGCCCACCTTCTTCGGTGAGTTCGTCGCGCGGGAGCGCTGTCACACCCTGTGGGGATGATGGTGGGCGTGCTGGCAACGTCGGTCCGCTTCGCCCTCGCCGTGGAGGTGGTCTCAATTGCGGCCCGCCGTCAGCGCTTGCGCGCGCCCGGGTTCCGCAGCCCGCCCCGGATCGAGGGCGCGCACCGGTCCATCCGGCGCCTACCCGACGGGCGCGCCCTCGTGGCGGTCGTCATCAGGGACCGGCCGTGGGCGGCGGTGCTCGCCGACATGGTCGACGGTGTGGTGATCGCGAACTCGCTCGAGGGCGCGGCAGCCGAGCGGTGCAGGGCCGCGCTGTGGGCGGCGCTCGACCAGGGGGAGGCAGCGGCCGCGTAACCTCGTCCCGCGGCCCGGGTGGCGCAACTGGCTGACGCGGAGGTCTTAAAAACCTCTGGCCCCTCGGGGCCATGCGGGTTCGATCCCCGCCCCGGGCACGAGCGACGAGCTAGCCGAGGATCGTGAGCACGCGGTCGACGCCGCCGAGGCAGCGTGACCGGCGCGTGGTGCGTCGCCCGGATGAGCGAAGCCAACCCGGCGCTGTCGATGAAGGTCACGTCGGTGATGTCGACGACCAGCTCGCGCACGCCGCCCGCAGCGACTCGCCCGATGGCGGCGTCGAACTCGCCCGCGCTGTTCGCGTCGAGGTCGCCCGTCGCTGCCAGCGTCCCGTCCGGCGATGCTGATCCGGAACGGCATCGGCCCTCGGTACCCGCCGCCATCGGCGAACATGCGGGGATGGATGCGCTGGTGAGCCTGGCCGTCGGGGTCGCGATCGGTGCCGCCGCCTACCTGGCGCTGACCATGACGCGGGTCCGCCCCTGGCTCGTGCAGCTCCCGGCGATGGTCGCGGTCACCGCCCTGACCGCCTCGCTGACCGAGCGCCCGTCGATCGTGTCCGCCGGCCTTTCGGTGCTCGTGCTGGTCGCCTTCGTGGTCCTGGGCCAAGGTGTCCGCCACCTGCACGACCTGTACGCGCCGGCGAGCACCCACGAGCAGGTGACCGGGTCGTTGTCGCCCCCGTTCGCTGGCGCGGTCAACGAGCTGCGGCGGGCCGGCTTCGAGCAGGCACCGCAGGGCGCGCGCCGCCAGCCCGGCACCGGGCTGCTCGTCACCCACCTCGCTCGGGCCGACGGCGCGTGCGCGACGGTCCTCGGCGGGACGCGGGGGCAGCCCCGCGTGGAGGTCTGGTCGATCCTGGATCCGGATGGCAGCCTGCTCACGTCGTTCGAGGCCAAGCTGCCGTCGCCGCCCGGCCAGCTGCGACAGGTGTTCCTCGGTGCCACGCCGTCCGAGATGGTCCGCCACCACGAGGGCGCGCTGGCGGGGTTGGCCGCGTCGGGCGTGCGAGCGGTGCCCGTCGCGGCGGACGAGCTGGGGGACAGGGCCGAGGAGCGCGCC
>CAYSAC010000119.1:0-8628 GCA_964428815.1 uncultured Acidimicrobiaceae bacterium | reverse complement strand
TGCGCGATGAGCAGCGTGTCGCCGAGGACGTCCACGTCATTGGGCAAGCTCATGCCGTCGAGTGGAAGCGTGAGCGTCGACCCGTCGGCGTCCACGACCAATAGCGCGCCCGCGGTCGTGAGGGCGACGACGATGCGCCCGTCGGGCAGCACGATGACGCCGGTGGCGCCGTCGCTCGGGGACACCGTCGCGAGGTCACGACGCTCGCCCGGTGCGCGGTCGCGGATCTCGACTTGCCGGACCTGATCGCTGCCGTCGAGGCCCGCCTGCGTTGTGTACACCAGGCGACCCGGTGTCCACGCGAGCCCGCGCAGCCCGCCATCCGACGCCGTCGGAAGGGCCGCAAAGGAGACATCGCACAGCCACGTCTTTCCTCGGGTCTCGCCCGGGGCGACTCGCAGGATGCAGCCCTGGCCACTATCAGCGACGTAGATGTCACCCCGGTCGGTGATGACGACGTGGCGCGGTCGCGGTGCGGTGTCCGGGACCGCGGCCTGACAGTCCGAGGACGCACCGAGCGGGAGGCACACGGGAACGTTCGGCAGGTCCGCAACCTTCGACACTGCTGCTCCCTGAACGTCCACCCGCAGAACAGCGGCAGGCGCTGCCGTCGTCACGAAGACGCCGTCGACGGTGACCGCCACGCCGCCCGGCTGGGTGAAGATCTGGCTGCCGATCTGCAGAACCTGGTCGAGCACAACCTCGCCCGTCGCGTCGAGCACGACGACGCGGCCGGGCTCAGTGGCTCCGGTGTCGACCGCGGCCACGACGGCGTCAGCGGCGATCGCGATCGCCTGCACCGCACCGGGACCCGGGACCGCCACAATCGACGGCTCCTCGAACGTCCCAGTGACAGGATCGGACAGGGGCGGACCCGCCACCGCTGCCGGCGCGGCGGGTTCGTCGATCGTGGGTGATGCTGCGGGCGTCACCGCTCCAGCTCCGCCGCCGAGGATCGACGGCGGGACACCGGGCGCCGCCGCGCCGTCTGCCGGCGCCTGGGACACCGCGGCCGCCGCTGGCTGGTGCTCGCTGACGGGGTCCTCGAGCGCTGGAGCGAGGCCGAAGAGCGCAGCCGGAACGGCGATGGCGAGCCCGATGAGCACCGTCCACACCTGTCCCGGGGTCCAGCCCAACACCTCCGCGGTGCGCGCGAGCAACGACCTGAACGGCGGCGCGGGGTCAGGGACCGCGCCCGATGCAACCGTCACCGTGCCACCAGTGGGACTCGGCGGCGCGGAGCGGCAGTGGTGCGCGCGGTCGCCGGTGCCGAGCCGCCGAGGTACGCAGCGATGACCCCGGGGTCGCTCCGAACGTCGTCTGGCACCCCTTCGGCGATCACCTCGCCGGCGGCCATGCAGTAGACGCGGTCGCTTATCGACATGATCACGGACATGTCGTGCTCGATGATGAGGATGGTCGCGTCGAGCTCCCGTTGGGTCTGCTCGATCAGCGAGATGAACCGTTGCGTCTCGTGGTGGGCAACCCCCGCCATCGGCTCGTCGAGGAGCAGGAGGCGGGCGTCGACGGCGAGGAGGCACGCGAACTCGACGACCCGGCGCGAGCCCGTCGACAGCTCCGCGAGGTGCCGGTCGGCGATGGCCCCGAGATCGAGCAGGTCGACGAGCTCGCTGGTCCGCTGATCCTTCCGCCACTCGGCGAGCCGTGACGGTGGTAGCCACAGGGCAGAGGGCACCACCTCGCTCCGCTCGCCCGCCTCCAGAGCGACGGCGATCGCCTCTCGCACGGTCAGCTCCGGGTACAGGCGCGCGTCCTGGAAGACGCGCCCGATGCCCCGGCGGCTGCGCTCGTGGGGCGGCAGGTCGTCGAGCCGCATCCCGTCGAACGTGATAGTGCCGGCGCTGGCATCCACGAAGCCCTGCACGGCGTTGAGCAGCGTCGTCTTCCCGGCGCCATTCGTGCCGATGAGGCCGACGACCTCGCCCCGCCGTGCCTGCAGGTCCACGTGGTCCACGGCAACCAGCCCGCCGAAGCGCACCTCCAGGTCGACGACGTCGAGGACCACCTCTGCCGGCTCGGCCAGCGTCTCCTTCTCGCGGACGACGGCGGCGGCCGCGTCCGACCGGTTGACGACGGCGACGTCGATCGGTTCCGCCGGCGCATCGATCACCGCGGCGTCTGTGGTGACACCGACGCGACGTGCGACGTTCGCGGCCGCCTTCCGGAACAGCTCGAGGAGTCCGCCGGGCTCGATGAGCAGAATGGCGAGCAGGCCGATGCCGCCGGTCAGCAGTCGGACGGTGAGCGTGTCCCCGACGATCGCGGGGATGCCCAGCACGAACACCGCGCCGATGACAGCGCCGGAGATCGACCCGGCTCCGCCGATGATCGTCATCGCCAACACGCGCAGCGACTCCGCTGGTGTGAAGTCGGCGGGCTGGAACTGGACCTGGAGCCCGGCGAACAGGGCACCCGCCAATGCAGCGAGTCCACCGGCGAGCCCGAACGCCAGCAGCTTCGTCCGCACCGCCGAGATCGTCATCGCCTCGGCTGACCGCTCGTTCTCCCGCACGGCGAGGATCGTCCTCCCGACGCCGCTCGAGCGCAGTCGGTGGACGGCGAACAGGACCAGCGCCAGTGTGATCGCCGTGAGGTAGTAGAACGTGCGCTGCGAGGCCAGGTCGATGGGCCCGAGCGTGCCCCGGGGAATGAACGCAGAGGTGGCGTCGCCGAGGAACCGGCGGTGCGGCAAGAGCCAGCCCTGGGCTGCGACGGCGAAGCCCAACGTCGTGACTGCGAGGAAGAGGCCTCGGACGCGAAGCGCCGGGAGGCCCACGACGACCGCGACCGTCGCGCCGGCACACGAGGCGTAGAGGCACGCCCAGCCGTACGGCATCCCGCGTGCGGTGAGGGAGTACGTGACGACGGCGCCCACGCCCACGAAGGCGAACTGGCAGAGCGAGAGCTGCCCGGACCAGCCCGTGACGACGACGACCGACACGGCGACGATGGCGTAGATGGCCACGCGCGCGAACAGCGCGTGCTGCGACGGCGTGGTGATCACCATAGGCAAGAGCACGACCGCGGCGACGGCCGCCGACGCGACCAGCCGCCGGGCGCCGGCCGGCAGCCACGTCGAGATCGGCGGTGCCGCGCTGGTGCGCGTCACGGACGCGCCGTCGTCGGTAGCGCGCATGCGGACGAGCAGCAGCCCAGCGACGACGACGAACATCAGCGCGTCGACGCTGCCGGGCGGCGCGTTGATGAACGCCTGGGATTCGAGGACGCCGATCGCCACGCCGCCCGCGAGGGTCATCGGCAGTGAGACGAAACGGCCGACCAGGGCTGCCGCCATGGCCCGTAGCAGCAGGGTGGGGCCGAGCCCCTGAGACGCGACGCCCGCGATCGTGCCCCGGATGGGTGCGTTGAGCATGAACGTGATCGCCGACAGCCCGCCGGCGATCGTCCAGACGAGCAACGACACCCGACGGGGACTCATCCCCGCGAGGCGCGCCGCGTCCGCGTTGTCGGCCGACGCCCGGATGGCGAGGCCGTACCGGGTACGAGTCAAGAACGCGCCCAGTGCGATTATGAGCGCGGGAACGACGGCGAGCGCCAGCACGTGCTCACCGAACAGCGTGATTCCGACGATCGTGACCTGGGTCTTGAACCCCGTCGGGTACGTCGCCGCCTCTTCCACCCTTGGCACGCTCACCTGCAGGACCAGGAGCAGCTGTGCCAAGCCGAGGGTGGCTGCCAGCAGCACCAGCTTGCTCGCGCGGGCAAGGCGTCGCATCACGAACAGATCGGTGAGCGCGCCGATGGCGAAGCCCACTACCGTGCAGAGCACGAGCGCGAGCCAGTAGTTCCAGCCGTCCTGCAGCACCAAGCGGGCGAGGATGGCTCCGGCAACGGCGCCGACCTCGCCATGGGCGAAGTTCACGACACCCGTCGCCCTGTAGATCAGCACGAGGCCGGCACCGAGCACCGCGTAGGTCAGACCGGTCGTGACGCCGATGACAGCGGCGTCGAGCGACAGCTCCCACCCGAGGACGCTCATCGCGAAGACGGGCGTCATGCCGCACCTCCGAGCAGGGCGGCCTCGATGCCGGCGAGGTCATCGGCCAGTGCCTCGGTGTCGCCCCGCAGGACGACCCGCCCTCGCTCGAGCACCATCACCTGGTCAGCCAAGCGGAGGATGAGGGAGACGGACTGATCGACGATGATCATCGTCCTGCCCTGCTCCCGGAGGCGCTCCACCACCTCCACGAGCTGCTCCAACAGGACCGGTGCGAGGCCGAGCGAGAGCTCGTCGATGCACAGCAGCTCCCCACCCAACATCAGCCCCTTCGACAGCGCCAGCATCTGACGCTCACCGCCCGAGAGCGTGCCCGCCCGCTGCGCGAGGCGCTGCCGCAGCACCGGGAACATCTCGAGCGCCGCGTCGCGGCGCTCCGCCGCCGCGGCCTCGCCGCCGGCGATCGGGAAGCAACCGGCCCGCAGGTTCTCGAGGACGGACAGCGTCGGAAAGATCGCGGCGCCGCCCTGCACGAGGGCCATGCCGCGGCGGATCCGTCGCTCCGCCGGCTCCGCGGTCACGTCTGCGCCGAGGAGGTGGACCGTGCCGCGCTCGACAGGCAGCAACCCGGCGAGAGCGGCGAGCAGGGTCGTCTTGCCGGCGCCGTTCGCCCCGAGCAGGCCGAGCACCGAGCCGCGGTCCACCGCGAGATCGACGTCGAAGACCACCGGCAGGCGCCCGTGGGCGACGTGCACGCCGCGCGCCTCGATCACCGGGCCCGTCTGCGAGCCTCTGGACGAGCCGTCGCAGGACTCGTCCTCGCCCGCCGCGCCGCGGTGCGTTCGCAGCATCGGACTCACTTGCCCACTGGCCCCATCGGGAACCAGTCGCCCTCGGGGCGGAAGCACCGGCACGAGACGTCGTGACGCATCATGTGCACGTGATCGGGGCCATCCGCCTTCCCGGGAGTCCAGGACCCACCGACGCCGCCCGGGCCGACGTCGAGGTCCGCTCGCTGGCCGAGGTTCGACATCGCTGCAGCGAAGGTCTGGCGGGTCGGGTTGGTCCCGGCGCGGTTGGCCGCGTCCACGAACGCCGCCAGGTGCGCGCAGTATCGGGTGGTCTCCCAGTACATGTCGCGGTCGCGTGGCATCGTCAGCCCTGTCGCCTTTGACACCCGGGACACGCATGCCTCGTCCGACTGAGCGGGCGGACGCGAGGTCCGACGATCGATCTTGCGTCGTGAGCTCCAGGCGTAGGCGTCGATCTGCTGCGTCACCGTCTGCACGCTGAAGTCGTCGGATCCGGAGCCGTACTCCGAGAACGAGTACCGCGGGTTGTACCCGCCGCGCTGCGCGTTGTTGATCCAGAAGTTCGAATTCACCGGGCCGCCCGCCCAGAGGATGAAGTCGACCCCCTTCGACCGCATCTGCTGGATCTCGACAGGTATCTGGGACTGGGCCGTGGCCACGTCCTGCGACAGGTTCGCCCGGTGCGCGAGCTCGTAGCCGCGCGATCGGAGCGCAGGGATCTCGACGCGGTCGTGGGCCTGGGTCGTGCCCTCGATGGTGACGAGACCGAGCTTCCTGCCCTTGAGGAGCCCACGTTCGTGCAAGGTGACGACATGGTTGTAGAGAATCCGGTCGTAGCTCGCCAGTGAGGTCCACAGCAACCCACGCGACTCCGCGAACGTGCTGCTCTCCTGTGCGTCGTAGGAGATGTTCGGAAGTCCGTACTGGCGCGTCGCGCAGACCACGGCGGCGCGTGGCCAGCCGACGTCGCCGAAGATGGCGAAGACCTTCTGGTCCTCGGCCAGCCGACGGCACGCTTGCGGCGGCGTCGACGCGTCGATCGGGTCGTAGTCGGTGATCGCCGCCTCGATCTTGCGCCCCGCGGCACCCCCGCGCGCGTTCGCGTCAGCCACGATCGCCTGCCAGATGCGCGTGCGCTCGTCCACCGTTCCGTTGCTCGCCCCCACGCCCGTTCGGTTGAGCGAGTCGAGGTTGGCGAGCGCGACGCCGATCTTGATCGAGTCGGGGGTGACACCGCGATCGGATGCGGTGCGGTCGGCGCTGCCCGCAGCAGCCGTTCCACCCGCTTCGCCAGGGGTGGCCGTGGCGCCGGCTCCCGCATCACCGGACGGCTGCGCCCCGGCGCCGGCTGGATCGACGCCTCCCGATCCACCGGCCAGCCCGTCGGCGGTGCCACCCCCGTTCGACCCGGCACCCGGGCCCGACACGACCCCGCCCGCACCGGACTCGATCGCTCCGACGTCGACACCCTTCTCCGGCGCCGCCAACGGCAACACGAAACCGGCAAGCAGCATCCCGGCAACGAGCCCGAGCGCAACCTTGGCATCCTTGAGCCCGACCGGTAGACGCATGGCCCCCCCTCGCTCGTGTCTTGCATGACCAGTTTGACATCAGGCGACGTCATTTTTCGAATCCGACGTCGAAAGTGGTTATAGGACCGGGAACTGGGGCGCTAGCTCAGGGTCCGCAGGTTGGATACCGGTTGTCTGCGGCACGAGGCGGCAGGTCCACGGCGGCAGTGACGCTGCGTGCTGTGGAGCTGTCGCCATGGACCTCGTGCCTTCGGGTCGGGCCGGCCGGCCGTTCGGGTGGCGGGGTCGTCCGGGTCCATTGGTCACGGCAGCCCGCGGTCCATGTGCTTTCCCCCAGCGTCGACGCTGGAACTGGGTTCTACTTCTGTCCTGTTGACCCGAATTCCTGCTCGGACCAGTCGCCCGCTGGCACGACGAGGGGTCCGCGACTGGGCAGGTGAGCGCCGGCCCGCTCGCGTCGATCCGCGCAATCGCTCATACGGTGTTGCGACTTACGCCGAGCCTGTGCCGCTCGCGATCGGGTGGGTGGGGGTGAAGCGCACGCGCATGTGCTCGTAGCCGCTGACGAAGTTCGCCGGTCGGTGCGGAGGCTCGTCCTCCCCTACCAACGTGAGGCCAGGCAACCGGTCGAGGAGCTGCTCGAGCACCACGCGCAGCTCGAGCCGGGCGAGGTTCGCGCCGAGGCAGAAGTGCGGACCGAAGCCGAATGCGACGTGCTCGTTGGGGCTGCGCCCGATGTCGAACCGGAACGGATCCTCGAAGACGGCCTCGTCACGGTTGGCAGAGGAGTAGAGGAGCAGCAGCTTGTCGCCAGCGGCGATCGGCTGACCCTCCAGCTCGACGTCAGCCGTCGCCGTCCGGGCCATGTTCTTGATCGGGCTGACCCAGCGGAGCATCTCCTCGATGGCCGACGGGAGGAGATCACGATCGTCCCGGACGGCCTCCCAACGATCCCGCTCCACGAGCAGCTGGTAGACGCCCCCCGAGATGACGTGGCGTGTCGTCTCGTCGCCGCCGTTCAGGATCAGGAGCGACTCGCTGATGACCTGGCTGTCGTCGAGGCGGTCGCCGTCCATCTCCGCGTGCACGAGCACGCTCATGAGATCGTCGGTCGGGTTCTTCCGTCGCGCCGCGATCACCTCGGCTGCGTACTGGTAGTAGGCCATCCCGGCTGCGCGGGCGCGCTGCATGGCCTCGTCGCTCTTCTGGCCGAGCATCGACATCATGTCCTCACTCCACCCGAGCAGCTTCTCCCTGTCGGCCGGGTCCACGCCGAGCGAGTCCGCGATGACGATGAGCGGTAGCCACGCCGCGATGTCCCCGACCAGATCGCACTCGCCCCGCTCGCACACACGGTCGATGAGCAGGTCCACGGTGTCGCGGATCGAGGACTCCCTCTCCCGCACCCGGCGTGGCGTGAAGCCCTTGTTCACCAGCTTTCGGCGCTGCCAGTGAGCCGGGTCGTCCATGTCGAGCATCATCGGGACGGGGTCGTGGTCAGGCCGGATCCCCCCGGCGTTGCTGAACTGCTCCGGATGCGTGGAGACGTGCTTCACGAGGTCGTAGGTGGCGACGCCCCAGACGCCGCTGGCCGGGTCGCGCCACACAGGAGCGTTCGCCCGCAGCCACGTCAGCTCCTCGTGCGGGTTGCGCCCCCAGAAGGCACCGCTCACCAGATCGATGCGGTCTTCGATCGTCACCATCACTCCTCACCGGCAGCTCGCCGCTGGTCGCGGCTGTGGCACTTCCGTCGAAGAGCCTACCCAGAGCCGATTTCGACGTCGGCGTCGAGACCCGAGGCGATAGCATGCGGCGTGGCGCTGACCGATCGGCTCGACCCGGAAGTCGCCCAGGCCATCGGCCTCATGCCCTTCGGCCAGATGGACGCTGAGAGCGTCGCGATGGTCCGCGGGATCGCGTTCGACGTCCCGCTGTCCGATGCCGTCGAGCGCACCGACCACGTCGTGCACGGCGACGCAGACGTCGTCGTGCGCGTCCACCGCCCGAAGGGCGCCGAGGGCCTGCTCCCGTGTCTCTACTCGATGCACGGCGGCGGCTACGTCATCGGCTCGTACACGATGGACGACGCCGTGTTCGACGCTCGGTGCCCACGACTCGGCATGGTGGGCGTGTCCGTCGACTACCGCCTGGCGCCGGAGACTTCGTACCCGGGACCGCTTGACGACTGCTACGCCGGCCTGGCGTGGGTCCACGAGCACGCCGAGGAGCTGGACATCGACAGCACGCGGATCGGTGTCGGCGGGATCAGCGCCGGCGGCGGGCTGGCGGCCGCCGTCGCCCTGCT
>CAYSAC010000118.1:3942-8687 GCA_964428815.1 uncultured Acidimicrobiaceae bacterium | reverse complement strand
CGATCGAGGGATAGAGGTCCATCACGCGCAGATGGCGACGAAGCGCTCGAGGATGCTGAGCCCGGTCGCGCCCGACTTCTCCGGGTGGAACTGCGTGGCCCAGAGACGATCGCGGCCGACGACGGAGACCACCGGCCCGCCGTAGTCGCAGGTGGCCAGCAGGCTGTCGTCATCGACCTCAGCCGCGTACGAGTGGACGAAGTAGACCCACGGCTGCGGTCCGAGGCCACCGACGAGCGGGTCGCCGGGCCGGCGCACGTCGAGCACGTTCCACTGCATCTGCGGGCGCTTCACACCGTCGGGCAGGCGTCGGATGCGGCCTGGCAGGACACCGAGCCCTGTCGCCGCTCGATCCTCGTCGGACCCCTCATAGAGCAGCTGCATGCCAACGCAGATGCCGAGGAACGGAGTGCCCCGCTCGATCGCGTCGAGCGCGACGGCGTCGAGTCCCGACCCGCGCAGCGCGGCCATGCACGCGCCGAACGCTCCGACGCCGGGCAGCACGACGCCCGCGGCGCCAGCCGCCTCCTCTGGCGTGGTGACCAGCCGAGCGTCGGCTCCGACCTTCTGCAGCGCCTTCTGCGCCGAGCGCAGGTTCCCGATGCCGTAGTCGAGGACGGCGAGCCGCGGAGCGTCCGCCGTCACAGGCTGCCCTTGGTGGAGGGAACGCCCGCGCCCTCCACGCGCACCGCGTCGCGCAGGCAGCGGGCGACGCCCTTGAAGGTGGCCTCGACGATGTGGTGGGTGTTGCGGCCGGCCTTCAGACGCACGTGCAGCGTTATGCCGGCGCTGGTGGCGAACGACTGCCAGAAGTGCTCGGCCATCTCGGGGTTGAAGGGCGGGTCACCGAGCGGCAGGACCTCGCCGAAGGGGACCTCGTAGGTCGTGAACGGTCGGCCCGACAGGTCGAGCGCGACCTCGACGAGCGCCTCGTCGAGGGGGAACAGGCCACTGGCGAAGCGCCGGATGCCGGCCTTGTCGCCGAGCGCCTCGCGGAAGCACTCGCCGATCGTGATGGCGACGTCCTCCACCGTGTGGTGGCCGTCGACCTGAAGGTCACCTTCGGCGCGCACGGTCAGGTCGAAGCCGCCGTGGCGGCCGAGCTGGTCGAGCATGTGGTCGAAGAACGGCAACCCGGTCGTGGCGGACACCTCACCGGCGGGCCCGTCGAGGTCGAGGGCGACCTCGATGCTCGTCTCCTTCGTGGTGCGCTGCTTGGTGGCCGACCTCATGTCACAGGACCTCTTCCAGTGCGGCGAGGAAGGCATCGTCCTCGTCGGGTGTGCCGATGGTGACGCGCAAGCAGCCGTCGAGGCGCGGCCACGACGAGCAGTCCCGCACGAGGACCGAGCGCTCGAGCAGCGCCTGCCAGACGTCGCGGCCGTCACGGGCGCGCGGGCGGAACAGCACGAAGTTCGCGCCTGACGGCCACAGGTCGACGTCCAGCTCGCCGAGCCTGGCGACAAGTCGACCGCGCTCCTCGACCAGGCCCGCGACCCTGGCCAACATCTCCTCGGTGTGCTCGAGCGCGAGCCGGCCGGCGATCTGCTTGACGGTGTCGAGGTGGTATGGGAGCACGACCTTGTCGAGCTCGGCGACGAGCCACGCCGGTCCCACGAGGTAGCCCAGCCGCGCTGCCGCCATCGACCACGTCTTGGAGAACGTGCGCGTGACCACGAGCGACCGGTCCTCACCCACGAGGGTCAGCGCCGACCACGGCGCGAACTGGCCGTAGGCCTCGTCCACCACGACGATGCCTGGTGCGCGCTCGAGCACCTCGAGGACCGTGGCCTCTGACTCGACCATGCCGGTGGGGTTGTTCGGCGAGCACAGGAACGTGATGGCTGGCCCCTGCGCCAGCACGCGCCGCACCTCGTCGAGGTCCAGCGCGAAATCCGCTGTGCGCTCACCAGTGAGCACGGCCGTGCCCGTGAGGCGCGCGATGTGACTGTGCAGCGCGTAGGTCGGCTCGAAGACGGCCACCGACCGGTCGGCGCCGCCGTAGGCGAGGCAGAGCGTCTGCAGCACCTCGTTGGACCCGTTCGCAGCGAAGACCTGATCGGGCGAGACACCGTGGTGGTCGGCGATCGCGGCGCGCAGCGCGCGGGCCGAGCGGTCCGGGTAGCGGTGCCATTCGACGCCAGCGAGCTCGGCCGCGAGCGCGGCGCTGAACCCGGCCGGCGGCGGCACCGGCGCCTCGTTGGTGTTGAGGCGCACGGCCACGTCAACCTGGGGCGAGTGGTACCCGTCCATCAGCGCGACGTCGTCGCGCACCCGCGGGCGCGTCATCCCGCGACCCTGCGGCGGACCGAGTCGGCGTGAGCCGCGAGCCCCTCGGCCTCGGCCAGGGCGACGACGTGGGGCGCGACCGTGCGGAGCGCGGCCTCGTCGAGGGTCACGACGTGGATGTGCTTGCAGAAGTCGTCGACGCGCAGCGCGCCGCTGAAGCGGGCCGAGCCGTAGGTGGGGAGGACGTGGTTGGGTCCGGCCAGGTAGTCGCCGACCGATGCCGGCGCCCATGGCCCGCAGAACACCGCGCCGGCGTGGCGGACGAGCGGGATCAGCGCCTCGGGGTCGGCGACGAGCAGCTCGAGGTGCTCTGGCGCGATCTCGTTGGCGACGGCCATCGCCTGCTCGGGTCCGTCGCAGAGCACCACGTAGCCGCCCTCGGCCAGGGTGCTCTCGATGTGCGCGCGCCGGGGCGATGCCGCGACCTGCGCAGCCACCTCGGCCGAGACCGCGTCGGCGACGCCCTCGTCCCACGTGACGAGCCACGCCAGGCCATCGGGGCCGTGCTCGGCCTGGAGGATGACGTCGACCGCGGCGAACGACGCCGGCACCGACGCATCAGCCACGACGACGACCTCGGACGGGCCGGCGAAGGCCGACGGCACGCCGACCAGGCCGCGCGAAGCGACCTCGCGCTTCGCTTGGGCGACGCGGGCGCTGCCCGGGCCGACGATGACGTCGACTGGCCTGATCGAGGCCGTGCCGTAGGCCAGCGCGCCGATCGCGGCCGGGCCACCGATCCGGTAGACCTCGTCGACGCCCGCGAGCGCGGCGGCGGCCAGGATGCCCTGGTCGATCGCGCCGTCACGGCTGGGCGCGGCGCAGAGCACGACCTCGTCCACCCCGGCGACCTTGGCCGGCACCGCGGTCATGAGCACGGTGGAGATCAGGGGCGCGAGGGCGCTGGGCACGTAGCAGCCGACCCGGTCGACAGGGCGAACGAGCTCGCGCACCGTGATGCCGCCGTTGGTGTGCGTGACCTGGTCGTGGACCTGGGCCTGGTGGTAGGAGGTGATGTTGGCGTGGGCGACGACCAGGGCATCGCGCAGGGCCGCCGGGATCGCCTCGAGCGCGGCCGTGACCTCGGCGGGCGGAACGCGGATGTCGTCGAGCACGACGCCGTCGAAGCGCTCGGTGAGGCGGCGGAGCGCGTCGTCGCCGCCATCGCGAACCTCGGCCAGCACGGCCCGAACCTCCTCGATCGGCGGCTCGGCGGCCGCCGCAGGCCGTGGCAGGCGGCCGCGCAGGGTGGTGCCGGTACCCCGGAGGTCGAGTCGTCGCAGCACGACCGGCGAGGCTACCGGCGCCCTTCCGTGGCCCCTAACCGAATCCGGCGGGTTCGTGAGCTCAGGCGCTAGGGAGCTAAGGCGCTAGGAAGAGGCGATGGACCTCCCGACCGCCGAGCTCAGCTCGCTCGCCAGCGCCCTCGACGACATCGAGCACCGGGTCATCGAGGTGGCTTCACGGTTCGAAGGCACGGCCCGCGAGGACCTCGCCAACGCCCTCTACGAGGTCGAGCGCAGCCTGAGCACGGCGTCTCGGCGGCTGGAGAAGCTGCTGCGCGAGATCGGCTGAAATCGACCGTTTCCATCCCGAACGCGACGATGGCGCCCCCCGGAGGGAGCGCCATCTGTCGGGCGACGCCGGGCGGCGGATCCCAGCGTCACCAGGGACCAGGTGGCGGGAACCTGGTTGACTCCGAACATATCGCCTCGGACCCCCCGCGCGCGCAGCGCGGGCAGGGAGAATTGTCACACTGTTGATGCCGGCCGTTCACACCGTTGAGGCGGGGCAGAAGTCGTTGAGCGAGCAGTCCTCGCACCGGGGCCTTCGGGCGAGGCAGGTGCGCCGGCCGTGCAGGATCAGCCGCAGGCTGAACCTCCCTCGCTCCCCTGCCGGCACCATGCGGTTGAGCTCGAGCTCGACCTTCACCGGGTCGGTCTCCGCGGTCAGCGCCAACCGGGTCGCCAACCGGCCGACGTGGGTGTCGACTGGCAGACCCGGCAGCCCCATCGCCACGCTGCGCACGACGTTGGCCGTCTTGCGCCCGACGCCCGGCAGCGTCGTGAGATCCTCCATCCGCGAGGGCACCTCGCCGCCGAAGCGCTCGACGACGCCGGACGCCATGCCGATGAGGCTCTTCGCCTTCGAACGGAAGAAGCCGGTGGAGCGGATGATCTCCTCGAGCGCCTCGGGATCGGCAGCTGCGAGGTCCTCTGGGCGCGGGTAGCGGGCGAAGAGCATCGGCGTCACCATGTTCACCCGCTCGTCGGTCGTCTGGGCCGAGAGGATCGTCGCCGCGAGCAGCTCGAAGGGGTCCGAGTGGCGCAGCGCGCACAGCTCGGCGGGCGTCCCGGGGAACTCGAGCGTCAGTCGCTCGAGCGCGAGCCGCGCGCGGCCGGCGGGTGTGCGGGGCTTGCGACGAGCGGGGGCCATCCCGAGGGACCGTAGCGGCG